>CANFSY010000057.1 GCA_947449875.1 Paracoccaceae bacterium
GCAACACAACCGGATCGCGCGCGCCGTCAATCAGGCGGCGGTAGACGTGGTGGTAGGTCGCCTGATCTGCCCCGATCGCCGGAAAGGCGCGGCTGGCCATCAAGATCAACTGGCCTCCGGCGGCTTCAATCGCCTCGGCTTGGGTTTCGTAGGCGGACAAGATCGCCGCAGCATCGCGCAACTCTGCCAGCGCCATATGATCGGTCCCCGCCCCGCAAGCCACGCGCGGGGAGAGGGGATGCGCCTTGGCGGCGCGCATCGTGTGCAAGATCAGCTCTTTCGCGGTGGCCCAATCAACCCCCATGCCGCGTTGGGCGGTGTCCATCGCCTCGGCCAGACCTAGGCCTTGATCCCACAGGCCACTGCGAAAAGCCAAGGTGGCGTCCCAGTCGACGGCGGGGCGGGTGTCCCATGGGTTCCGCTCGGCCATCGGGTCGCTGATGACATGGGCCGCAGCAAAGGCAGTGCGGGTCAGCGTCACACGCGGGGCGCGGGGCACAAGGGGGGTGCCTTGCAAGACGTAAGGCGCAAGGGTGCCGTCATAGGTTGGCAGATGCAGCATGGGTCAGGCCACCTTCAGATCAAAGACCAAAAGCCCGTCGATCCCGCCTTGGGCATGGGCCACCAACTGGCCGCCAAAGGCCTTGTGGCCGGGATCGTCGGCATAGGTTTGCAGCGCGTCCCATCCGGTAAAGTCGATGGTGAAGCCGTGCAGATAGCCGCGTTCGATCTGCTCGGGGCTTTCGGATCGGCCTGCGGCATAGGACAGAAGGCCCGGCAGTTTGGCGGCCAAGCGGGGAAGGGCGGAGAAGATCGCATCAATCGCGGCCTCGGTCACACTCGGTTGAAAGCGGATCAAAACGATGTGGCGGATCATGCGTGGCCCCTGATCATATCGGCTGCCTTTTCCGCGATCATGATCGTGGCGGCATTGGTGTTGGAAGACACAACGCTGGGCATGATCGACGCATCCACCACCCGCAGTCCGGCAATGCCGTTAAAGCGCAGCTGCGGGTCGACCACGGCAGCGGGGTCTGATCCCATGCGGCAGGTGCCAGCGGGGTGGTGGTCGGTCTTGGCATGGGCGCAGGCGTAGTTGAAATAGTCTTCGTCGGTTTGCACATCGGGGCCGGGCAGGCGTTCGGCCAGCACAAAGGGTTTGAGCGCGTCTTGGCGCATGATCTCTCGCGCCAGTTTCAGGCCCCTGATCGACATCTCGCGGTCGTAAGGATCAGCCCAATAGTTGGGGTCGATCAGGGGGGCTGCCAGCGGGTCGGCACTTGCCAGCCGCACCGTGCCGCGCGATCTGGGCCGCAGATAGGCCGAGTTCAGCGTCACCCCGCCCTGCGGCATGGCGGCCACGCCCGCCTCGATCCCCGAGCCTAGACCCAGATGCAGTTGAATGTCGGGCGAGCGGGCGTTGGGGTCGGCATACCAAAACCCCCCTGTCTCAAACAGGCTGGAGGCCACAGGCCCCTTGCGCGTCAGCAGATATTGCAGCGCAGCCAAGGCCGACAGATGCGGCTTGGCGAAGCGGTCGTAGGTGTGGGGGCCGGTGCATTCGGCGATGACAAACAGGTCGACATGGTCTTGCAGGTTGGCCCCAACGGCGGGTTGGTCAAAGATCACAGGAAGCCCAAGACTGCGCAGATGATCCGCAGGCCCGATCCCCGACAGTTGCAACAGGCGCGGCGAGCCGATGGCCCCCGCTGACAAGATCACCTCACCCGCCCGCACAATGCCTTGACCGGCTAGCTCTACCCCCGTGGCGCGGCCTTGATCCACCACAATCCGCAGCACCTGAGCACCTGTCAGCACTGTCAAATTCGCCCGCCTCTCGGCTGGCCGCAGATAGGCCACGGCGGTGGACGAGCGGCGGTAGTTCTTTTGCGTGAGCTGGTAAAAGCCCACGCCGTCTTGCACCTCTCCGGTCATATCCAGATTGCGCGGAATGCCCAGTTGGGCGGCGGCGGCGAAATAGGCATCGCAGATGGGCAAAGGCGCGCGGGGTTGGCTGACACCTAGCGGGCCGCCTTGGCCGTGATAGCGGTTGGCGTGGGTGTCGTTGTCTTCGGCCTTGCGGAAATAGGGCAGGATGTCATCATAGCCCCAACCGGTGCAGCCTGCCTGCCGCCACTCGTCATAATCCAGCGCGTTGCCGCGGGTATAGATCTGCGCGTTGATGGAAGACCCGCCGCCGATCACCTTGGCTTGGGTGTAGCGGATCACCATATCTTTCATGTGGCGTTGCGGGGTGGTGTGCCAGCCCCATGATCCGATGCCCTTGGTCATCTTCGCAAAGCCTGCGGGCAGGTGGTAAAAGGGGTGACGGTCGCGCCCGCCTGCCTCTAGCAGCAAGACGCGGCGGGTGGGGTCTTCGGTGAGGCGCGCAGCCAGAACCGATCCAGCCGAGCCGCCGCCGATGATGATCGTATCGTACTCCATATCACAACCTGCTGATTGAAAGCCCGCCGTCCACTGGCAGGACGGCCCCATTGGCAAATGCCATCTGCCCCAGTGCAAGGGGCACCGCGACAGACCCGATATCGGCAGGCTGGCCCCACCGTGCGGCGGGCACCAACCCATCGGCGATGCGGGCAGAGTACTTGTCATGCACTGCCGCCGTCATCGCCGTGTCGATAATCCCCGGCCGCAGGTCAAACACGCCCACGCCGTGCGGCGCCATGCGCACGGCGAAAAGCTGCGCCATTGTGGCGGCGGCGGATTTCGACAGGCAGTATTCCGCCCGCTCGACCGAGATCATCTGCGCGCTGACCGAGGTGACAAACAACATCGACCGATAGTGCGCCGCAGGCCTAGCCAACATCCGCCGCGCCACCTGTTGCGCCAAAAAGAACGCACCGCGCAGGTTGATGCCCATGACATGGTCAAAGCTATCAGCCGTGATGTTCAGCATATCGCCGCGCTGCCGTGCCGGAACGCCCGCGTTTGACACAAAACAGGTCACATCGCCCACGGCGTCCAGCAAGGCGGCAGGGTCGCCGCCCGAAAGATCATGCCGCAGATACCGCGCTGTGGGCAGCACTGCCAAAGCCGCTTGCACAGCGGGCGCATCCGCTTCCAGCTCTGCCGCCATCACCACGGCAAATCCCGCAGCCGCCAAGGCTTGGGCAATGCCCAGCCCGATACCCTGCTGCCCGCCGGTGATCAGCGCCGTTTTCATCCCAAAACCCCCGCGATATGCGCCCCTGCCCGCAGCGCCAAAGCGGCGATGGTCAGGCTAGGATTGACCGCCGCCGAGGTGGGCAAGACCGAGGCATCGACGATGTACAGATTGTCCAGATCATGCGCTTTCAGGTTCACATCCACGACCGAGGCTTTGGGGTCCGCCCCCATCCGCGCCGTGCCGCACTGGTGGCTGGGGGTCTTTTTCTCGAAGGTCTTTGACATCACGATGGGCCAGCCCGCCTTGCGCAAAGCGGCTTTCAGCTTGGCGGTCAGATAGTGGTGCGCGCCGAAATTGCTGCGCTGCCAGTGCAGCACGATCTTGCCGTCTTTGACCAAGACGCGGCTGTCCGGGTTGGGCAGGTCTTCGGACATGGTCATCAAATGCATGGAATGTTCGGCCACATAACCAGCCAACCACAGCGGCCACCCCGTCTCGGCTGCCAGAATATCGCCTGTCACCTTGCCCAGCATTTGCACATTGCCCAAGGGGCGGTTGCCCGGCCCGCCTTGCAGATACCAATCGTTGAACTGGATGGTTTTTTCATACACGGCGGTGTTGCGGCGAAAGGGGCTAAAGGCCAAAACGGCCGAGATGTTGTGGTTCATAAAGTTGCGCCCGACCTGATCCGAGCTGTTGGCCAAGCCTGCCGGATGATCCGCGTTGGCCGAGGTGAGCAGCATCGCCGCCGACTTGACCGCGCCCATGCACAGGCAAATCACAGGCGCGGATATGCGCTGCGACTGACCGTTTGACATGTAGTCCACCGCCGTGATCTTGCGACCCTCAGCGTGCAGGCGCGTCACCTCGGCGTTGCGCAGCAAGGTGACGTTGGGGTGTTTCAGCGCCTCGGCCAGCCCGCAGGTTTCGGCATCCATTTTGCCGCCGCGCGTGTTGGGAAAGCCGTCAAAGGTCTGCGGGCCCCCTTCCAGCCATTTGTCGATATCCACACCCAAGGGCACTGGCCCCACGTTCAGCCCTTGCGCCTTAAGGCGCGCGGCAAGGTCGGCCACCACGGGCTCATCCGGCACGGGGGGAAAGGGATAGGGCGCGGAGTGGGGCGGTTCGGTCGGGTCATAGCCCAAAGCGCCATGCGCTTGGTAAAGAACTTCGGCCTTGGTATACCACGGCTCCATCGTCTCATAAGACAGCGGCCAGCCGGGGGTTTTGCCTTCGACGTGTTGCAGGGGGGCGAAATCTTGCGCGCGGTAGCGCAGCAAAACCGCGCCGTAAAACTTGGTATTGCCGCCGGGGTAGTAGTAATTGCCCGGATGAAAGGGCTTGCCCGCCTGATCCAGCCACGTTTCCTCCGACCGGAAATATCCGCCAAAAATCGCCGCACCATCGCGCGCTTGTGGCGAATCTTCCAGCCAATCGCCCTTTTCCAAGATCAAAATCTGTTTGCCCGAAGGTGCCAAGGCCGCTGCCAAACTGGCCCCGCCCATGCCCGACCCGATGATGATGATCTCTGGCTGTGTCATTGTGCGGTCTACTTTCATACTTGCCCAAATATCCCACGGGGGTGCGGGGGTGTGAAACCCCCGCTTTTGACAACGGGTGCGGGGGCGTGAAACCCCCGCTTGCAACGCTGGCCTTAATCGCGACCAAAGACCGGTTTGCGCTTGGCCCGAAACGCCGCCACGCCTTCGGCTTTATCCGCACTGGCCGCTGTCATACCTGCGCCCAAGGCTTCGATCATCGCAGCGCGGTCCTCGCCCACGGCGGCGTGGATCATAGACTTGGCCACCTCGGTCGCATACGGCGAGGTGGCGCGCAAGCGGTCGGCGATCTCTAGCGCGGCAGCACTTGGGTCGTCAGACACTTCGGCGGCAAATCCTAAGGTCAGGCAACGATCTGCCCCCAACACCCGCCCAAACAGCGCCATTTCCTTCACCACCGCCTCTGGCAGCAGCCGCGCCAAGCGCTGCGATCCTGACCAACCCGGCACGATGCCCACGCTGGTTTCCGGCAAGGCGATCTTGGCCCCGCGTCCCATCACGCGGATATCGCAGGCCGCCGCCAGTTCCAGCCCGCCACCATAGGCCGGACCTTCCAGCACGGCGATCGTGGGTTTGCACAGGCGGGCCAGACGGTCAAACACCCGATGCCCGCCGCGCACCCAATGACGCGCGAAATCGGCGGGGGATAGATCGGCCCAAGCGGTGATATCTGCGCCGGTGCAAAAGGCCTTGGGCCCTGTCGCTGTCAACAAAACAGCCAGCACTTGGCCGTTGCTTTCGACCGTATCGCAATGCGCCATGATCTGGTCCAGCATCCCGGGTGTGAGCGCGTTCAGTTTGGCGGGGTTATCCAGCCGCATCTCGGCGATGGGGCCATCCATCAACAGGTGAACGCTGCTCATAGCGGCAACGCCATCGCATCGGGTGACAGCAGGTCAAGCGGCAGCACCTGAGCGTTCTCTGCCACCCGCACCCTGCCCTGCGAGGCCGCGATGATGTCACGCGCGGGGTCGATGCCGGGCATCAGTTCCGTTGCCACCAACCCCTCTGCCGTCAGGCGGATCACGCAGCGTTCGGTGACATAGAGCACCTCTTGCCCCTGTGCCCGTGCCCTTGCACCGGAAAAGGTGATATGTTCCACCCGTTCGACCATCTTGGTGAACTTGCCCGGCTTGGTGACACGCAGGCCGCTGACGTCTAGGGCAATCTCGGCCCCCGCTTCGAACCAGCCGGAAAAGACGATCTTCTTGGCATGGGCGGTGATATCGACAAACCCGCCACAGCCCGCCGTCAGATAGGGCTTTTTGCCCAGTTTCGAGACGTTGACATTGCCTTCAACATCCACCTCAAGAAACGACAAGAACGTCATGTCAAAGCCGCCGCCCTGAAAATAGGTGAACTGGTTGGGCGAGGGCATGTAGCCATCGGCATTGCTGGCACAGCCAAAGGCAAAGCCTGTCAAGGGCATACCGCCCACGGCCCCTTGCTCAATCGCCCAAGTTACCGCCTGCGGCTCGCCCGCCTCCAACAGTATGCGCGGCACAAGGGCCGAAATGCCAAAACCCAAATTCGCCGTCATGCCGCGGCGCAGCTCCATCGCGGCGCGGCGGGCGATGACCTTTTCAACGCCATGTTCTGCCAGATCGAAACTGGCCCAAGGGCGGATAACCTCGCCCGAAATGGCCGGATCATAGGGGGTTTCGGTGGTTTGCTTTTGATCAGGGTCCAGCACGATCAGATCAACCAGATGGCCCGGCACGCGCACGTCATGCGGGCGCAGGCTGCCTGCGGCGGTCAGGCGCTTGACTTGGGCGATGACCAATCCGCCATGGTTGCGCGTGGCAATCGCCTGATCCAACCCGCCCAGATAGGCGCCTTCGTGTTCATAGGTCAGATTGCCGCGCTCGTCGGCGGTGGTGGCGCGCAAGATGCAGACATCGGGGACGATATTGGGAAAATGCAACCACGTCTCGCCGCCAAATTCAACGCGCTGCACGATGGGCGCGGCGGCGGCTTTGGCGTTCATGGCACAGCCTTGCAGAGTGGGGTCAACAAAGGTTTGCAAGCCCACCTTGGTTAACACGCCCGCCTTACGCGCGGCCACATCGCGGTGCATGTCAAACAAAATGCCCGACGGCACGTTATAGGCGGGAATGCGGTCTTCGCTGACCATTTTCCAAATCTCGGGCATCGGCAGATTGGACGAGCCTGACGGATACGACCCCCCGATCACCCGCGCCAGCAACCCATCCTGTGCGATGTGGTCAACGCCCTTCACCCCGTACATATCCCCCGCCGCAATCGGATGCAGGGTGGTGATGCCGCGCGGATGGCCTTCGGCACGAAAGCGCGCGCCCAAGGCCTCCAGCACCTTATCAGGGCAGCCCAAAGCACTGGAGGACGACACCGTCACCACCGCCCCATCCTTGATGCGGCCCACCGATTCTGCCGCTGAAACCAGTTTTCCCATGACCCCCCGCAGCCGTTTTTAGACCGTTCCACAAAATTTATTGGAACGTTCCAAACTCCGCAACATCTTTTTGCAACGATTTATCAGCGCCTGCGCCAGACGCCCCCCTTGCGTCGATCCTGCGGCTATAGGACAAGGGCGCATGGCCCAAATCACCCTTTCTGCATCGCGCATGACGCGGGTTGTGCCGCTGATTGTGGCGGTGGCTTTGCTGATGGAAAATATCGACTCTTCGGTTTTGTCCACCTCGCTTCCCGCCATGGCGGTGGATCTGGCGACTGACCCTATTCATCTGAAACTGGTGCTGACATCGTATCTTCTGGCGCTGGCGGTGTTTATTCCGGCATCGGGCTGGGCGGCAGACAAGTTCGGCGCGCGCACCATTTTTCGCGCAGCGATTGTGGTTTTTGCTTTGGGCTCTATCGCCTGCGGACTGTCGCAAAATCTGTGGCAACTGGTGGTGGCGCGCATCTTGCAGGGGATCGGCGGGGCGATGATGGTGCCGGTGGGGCGGTTGATCTTACTGCGCACCGTCCCGCGTGAGGGGCTGGTTGGCGCCTTGGCGTGGCTGACCGTACCTGCCCTTCTGGGCCCTGTCATGGGGCCGCCGCTGGGGGGATATATAACGACCTATTTCCACTGGCGCTGGATTTTCTGGATCAACCTTCCGCTGGCGGTACTGGGGATTGTGCTGGTGACCCTGCTGATCCCCAACATCCGCGAGACAGGGACGGGGCGCTTTGATCTGAAGGGCTTTGTGTTGGCCGGTCCGGGCCTTGCCGCGTTTTTAACGGGGCTGACGCTGGCAGGGCTAAACCTTGCCCCGCTGTGGGGCGTTTTGGCGCTGGTCTTGGGCGGCATGGCGCTGACCTTTGCCTTTGTGCGCCACGCCCTGCGAGTTGAAGACCCGCTGGTCGATTTGCGCCTGCTTAAGCTGGCGACCTTTCGCATTGCGGTGACGGCGGGCAGCTTGTTTCGCATCAGCGTCGGGGCGCTGCCGTTCTTGCTGCCGCTGATGTTTCAACTGGGGTTCGGGCTTACGGCCTTTGCCTCTGGGCTCTTGACGTTCTCGTCGGGGTTAGGGGCGATGGCGATGAAATTCGCGGCCCAACCCCTGCTGCGGCGCTTTGGCTTTCGCGGGGTGCTGATGGGCAATGCGGTAATCTCGGCGGTGTTGATCTTGGGGCCTGCGCTGTTCACAAAAACCACTCCGGTGCCAGTGATGCTGGCGGTTCTGGTGGCGGGCGGGTTGTCGCGGTCGTTGCAGTTCACCTCGCTCAACGCGATTGGCTATGCCGAAGTGACGGCGGCGCGCCTGTCCTCGGCCACGTCGTTCACGGCGGTGCTGCAACAACTGTCGGGGTCGGTGGGCATCACCCTTGCGGCGATGGGGCTGGAACTCTGCGGCGCGCTGCGCGGCACTGCGGCACCGGATCTGGGCAACTTTCCCTATGTCTTTGCATTGATTGCCGGTTTGGCCCTTGGCTCTGCGGCAATCTTTGCCCGGTTGCGGCCAGATGCGGGGCAAAGCATGGTGCAGGTCAAAGCGGCCAGTTGACAGACGGCTATGGTGGGCGTTTCTTAGGGCTATTTCGGGGGCAAAGATGGAAATTACAGTTGCATTTGACAGGCCAGAGGCGGGGCAAAATACCGGTCCTGTAACGGTGGGCTGGTTTTTGACCTCTGACAAAGGAGCGGTGCTGTTTGATGCGCCCGAACGGCTGATGTTCCGGCAGACCAACAAGGCCCATGCCAAATCGGCCAGCCGGTGTCCGGCGGTGATCCAGTTGGAAAGCCGGTATTTCGTGGTGAACTGCCCCTACGACCTGCACATCGGCTTTGGCCGCGACGACAAGGGCAAACCGCATCTGATCAACCGGGCAGGGACGGCCTCGTCCATCCGCGCCAACAAGATCAACGAAGTCTTAACGCTTGTCGCCGAGACAGAGTGGCGCTACCCCGACCGGCCCACGGTGCAACTGTCGCTGCCCTACTGCTTTATCGCCGATGAGCTGGTCTATGTCTCGCAAATCGGCACCTTTGCGCATTATCGGCCCAATCCGCTGCCCGGCACGATCTTTGGCGGCCGCTTTCCGCTGAACGCTTGGCCGCGGCCCCTGATGTGGGCGTTTGAGTGGCACGAGCCGACAAAAGACATCGTGCTGCGCCGCGGCGAACCGCTGTTTTACTGCCAGTTCGAAGCGCAAAACCCCGAGCGGGCGGTGCAGATGGTCGAGGCCGAGCGCACGCCCGAATTAACGAAATACATGGACCAGATCGGCGGCGTGGTGAACTACGTGAACCAAACCTTCGGCCTGTTCAAAGCCGCCGAGGCCTTGCGCCCGGCGAAGCTGCTGACGCCCAAGGCCAAGGGGTAAGGCCAAACGCGTTTTGGGTTTTAGGACCGCCAGTGCCGGCAGAAATCTTCCCTAGGACCAAGGCACACGGCGCGCCGCGTGTTTCCAAGGCCTTTGGGCAAAAGGCGGGCATGCGCGGACCGGGCAGCGAACCTGTCAAAGAGAATAAAATTGAAAGCAATGACCCCTAATTATACACGAAAGGGTAATCTTTGGGGGGTAAATTCTATACCACAGTCCAAAGCAAATTCTTAGAAGGGCGCTTTGGTGAGATGACACCTTAAAAATGGGTATAGCTATGACAAACATAACGGCGAACGTTGCTTTTAATCAAAACAATTTTGATCTAAGCTTTATAAAATCCGGGCTTAAATCCTTTGAGTTGCTCAAGGGGTCTGCTCTCGACCCGCACTCGACCCCAACGTCGGATAGTTTGGTGGCCCGTTTTTCAAAGGGTGGAACAGAGCACGCAGATATGTTTGTCGGCAAAGACCTGACGATCAGTTCCAAAGCCCCCAACGATGTAAGCTTTACCGACGGAATCGTAACCTCTTTTGCTGATTTTGTCATCGATGGATTAAGCTCTGTTCAAACGGTGGCCTTTGAAGGGTTCAACATTTTGGCCACTGCGCTGTGGAATGCCGTCGAGACGACATCCACGATGGACGATTCCCTCATTATTAAAAGAATGCTGTCCGGCAATGACGTTTTTGCGTTATCGCAATTTAATGATTACGCCAATGGCTACGGCGGGTCGGACAAATTATTCGGTCAGGACGGCAACGATACCCTTGACGGGGACGCCGGGGCCGACCGGCTTTTCGGCGGTGGCGGAATGGATAGTTTGACGGGGGGCTTGGGGGCAGATGTCTTGGACGGCGGTCTTCTGGAGGATGTGCTTTTGGGTGGCGAGGGCAATGATAGCCTGATCAACGGCCTTGGGGATGATACCTTGACCGGCGGTGTAGGCGCGGATGTTTTCGTGTTTGCTTCAAAAATGGGTGTTGATCACATCACCGACTTTACCTCTGCCAGTGACCAGATCAGCTTTTCAAAGAAGATCTTTGCGGCCATCGGCCCGGTGGGCACGATCGCCTCAACCGCCTTTTATGCCGCCCAAGGGGCTGAGAGCGGTCACCTTGCGACAGATCGGGTGATCTACAACACGTCAACCGGCGCGCTGTATTACGATGCAGACGGCAGCGGATCGCGTGCCGCTGTTGTGCAGATCGCCGTTCTGGACGGTCACCCGACGTTGGCCTCTTCGGACGTGTTGATTTTTTAACGCATAGACCGGGCAGGTGCGGCACAGTTTCCCAGGCTCATGGTTCGCCAAACCCAGTCGCGCGGCCCATCCAACAAGGGCCGCGCCGTCCTATTGCCCCATTGCAAACCAATCTTTGCGTCTGATACCAACACCAAGCGCCGCAGCGGTAAAACCTTTGCGAGGGTGTGCACAAAAGGGCCGATATGAAAAGCTTTCTGGAAATCTACAGCTTGGCCAGCCAAACCACATACCTTGTGCTGCAAACCGATGGTGTGATCGAAGCGCCCAATTGGGACCCAGATGGCCAAAGCCTGCTGATCAACGGCGATGGCAAACTCTACCGCGTGCCTTTGGACGCCCCGCAGATGACACTTGTCACCACAGGGTTCGCCCAAAGGCTGAACAACGACCACGGCATCAGCCCCGATGGCCGCCAGATCGTAATCTCCAACCACCGCGACCGTGGGTCCGAGATTTTTGTGCTGCCCGCCACGGGCGGCGAACCGCGTCTGATCTCGCCCGATGCGCCCAGTTGGTGGCATGGCTGGTCGCCCGACGGGCAGACACTGGCCTATGTGGCGGCGCGGGGCGGGCGGCGGGTGATTGATGTTTACACAATCAGCCTGAACGCAGGGTCTGAAACGCGCCTAACCCAAGGCGAAGGCCATTGTGACGGGCCAGATTACTCTGCCGACGGGACGCAGATCTATTACAACTGCGACCGCGATGGTCATGCGCAAATCTGGGTGATGAACGCCGACGGGTCCGATCAGCGCAAGCTGTTCGCCGACGATCAGGTCAACTGGTTCCCCCACCCCTCGCCCGACGGGGCGCATCTCTTGTATCTGGCCTATCCAGCTGGCACGACGGGGCATCCGGCCAATTTGCCCGTGGCCCTGTGCTTGGCGCACCCCGATGGCACAAACCGCCGCCGCATTTTGGAATTCACGGGCGGTCAGGGAACCATCAACGTCCCGTGCTGGGCGCCCGACAGTTCCGCCTTTGCCTATGTGCGCTATGAACCGGGCGCGACCTGATTTTTCGCAGAAAAATCGTGCTGGTCAGAAATCAAGATCGGCGTAATGGGCGGGTGGCGGAAAGCCTGCGATCTGGTCTGACAGCAAGGGTCGAAAGGCCGGACGTGATTTGATCTTGGCGTACCAATCTTTGACCAAGGCGTTGCGGTTCCAATCCACATCCGAAATATAATCAAGGGCTGACAGATGCGACGCCGCCGCAAAATCGGCCAGTGTCATCACATCGCCCGCAAGCCAACGCCGCTGTTCCAGCAACCAGCCCATATAATCCAGATGATACTTGATCCGCGTCGCCCCTGATTTCACGTTCCGTGAATCGGGGTACCCCTGCCCCATGATCTTTTTATAGACCCGCTCGTACAGCAACTTTGATGTCACCTGAGTATGAAACGTATCGTCAAACCACGCACACAGGCGGCGCACCTCGTGGCGGCTTTCTGCATCGCGCGGCATCAGGGCGGGGCTGGGCACCGTTTCGTCAAGATATTCGCAGATGGCTTGGCTTTCCGTCATAAAGCGCGCGCCCATCTTCAGAACGGGCACTTTGCCAGCCGGATTGCGCCGCAGAAATTCGGGGTCTTGCTCCCAGTAGCGCTCTTCCACCAGTTCCACCTCTAGCCTCTTTTCAGCCAAGGTCAGCCGCACCTTGCGGCAAAAGGGTGACAGCGGGAAATGGTATAGACGGATCATGGGCACCTGCAGCAAAACTCACCCCTCCATGCAACGCGAACGGGTAGATATCAACCACCTCATCCTCAATCCACCGTTTCAAAGCAGGACGCCCTGCCATCAACCGCAATCGTTTCCGCGCCCGAGCGTATCTGCGCCGCATGGCTGCGCACGAACTTGGACGGGTTGGCGGCGTTACGCTCTTTGGGGTTGGGCAACACGGCAGCCAAGCGGGACGCTTGGGTGGCGCTGAGGTGGGCGGCATCGGTCTTGAACAAGGCCTGCGCTGCGGCTTGCACGCCAAAGACGCCCTCGGCAAATTCGGCCTCGTTCAGGTATATCTCAAGAATGCGCTGCTTTGACCACATCAGTTCTACCACCGGCGTCAAGGCCGCCTCAAGCGCCTTGCGCAGATAGGATCGGCCCTGCCATAAGAACACGTTTTTCACCACCTGTTGGCTGATGGTTGACGCGCCGCGCTGCTTGCCGTGGGCGATGGCGTCACGGATCTGTGGAATATCAAACCCCCAGTGCAGGCAGAAATTGGCATCCTCGCCCGCCACGGCAGACCGCGCCATATCGGGCGAGATGTCTTTCCAACTGACCCACTGCCGCTCTATCCCACCCAAGCGCCAGCTTTCTTGCCACTGGTACAGATTGCCCGGCGGCGGCACGAAAGAGAATAAAACGATCAACAGCAGACAAAACCCCGCCACGGCCGCCACAAAACGCCCAAGCAAACGAAAACCCCGCCGCCATAAGGGCAACGAAGGCTTTGCAGCAAAGTCGAGTTTTTTTGAGCGCGTTTTTTTCTCGGCCATGGGGCACCATAGGCCCCAGAGCCACGATTTGGTCAAGTGGGGGAAGCGTTACACCTCCCCCTTTCATACTTGCCCAAATATCCCACGGGGGTGCGGGGGTGTGAAACCCCCGCTTACTCGGCTGGAACCTTGACCGCCTCGTCCGACAAAGGGTGCGGCAGGCGGTTGACCATCTCGATCGGGCAGACCTGCAGGAAGTTGCCGCATTCGTCCGCCCAGTTGGACAGAATCTGCACACCGTGTCGGCTGCCGGTTTCGGCGACATGGGCGGTGATCAGATCTTTCAGCTGCGATTCCCAATGCGGGTGGCCCACACGGCAGGTCAGGATCGTCTCGCGGTTCATTGCCTCTTCGGCCTGACCGTCGGGATCGTAGATGTACGCCATCCCGCCAGTCATGCCCGCGCCAAAGTTGGCACCGATCCGGCCCAGAATAACCGCCACACCGCCGGTCATATACTCGCACCCGTTCGACCCGCAGCCTTCAACCACCACCTTCGCACCCGAGTTGCGCACAGCAAAGCGTTCGCCTGCCCGCCCGCTGGCGTAAAGATAGCCGTCGGTTGCCCCATACAGCACCGTGTTGCCGATGATGGTGTTATCTTCGGCTTTCAGCGGCGATGTCATCGACGGCCGCACCGTGATTGTGCCGCCCGACAGGCCTTTGCCAACATAATCATTGGCATCGCCCTGCACTTCGATCTTTAACCCGCGCACGGCAAAGGCCCCCAGCGATTGCCCACACGACCCCGACAGTTTCACTGTCAGATGGTCGGCCTGCAAGCTGTTGCGCATGCCGAATTTCTTGACGATATGGCTGCTAGCCCGTGTGCCGATGGTGCGCAACGTGTTGCGCACGGCGTAAGACAGCTGCATCTTTTCACCGTCTTCAAAGAACCGCGCGCCGTCGCGGATGATTTCGGCATCCAGCGTATCGGGCACATGGTTGCGCGGCTTGGATCGGTCATAGGTGATCTTTTGCGCGCTATCGACCGAGATCAGCAACGGATTCAGGTCCAAATCGTCCAGATGCGCCGAACCGCGGCTGATCTGGCTAAGAAGGTCTGCCCGCCCGATGATCTCGTCCATCGACCTTGCCCCGATCGAGGCCAAGATTTCGCGCACCTCTTGCGCATAGAAGGTGATCAGGTTGACGACCTTATCCGCCGATCCGGTGAACTTGGCGCGCAGCGCGTCGTTCTGGGTGCACACGCCCACGGGGCAGGTGTTGGATTGGCACTGGCGCACCATGATGCAGCCCATGGCGATCAGGGCGGCGGTGCCGATGCCGTATTCCTCGGCCCCCATCATCGCGGCCATCACCACATCGCGGCCTGTGCGCAGCCCGCCGTCGGTGCGCAGGGTCACACGCTCGCGCAGGTTGTTCATTGCCAGAACCTGATGCGCCTCGGTCAGGCCCATTTCCCACGGCAGGCCCGCATATTTGATCGACGTACCCGGAGAAGCCCCCGTGCCGCCGTTGTGCCCGGATATCAAGATCACGTCGGCCTTGGCCTTGGCCACGCCCGCCGCAATCGTGCCCACGCCAGACGAGGACACCAGCTTGACCGTCACCTTGGCGCGCGGGTTGATTTGCTTCAGGTCATAGATCAGCTGCGCCAGATCTTCGATAGAATAGATGTCATGGTGCGGCGGCGGCGAAATCAGCGTCACCCCGGGCGTAGAATGGCGCAGGCGCGCGATCAGCGCCGTTACCTTCATGCCGGGCAATTGCCCACCTTCGCCGGGCTTTGCGCCCTGCGCGACCTTGATTTCCAGTTCCTCGCAGGCGTTGAGATATTCCGCCGTCACGCCAAAGCGGCCAGAGGCCACCTGCTTGATCTTGGCAGACGGGTTATCGCCGTTGGGTTCGGGGTGGAAATGCGCGGGGTCTTCACCACCCTCACCGCTGTCAGACTTGGCCCCGATCCGGTTCATCGCCACGTTCAGCGTCTTATGCGCCTCGGGCGACAAGGCCCCCAGCGACATGCCCGGTGTCACAAAGCGTTTGCGGATCGAGGTGATGCTTTCCACCTCTTCAATCGGCACGGCTTTGCCCAAGGCTTTGATGTCTAAAAGGTCACGAATATGGATCGGCGGGTTGGCCCGCATTGCGGCGGAATACTGTTTCCAGATGTCAAACGACGCGCGGTCGCAGGCCGATTGCAGCATGTGCATCGTCTGCGCTTCCCAAGCGTGCTTTTCACCCGAACGGCGCGCCTTGTAGAACCCGCCCACCGGCAGCACGTCGGTCTGTGACAGCCAGCCTTTGGCGTGAACCTCTTCGCATTTCAACTGAATGCCGTTCAGGCCAATGCCCGAAATGCGGCTTTGCATGCCGGGGAAGTATTCGGCCACCATAGCGCGAGACAGGCCCACGGCTTCAAAGTTCAAGCCGCCGCGATAGGAGGAGATCACCGAAATGCCCATCTTGGACATGATCTTCAACAGCCCCGCGTCAATCGCATCGCGGTAACGGCGCATGGCGTCGATCAGCGTGCCTTCGATCAGCCCGCGCGATACGCGGTCAGCCACCGAATCTTCGGCGACATAGGGGTTGACCGTGGTGGCCCCCGACCCGATCAGCACGGCGAAGTAATGCGGATCAATACATTCCGCCGCCCGCACGTTGATCGAACAGAAGGTGCGCAGCCCCTTGCGGGTCAGCCAAGAATGCACGGCCGAGGTGGCTAAGATCATTGGCATCGCCACGCGGGTTTCGCTTTGGTGTTCATCAGTCAGCACCAACTGGCCAGCGCCAGAGCGCACGGCATCTTCGGCCTCGGCGCGAATGCGTTCCAGCCCTTGGCGCAGCGCGTCTTGGGTGGACCCTGCGGGGAAGGTGCAGTCGATAAACGCCACTTGGTCGCCAAAGCGTTCGGTCAGAACCGCAAACTCGCCATTGGCCAAGAAGGGGCTTTCCAGCACCAAAATCTCGGTCTGGCTAGAGTTCTCATCTAGCACGTTACGCAGGTTGCCAAAGCGGGTCTTCAAGCTCATCACCCGACCTTCGCGCAGGCTGTCGATGGGCGGGTTGGTGACTTGGCTGAAGTTTTGCCGGAAGAAATGGCTGAGCGGGCGATACACCGCCGACAAAACCGCCGCCGGCGTGTCATCGCCCATCGAGGCGATCATTTCCTTGCCGTCTTCGGCCATGGGCACCAGAACCTGTTCCAGTTCTTCCAGCGTATAGCCGGCCGCAATCTGGCGACGGCGCAGGTCAGCGCCGGTAAAGGTCGGCTCTTCGGGCACTTCACGCAGCAAAGCGTTCAGGTCGACGATCTTTTCGATCCAGTCGCCGTAAGGCTGGGCAGCGGCCAGTTTGTCTTTCAGTTCGACATCATGGAACAGGCGGCCTTCTTGCATATCGACGGCAATCATCTGCCCCGGCCCCAATGCGCCCTTTTCGCGCACGGTCGCCTCATCCACCGGCACCATTCCGGCTTCTGATCCTGCGATCAGCAAGCCATCGCCTGTGATGACATAGCGCATCGGGCGCAGACCGTTGCGGTCAAGCCCGCCGCAGACCCAGCGGCCATCGGTCATCGCCAAGGCGGCAGGGCCGTCCCATGGTTCGATGACAGAGTTGCAATAGGAATACATATCCGCCCAAGCCTTGGGCATATTGGCGGTCTGCTTGCTCCACGCTTCGGGGACCAGCATGGTTTTGGCCATGGGCGCGTTGCGGCCTGACCGGACCAGCACCTCAAACACCGCATCCAGCGCGCCGGAATCGGATGTGCCGCCGGGGATGATCGGCTTGATGTCTTCGGCCATATCGCCAAAAGCGCCCGAGGCCATGCGGATCTCGTGGCTTTTCATCCAGTTGACGTTGCCCTTCAGCGTGTTGATCTCGCCGTTATGGGCCAGCATGCGGAAAGGTTGGGCCAGCCACCACTGCGGGAAGGTGTTGGTGGAATAGCGCTGGTGGTAGATGGCAAAGGCCGATTCAAAGCGGTCATCCATCAGGTCGGGGTAGAAAGTTGCCACCTGTTCGGCCAGCATCATACCCTTATAGATGATCGACCGGCACGACAGAGAACATAGATACATGCCCTGAATGCCCGCCTTGGTCGCAGCTTTTTCGATCCGGCGGCGGATGATGTACAGCTCGCGTTCAAACTGTTCGGCATCCGCACCGTTTTCGCAGCGGATCAGGATTTGCTCGATCTCTGGCCGTGTGGCCAGTGCCTTTTCGCCCAGAACCGAGATGTCCGAGGGCACGTGACGCCAGCCATAGATATAATGGCCCATCCGCAGCACTTCGGTTTCCACGATGGTCCGGCAGGCTTCTTGCGCACCAAAATCGGTGCGCGGCAGGAAAACTTGGCCGACAGCGATCAGTTTGTTCACATCGGGCTCATGCCCCGTGCGGCGCACTTGGTCGTAAAAGAAGCGCACGGGAATTTGCACATGAATGCCCGCCCCGTCGCCCGTCTTGCCATCAGCATCAACAGCGCCACGGTGCCAGACGGCTTTGAGCGCGTTGATCCCGTTTTCCACGACCTTGCGCGAGGGTTTGCCCGAAATGGCAACAACCAGCCCCACGCCGCAAGACGAATGTTCGTCTTCGGTCTTGTACAGGCTGTTGGCATCCATCCAAGCGCGTTTTGCCTCTTCGGCCGCAACCCAAGCTTCGTCATATTTGGTCATGATCAAGACCCTCCGAGAGATTTTGCAACGCTGTGGGGCAGAACCAGTGACGACATCTGACCGTCACATTCAAACAGCGGTAAGGTTGAGGCGAAGCCGGGTTTGCCCGGGGTGATGAATTTTACCGGCGGTGTGTCAGACGGGGCCCATGTGCTGTCTTCCATCTCCCAATCGGAATGGTTGGAAAAGAACGTGCGCCATTCTTCGGAAATATACTCATGCCCTTTGGAATGGCGCAGCACTTTGCCTTTGTCGTCGGTTTGGGTGTATTCGTATTCGGTCTGTTTCAGGGTTACGCCGTCAATCGTGGCGCTGTCGCCCGTTAGCTTGTCAAAGCCGCGGATGGTGGTGTGTTCGCCGTTGTCTTTGGTCAGCGAAAAGTCAAACGTATCTAGCCCCATGGCCAACAGGTCAGAGAAAGAGGCCGGATCGCGGGGCTTTGGGTCCATCACCTCTTTGGTGGCGGGGTTTATGTCGTAGCTTTCCAGCCATTGCGTGTCGTGGTCGATCTTGGACAAAAAGTAAGGGCCGTCTGCATCGTAATCAGCGCGCCACTGGTCGCCTGCGGCATCCGCCTCGCAGGTGTAAAACTGCGAGACAAGGCAGCCGCGCGATTGCACGGTCAAATAGGTGGTGCAGCCCTTGGGCGGGGTAAATGTGCCAGCAAAGGCGGGGGTGGTCAAAAGCAGCAGGGGCAGAACAAGGCGCTTCATGGGGAACTCCATCCGGATGTTCAGATATAGGCTTATTCCGCGGCCACCGCAGAGGGTTGGGCCAGATAAGACAGGATCGAGTCGGCCGCTTCGCGCCCGTCGCGAATGGCCCAGACCACCAAAGATGCGCCGCGCACGATATCACCTGCGGCATAGACGCCGGGCAGATTGGTGGCATGGCTGCGGAAATCGGCCCTGATCGTGCCCCAACGGGTCACAGCCAGTTCCGGCACGCCCCACAACGCTTGCAGGTCTTCGGGTTCAAACCCCAAGGCTTGCACCACCAGATCGGCGGGTTCGGTGTAATCGGCGTCTTCGATCACCTCGGGCACTTGCCGCCCCGTGGCATCGGGTGCGCCAAGGCGCATCTTTTGCACGATCACACCGTCGACCACAGCGCCGCCGGTGAATCCCTTGGGCGCTGAAAGCCAAACGAAATCGACGCCCTCTTCCTCGGCGTTTTGCACTTCGCGCTGGCTGCCGGGCATATTGGCCTTGTCGCGGCGGTAAAGGCACTTGACCGAAGTGGCCCCCTGCCGGATGGCCGTGCGCACACAGTCCATCGCCGTATCGCCGCCGCCGATCACGACCACGCGCTTGCCTTGGGCGTTCAACTCGCCCGAGTCAAATTCCGCCACATCATCGCCAAAGCTTTTGCGGTTCGACGCTGTCAGATAATCCAGCGCCTTAACCACGCCCTGCGCGCCCACACCGGGGGCGGATATGTCGCGCGATTTGTAAACGCCCGTGGCGATCAGCACGGCGTCATGGCGGCCACGGATGGCGTCAAACGACACATCCTCGCCCACGCGGCAGTTCAGCACGAATTGCACGCCAGCCTGTTCCAGCTGCGCGATGCGCTGCATGACTACGGGCTTTTCCAGCTTAAAGCCGGGGATGCCGTAGGTCAGCAGGCCACCGGCGCGGTCGTAGCGGTCATAGACTGTCACCTGCACGCCTGCGCGGCGCAGCACATCGGCAGCAGCAAGGCCACCCGGACCAGCGCCGATGAGGCCCACCGATTCACCACGTTCGGCACCGGGCTTGATCGGGGCGACCCAGCCGTTTTCCCATGCCAGATCTGTGAGATATTTTTCCACAGCGCCAATCGTCACCGTGCCGTGGCCAGACTGCTCGATCACGCAATTGCCTTCGCACAGGCGGTCTTGCGGGCAGATGCGGCCGCAGATTTCGGGGA
>CANFSY010000058.1 GCA_947449875.1 Paracoccaceae bacterium
AAAAGCCATATTCCCAACTTTGCAAAGTGGTCAGGATCGGCAAGTTGTTGGTTTGCAGTTCATAAAGGCCCGGGCCGAAGACATCGGCCAACTTGCCCTCATTGATAAAAACCGCCGCCTGACCTTCGCGCACGGTCAGTTTGGCCCCGTATTTGATCGCATTGTCGCGCCGTTCAAAGCGCCAGACCATTGTGTCGCGGGTGTCATCTGTCCACGCGATGACGTCGATGAATTCGCCCTTCAGAAATCCAAATACCATGATTACCTCATCCCCCCGTTTTGCGCGGCAGTTTCACCGCGCAGCAGCGTCTTTGCAAGTGTTTCAACGATTGGCTGGGCTTGCGCCCGCGTCATTCCGGGGGATAGGGCCGGATCGTAAAGGATTTGCAGCATCAGTTCATCTTGTTGCGTCAAGAGGGCGAATTCCTGATCGTCGTTAAAAATCGACGGGCGGGCGGTGTTGCTGTCATTGGGCAGGCCCAACGATTGCGCCAATTCTTCGTGGATACAGGCCAAGCGCATCAAATCCGGATGTTCTGACGGGATCACCGCCACCGCACGCACATAGGTCGACGTTGCGGCATCGGACTGGGTCAGCACTTGGCAATAGGTGCCCGCATCCATCTGCGTCACCGACCGCATTTGCCCCGCCGTCAGCCCCGGGATTTCGGCGTTCAACGCCTTGCCCAATGCCGCACGATCATCAACGGATGCGATGTAAAGCCAGAAGTTGGGCGCAAATTCGGACAGGCCGATGGGGTGGCCTGTAACCCGCGACAGATGTGCCAAATAGGTCGCCACGCGCGCTCTGTCGGCCGATTGCTGGGTCATGGGCACCGCAGTGCCAAAGCGCAGAGCGACACGAACAGGCTCTTGCCAGCGCAGCAGCAAAATCGGTGTCGCGCTAGACCGGCTTGTGACTTGGCCGCCGGCGTATTCTTCGAAAAGCGCGATGCGCAGGAAATTCGCCGTCAGGGAGCGCGCGCTGATGGGGGCGTCTTTCGGGGCGGTGTCCGTGCGCAACAGGCCTTCGGACAAGAGCGCCTTTTGCACCTCGGCGTAGTGTTGGCGGATCGCGGCGCTGGTGGGTGTCTCGCCGTTTGACAAGGGCAGATTGGACAGGCTGGGGGCTGAGGGCGGCGCAACAGTGCAGGCCGTCAGCGCAAGGGCTGCCGCGATGCAGGCCATGTGCTGCAGGCGATCGCGAAAGGGCAGGCGCATCAAACGGCGCCCGATGCGGGCGCAGGACGGGCCTTGGCCGCGGCCAAGGCGTCTTTCAGCGCCGTTTCCATCTTGCCCAGTTCCTGTGCCGCCTCGGCGCGTTTGGCTTTTGCGGCATCGGCGATGGCCAAGCTGTCTTGGATCGTGGCGACCAAGATGTCGTTGGCGGCCTTGACGGCGTCTATGTCAAAGACGCCGCGTTCGATTTCGGTGCGCACGGCGGTATTGGCCTCGCCAAGGGTTTTGGCGTTTTGGGTCAGAAGGTCGTTGGTCAGATCATTGGCCCCGCGCACCGCTTCGGCAGCATCGCGACTGCGCTGGATGGTCAGCGCCTGCGCCAGTTGGGTTTCCCACAAAGGCACGGTGTTCAGCAGCGTGGCGTTGATTTTGCCGACCAGCGACTTGTCGTTTTCCTGCACAAGGCGGATCGAGGGCAGGGCCTGCATTGTCACTTGGCGGGTCAGTTGCAAATCGTAAACCCGCCGTTCCAGATCATCACGCGCCATGCGCAGATCGCGCAGGTCTTGGGCGCGTTTGACCTGCTCGGCCTCGGGCGCTTGGGTCATGGCGGTTTGAAGCGCGGGCAGGTCGGTGGTGTCTAAAGAGCTAAGTTTCGCTTGGCCTGCTGCGATGTACACGGCCAGTTCATCGTAAAAGGTCAAGGTCTTGGCGTACAACAGATCCAGCGCCTTGATGTCTTTCAAAAGCACGGTTTCATGGGCCAAAAGATCGTCGGTGATCTTGTCGATCTGCGCTTGCACCTGCTCGTAGCGGGCGATGAACTGCGCCACGGGCGCTGCAGCGCCGGTCAACTTTTCCCACCACGACCGGCCGCGCTTGGCGTCAAGCTCTGCCCCCGAAAAGCCGCGAATGGTCGAGACGATGTCCGCCAGCGACTGCCCCGCAGGCCCAAGGTCTTTGCCCTTGACCCCCGCCAGCATCTCTTGGCTGATCGCGCGCAAATCCCCCTGCGCGCCTGCGCCAAAGGTCAGGATGGTCTGGGTGTTGCCCATGTCCAATTCGGCCAGTCTTTGGCGGATCGCCTCGGCTTGGGGGCCAAGGGCGTCTTCCAGCGCGACGATGGATTGAGAGGGCGCAGGCAAAGGATTGGCTGCGAGGTCATCAATCTGCGCAGATGCGGCGGTGGCCTGTTCGCGGACGGAATTGGGCATGAGGACCTTTCATTGTGGGGCCTTCGGGGCGGATGTTGGGCAGATAAGGACGCGCGCGGTCAATGTCAGGGGGGGGAATGTTCTAATTTCAGCCGATCGCGCAGCACTTGGATTTCGATATCCAGATCGGTGTGGCTGTTGGACAGCAGCGCATTGGTGCGGGCGGCGAAATTGGTTTCAAGGTCAGACAAGAGGGCTTCATACTCAGCACGCACTTTGGCATCGCGCTTGGCGGCGAAGAGGTCGGCGAACTTGGACGTCGCATCGCGTGCGCCTGTCAGATAGACCGACATGTACTTGCGCGCGGCGGTCAGATCGGCGGGGTCGTTTTCGACTTGGCGAAACAGGCCGCGCGCGATGTCGCAAAAGCGCGCGACCCGCGATTCCAGGGCCGCATCGCCCGCCCGCACAATGGCGTCAGACATAGCCGCCAAAAGCGCCTCACCCTCGGTGACGGCGCGGGCGACGCGGTCGGTTTGAAACAGGTCTTGGTCAGCGATGCCCTTGGATTTCAAGGGGTCAAGGCCAAAGCTTGCCAGATGCAAGGCTGCCCCCAGACCCCCAAGGCCTGCCAGCACAAACAGGTCGGCAGACCCTGTAAAGCCACCCAGTGCCAAGCCAAGTCCGGTCAAGGCCGACCCAATCATTTTGCGCGGCAGGGCAGGGCGGCGCGCCACTTTGCGCGCCTCATAGCCCGCTTGGGCCTTGACCCCCTCACGTGTCAGCCATGCGGCCAAGACCAACAGGGCCCCCGCGCTAAGGGCTGTCACCAAAGTTGCGGGTGGTCCGGCAAAGCCTTTGATAAAAAAGGCAAAGGGCAGGCCAAAGGCCAAATGCGCCCGCAGCATCACCCCTGTGGGGGGGGCTTGCAGGATCAGGCTGGGCCGGATCTCGCCCTCTTGGGCTTTGGGGCTATAAGGCCCCACAACGCGCCGCGCCATCAGGCACCCGCCCCAAACGCGATATACAGCGTGAGTGCCGATAACAGCACAAAGGCTAGGCTTTGTAAGGCTTTGGCCGACATAAAGGCTCCACCGAAACGACAGGTCGCGTTCGACTATAGGGGGGCATTTGCTGGCTGGCTATAGCCCGCCTATCATTTCCGACCAAAATAACCAGATTTCCGGCAAGAAGCCCTTAGGGCGTGCGACGCGGGCGCGATGGGCCAGTGGGGGCCCCCGGCTTGCCATCCGGCCGGGGTGCTGTGCGGGGTTTTCCCGCAGGGGCGGGCGCATCGTTGCGGCGGCGGGGGGCTTCGGCTTTGCCTCCCTCGCGCGCGGGGCCGTGGCTGACGCTGCGGCCAGCGGGTTTGGGCGCGGGCTTCGGGGCGGCTTTCTTGGGGGCATCTTCCTCGGCCATGGGGTCTAGGCCCAACTGGTCGCGCAGGATGCGCGGCTTGATCTCTTCCACCTCGCCCGGTTGCAGATCGCCCAAACGAAACGGGCCATAGCTGATGCGGATCAGGCGGTTCACATACAGATCCAGCGCGTTCAGGGCGCGGCGGATCTCGCGGTTTTTGCCTTCGCGCAGGCCGATGGTCAGCCAAGCGTTGGCCCCTTGGATGCGGTCGAGCATGACATTCATCGGCTGAAAGCGTTCGCCGTCGACCGTGATGCCTTTGCGCAAAGGTTCCAAATCCACATCGGTCGGATTGCCGTTGATGCGCACACGGTACTTGCGCAGCCATCCGGTCGAGGGCAGCTCTAACCGGCGCTTTAACTCGCCGTCGTTGGTAAGAAGCAGCAACCCTTCCGAGTTCAAATCCAGCCGCCCCACAGACATGACGCGGGGCATATCCGGCGGCAGGGTTTCAAACACGGTCTGGCGGCCCTTTTCGTCGGATTCCGATGTGACCAAGCCCTCGGGCTTGTAATACAGCCACAGCCGCGCGGGTTCGGCAGGCGCCACGGGTTTGCCGCCCACCGTGATCTTGTCGCGGTCGGTGACGTTGAGCGCGGGCGAGGTGATGACCTTGCCATTCACCGCCACTTCGCCAATTTCAATCAACCGCTCTGCCTCGCGCCGCGAGGCGATGCCGGCCCGTGAGAGGACTTTGGCAATACGCTCGCCCGCAGGGGTCGCTTTTTCGGCGGCCACGGGTGCGGCGGGGGTTGATTTCGGGGGCATTCGGGGGACCTATCAAGAGCACATCGCACGACGGCGCAGTACCGTCACGGCCCCTAGGATATTTGAGCCAGCATGAAAGAGCAACGCGCCTTCCTGTCTTTCATGGATGTGGCCTTGGAAGAGGCCAAAGCCGCCGCTTTGCGCGGCGAGGTGCCGGTGGGGGCGGTGGTGGTTTATGCGGGTGTTGTGGTGGCGCGCGCAGGCAACCGCACGCGCGAATTGGCCGACCCCACGGCCCATGCCGAGGTGCTGGCCATTCGCGCGGCCTGTGCGGCTTTGGGATCGGAACGCCTGACGGGGCATGACCTCTATGTCACGCTGGAACCTTGCCCGATGTGTGCTGCGGCCCTGTCTGCCGCGCGGATCGGGCGGTTGTATTACGGCGCGTCAGACCCCAAGTCGGGCGGTGTTGCTTTTGGTGCGCGGGTGTTTTCCCACGCCCAATGCCACCATGTGCCCGAAGTTTATGACGGCATCTCTGCCGCCGCTTGCGAGGGGCTATTGAAGGATTTCTTTGCGGATCGCCGTTAGGAAGACACTTTTTCTGCGAAAAAGTTGGGCGCTGCGAGGGGTGTCGTGCCCGAAAGCCAGTCCCCTATTTCACGCTTACGGCAGGAATTCTTGCGACCTGCGGGGTGGTGACCCTACTTTTTCGCAGAAAAAGTGTGGCCTGCGAAAAATACCCTTTGGAAAACACGAAAGTTGTGTTAGCCAAGCTTTGCCTATAGCCAACCAAAGGAGGGGCATCATGACGCGACTATACAGCTTTGTCCTGACCTTTAACCGCGCTGTGGTCGTACGCGTCGTCCGCTAACCGGACCCGCCTGCGCCAGACGATCGGCACACTCCCCGTTTCAGCTTGGTCTTAAGCCGGCACAAGTCCGTCTGAACGCCCCACCATTTTCCAAAAAAGGAGCGCCCTGCATGACGGGGCGGTAGATGCTATGACATTGGATGACCCAAATGATCTTCCCCTGCCCAACCTGCGCCTTCTGGTGGCGCGTCACGGGGCCTTGGCCGTGGGATGGGCCTTTTTGCGCGCCGCTTTGACGCGCAAAAAGCATCCTCCTGACCCAAAGGAGCCCCCGCTAAGCGATCATCTTCGCCGCGACATGGGCTTGGGGCCGCCCCCAAAGCCCATGCCGCCGCCGCCTTGGCGGTTTTGAACCGTTACAGCGTGATCGGCTGCAAGACTTGCGGTTCGATCACGCTCACCCCCGGCAGGCCTGCTGCCAAAACCTCGGCCGATTGTTCCAACAGGGGGAAGGTGCGGTAGTGGCAGGGGATGACGGTTTTGAAGTTGAAATAGCGTTTGGCGGCATAGGCGGCGCGGGCCATATCCATCGTGAAATGGCCGCCTGCCGCCAAGATCCCGACATCGGGCTTATGATAGTCGCCCATCCAGTCCATATCGGCCATAATGTCGGTATCGCCCGACACATAAATCACATGCCCTTCGCCTGCGATCATAAAGCCCGTCTCTGACCCCACCGCCACCGGCCCGTTGGCGCCAGCGGTTGAGGACGAATGGCATGCGTTGACCATCGTCACCTTGGCCCCGTTGCAATCAATCGTCCCGCCTTTGTTAAAGCCCGTGATCTCGACCCCTTCGGTTGCGGCCAGATAGCCCACAAGGTCGTAAACCCCTGCGATTTTCACGCCAGCCTCTTTGGCAATCGCCACAGCATCGCCGGTATGGTCGCCGTGGCCATGGGTGAGCAGAATATGGGTGACACCGGCCACAGCCTCGGCGCGGCGCTCGGCGGGGAACAGCGGGTTGCCGGTCAGCCACGGGTCAATCAGCAAAACCGCGGTGCCAATTTCGATGCGAAAGCCGGAATGGCCAAGCCAGAGGATGTTCATGGGGTATTCTCCTGTTGATGGGGCCTAGATAGACCTTTTGCGCCCAAGGAACAGGGCTGTCAGCGGTGCGCCGTCTTGCGGGATCATGCGAGGGCGTCTAAAGGGGGGACCCAACGGACGGGGGCGCGCTGCCCTCTTTATCTAAGGAACCCGCCCCATGTCGATTGACACCGCGACCGCGCGCAAGGTGGCCAAACTCGCCCGTATTCGGGTGGACGAGGCCGATCTGCCCAAGCTGGCCGAGCAGCTTTCCGGCATCTTGGGCTTTATGGAGCAGTTGAACGAGGTTGATGTGACCGGGATCGAGCCTATGGTTTCCGTCACCCCGATGCGTTTGGCGCGGCGGGCGGATGTGGTGAGCGATGGCAACATTCAAGCGCAAATTCTGGCGAATGCGCCCGATGCCCGCGAAGGCTTTTTTGCTGTGCCCAAGGTGGTGGAATAATGACAAACCCGAACCAGATGACCATCGCTGCCGCGCGTGATGCGCTGCGCAAGGGCGAGCTGTCTGCCGTTGATCTGACCATGTCATGTCTTACGGCCATGGATGCGGGCGATGATCTGAACGCCTTTGTGCACAAGACCCCTGACATCGCGCTGACCCAAGCGCGCGCGGCTGATGTGCGGCTGCGCGCGGGCGGTGCCCCTGATCTGTGCGGCATTCCGCTGGGGATCAAGGATTTGTTCTGCACCAAGGGTGTGGCCTCGCAGGCGGCGTCTAACATTCTGGCGGGGTTTAAGCCGGAATACGAATCAACCGTGACGACCAAGCTGTTTGATGCCGGTGCGGTTATGCTGGGCAAGCTGAACATGGACGAATTCGCCATGGGCTCGTCCAACGAAACCTCGTGCTACGGCGATGTGATCAACCCGTGGAAGATCGACGACCGCAAGCTGACGCCGGGCGGGTCTTCGGGTGGGTCAGCCGCAGCCGTGGCGGCGGATTTGTGTTTGGGGGCGACGGGCACCGATACCGGTGGGTCGATCCGCCAGCCTGCGGCCTTTACCGGCATTACGGGGATAAAGCCCACCTATGGGCGGGTCAGCCGCTGGGGGATTGTGGCCTTTGCCTCGTCGCTGGATCAGGCGGGGCCTATGACCAAATCGGTGCGCGATGCGGCGATTTTTCTGGGCGCGATGTGCGGGTATGATGCGAAAGATTCCACATCGGCCAATATCCCCGTGCCGGATTTTGAAGCGGCCCTGACGGGGGATATTCGCGGCAAAAAGATCGGCATTCCCAAAGAATACCGCATGGACGGTATGCCTGCCGAGATTGAAGCCCTGTGGCAAAACGGCATAGCGATGATGAAAGACGCAGGCGCTGTCATCGTCGACATTTCGCTGCCGCATACCAAATACGCTTTGCCGGCCTATTATGTGATTGCCCCGGCTGAGGCGTCTTCCAACCTCGCGCGCTATGACGGGGTGCGCTATGGCCACCGCGCCAAGCTGGCGGCAGGCGATGGCATCACCGAGATGTACGAAAAAACCCGCGCCGAGGGGTTTGGCCCCGAAGTGCAGCGCCGCATCATGGTGGGCACCTATGTGCTGTCGGCGGGCTTTTATGACGCCTATTACAACCGTGCCCGCAAGGTGCGCGCGCTGATCAAGCGCGACTTTGAACTGGCGTTTGATGCAGGGATTGATGCGATCCTGACCCCCGCCACGCCCTCGTCGGCATTTGGTTTGGGCGAGATGGCTTCAGCCGATCCGGTCGAGATGTATCTCAACGACGTCTTCACCGTGACCGTGAACTTGGCCGGATTGCCCGGCGTGTCGGTGCCCGTGGGCTTGGATGCCAAGGGCCTGCCGCTGGGCCTGCAACTGATTGGCCGCCCGTGGGACGAAGCGGGGCTTCTCAATCACGCTTATGTTCTGGAACGGGCGGCGGGCTTTGTGGCCAAGCCTGCCAAATGGTGGTAACCAACCTGCAACTTCTTAAGCTTTGGGGCAAGGATACAATGCGCGCATCTGTTGCGGTGGTAAGTCTTTTGGCGGTTCTGTCGGCCTGTTCAATGGCGGATCGGGGCGGTGATACGGGTCAGCCCGATTATAACAGCACGATCAAAAACGCTGTCCCCCAAGCCTACGGCACGCCCGCGCCCGCAGCGCAGGGCTTTTCGCCTGACGCTGCCGCCGCAGCCATTGCTGCCGCGGAAAGCGGGGCCGCAGGCGGGACGCCGTTGGATCCGACCGGACAGATGGCGGCAAGCCAACCGTTAGGCGTGCCCGCCACCAGCCCGCTGGACTTGCCGCCGATTGACAGCACCGCCTGCGCTGGGCGGGGCAATGCCTTTGCCGGCATTGCCGAGACGACCTCCGAGATGAACTATGTCAAGGGTGGCGTATCCGACGAGCAGGATTTTAACGCCGTCAAAGGCCGCGAAACCATCGCGTCGGACAAGCAGCGCATTGAATGCAACAAGCAGCAATATGTCGTGGTGCAACCCGGTGCCTTGCCCGAACGCCCCGCCAACGAAGGGCCTAATATCGCGGCCTATGCGCTTTCAACCACCAATGCGCTGGGCCAGCAGATCTACAAGCGCCCGTCCTTCTATCTCAAAAACCCCGACAAGGCCTGCGCCAAATTCGCCTCGCCCGATCTGGCGCAGCAGGCGTTCTTGGCGGCGGGTGGGCCGAATCGCGACAGCAAGGCGCTTGACCCCGACGGCGACGGCTTTGCCTGCGCGTGGGACCCGCGCCCCTTCCGCACCGCGCAGCCATGAGGCAATTCCCCTCGCCCAATCACGGCGAGCGGGTGGGCGGGCAAAGGCCACGTCTGATTGTGTTGCATTACACGGCTTTGCCGGACGCGGCGGCGTCACGGGCGCGGCTGTGCGATCCGGTGCATGAAGTCTCGGCCCATTGGCTGGTCGATCTGGATGGCAGGGCGCAAGCCTTGGTGGACGAAAGCCGCAGGGCTTGGCACGCGGGGGTTGGGTCTTGGGGCAGCGTGACGGATGTCAACTCGGCCTCGATCGGGATCGAGCTGCAAAACATCGGCCACGCGCCGTTTCCTGAGCCGCAGATGGCGGGGCTAGAGCGGCTGTTGGCGGCGATCTTTGCCCGCTGGTCCTTGGGGCCTCGCGCGGTGATTGGCCATTCCGATCTGGCCCCGACCCGCAAATCCGATCCGGGCCCGCATTTTGATTGGCGCAGGCTGGCGCTGGGTGGGTTGAGCGTTTGGCCTGAGGTGAGCGGGGGCGAACCCGCCGCCGATCTGGCCGATGCTTTCCAAACGGCAGCACTTGCCTTTGGCTATCCCAAGGCTGACCTTGCCACCCTGCTGCACGCCTTTCGGTTGCGGTTCCGGCCATGGGCCAAGGGGCCGCTGGACGCCACCGATGCCGCCATGGCCGCCGATCTGGCCGCCCGCTACCCCGCCGCCTGACCTTTAGGCCGCAGGCAAGGCCAAGGCTGATAGGTACAACCCAAATCCAAAAACCGTATGGGCCAATAGCCCCAGCCCGCGCGCTTGCCACGGGTGATCCGCCCGTGAGGCGGCAATGCCGCCACCCATGCCCGGGCTCATCAAGAACCACCCCGCCGAAATTGTCACGATCCCCACGATCAGGGCAGGCGTCAGGGTCGGCGTTTGCGCCCAACCCGGCCCCCAAAGGATCAGCAATGCCGCGGCGTACACCACGCCCACCAGATAATGCCCCGCCCAGCCGATTGCCGTCTCGCCCGACACAGCCGCCGATTGGGCGATGTCGGCGTGCCAGATCTGCCCGCGCGCCACATGGGCAAACCAGCGCCCGCCCAGTTTCCACGCAGGCGCAGGCAGGCCAAAGGCCAGATGCAGGGCCAGCCCCCACAGGTCAAACAGGGCCGTGGCACCGACGCCGATCACCAAACTGTGAAAGATAAACTCCACCCTCGTCCCCTTTTCGTCAAAGCCTGCCCATCGTGGCGGGGCGCGGGGCGAATGTCCACCACCGATGCGCGCCCATCCCCATTGACCGCGCCGCGCCATGCGCCTATGCCCCCGTTGCGCGGATGGCTGGATGACCGCGGGGGGCAACCCTCGAGGAAAGTCCGGACTCCATGAAGTAAGGGTGCCGGGTAACGCCCGGCGGGGGCAACCCCAGGGAAAGCGCCACAGAGAAGAGACTGCCTTGGTGTCGGACCTGGTCCGGCGCAAAACCAAGGTGAGGGTGAAACGGTGGGGTAAGAGCCCACCACGGACCGGGCAACCGGGACGGTATGGCAAGCCCCACCCGGAGCAATGCCGAATAGGGGCCTTAAGCGGAAAGGTCCGGATCCCCACCCCGCAACGGGTGCCGGAGACCTCCGCGGGGACGCTTCAGCCCATAAGGCCCGGGTTGGCAGCTTGACCGCTCTGGTAACAGATGCGGCAGAGGAATGGTCATCCAGAGGCGCAAGCCTTGGACAGAATCCGGCTTACAGGCCATCCGCGCATTTTTCCTGTTACAATGGCCAGATGCCGTTGACTCTGGCGGTGTGATGCGTAAAAGGCAGGCTTCAAGGATTTGCGGGGGCCGTGGCCTTCCGATGCAGGAGAGACGACTATGGCCAAACCGGCGACGATCAAGATCCGTCTGAACTCGACGGCTGGCACCGGGCACTTCTATGTCACCAAGAAGAATGCCCGTACCATGACCGAAAAGATGACGGTTAATAAGTACGATCCCGTCAAGCGGGAACATGTGGAATACAAAGAAGGCAAGATCAAGTAAGATCGCCTCTTTACACTGACCCAAAAGCCGTGCGGTTCGCGCGGCTTTTTTCATTTTGGGCTGTCTGCCTACCTGCGCAGGTGTGTTGGTGGTAAAAGGGCGTAGGCTTTGGGCCGAAGACCAACCCACCTTACGGAGCGCACATGGAACGCAATCATTACGAAGAACATTACGTGGCCCGCGTCGGCTGGTTGCGGGCGGCGGTTTTGGGGGCCAATGACGGAATCGTGTCGACCGCCTCGCTGATCGTGGGGGTGGCTGCGGCGTCGGATCGGTCGGGCGTGATGCTGGCCGGCATGGCCGGACTTGCGGCGGGGGCCTTGTCGATGGCGGCGGGGGAATATGTTTCGGTGTCCTCTCAAGCCGATACCGAAAAAGCTGACACCGCCCGCGAACGCGCCGAGATTGAGGCAGACCCCCAAGAAGAACTGCGCGCCTTGGCGGGGATTTACGAAGACCGTGGCCTTGCGCCCGACTTGGCCCTGCAAGTGGCCACGGCCCTGCACGCCAAAGACCCCCTCGCCGCCCATTTGCGCGACGAGTTGGGCTTTTCGCAGCATTCCGAAGCCAAGCCCTTGGTTGCGGCGGGGGCCTCGGCGTTAAGCTTTGCGGTTGGGGCAGCGATGCCGATGGCTGCGGCGGCCTTGGTGCCAGCGGCGGCGATCAGCTTGTGGGTGACGGTGGTGTCCCTTGGGTTCTTGGCCCTGCTGGGGGCTGTGGGGGCCAAGGCGGGCGGTGCACCCGTGCTGCGCGGCGTGGTCAGGGTGACGTTCTGGGGCGCTGTGGCCATGGCTGTCACAGCGCTGGTGGGCCATCTGTTCGGCGCGGTGGTGTAGGGCGCAAAGCAAAGGGGCCAGAGTTTCCTCTGGCCCCCGTTGGCTTATCTTTGCCTTGAATTCAGCGGCGGTCGCCCATGAATTGCAGCAGGAAGGTGAACATGTTGATAAAGTCCAGATACAGCCGCAAAGCGCCCATGATCGCCGACTTGGCCATCCACTCTTCATTGCCAGCGCGGGCGTTGGCGACATATTCGCCCTTGATCGCCTGCGTGTCATAAACCGTCAGGCCCGCGAAGATCAGCACACCAATGACCGAAATCGCGAATTGCAGCGCGGAGGAGGCCAAGAAGAAGTTCACGATCATCGCTACCAGAATGCCCACCATGCCCATCATCAGGAACGATCCCATCCCCGACAGGTTGCGCTTGGTCGTGTAGCCGTACAGGCTAAGACCCGCGAAAGAGGCTGCGGTGGCAAGGAAGGTCGTGAAGATCGACGCGCCCGTGTAGATCGCGAAGATGAACGACAGCGACAGGCCCATGGCGGCGGCGTAGACATAGAAGAACAGCTGCGCAGCCCCGACCGACAGGCGCGGCAAAGCGGCGCTGAACGCCATGACCATGACCAAGGGCAGGAAGGTGATAATCCAGCCCAGAATGTTCAGATGGCCATTCGCAGGGTTGATGAACGACATCAGCAAGGCGGGGCTGGTGCCCACGGCCCAGCTGACGCCAGCCGTCACCAGCATGCCGACCGACATGGTGGTGTAAACGCTGTTCATGTGCGCGCGCAGGCCTGCGTCAACGGCAAGGCCAGCGGTTGCGCCATAGGGTCTTGTCTGAAATTGAGCCATGGAAGCCTCCGTTCGTTTGGCGGGTCGGGCGGGTGCCGACCTCTTGGGTTCAATATCGGTAGTGTGGGGCGCGAGTTCAAGGTTTTCTGCAAGGATTTGCGCACAAACCGCATAACGAGTGTTTTACCCGCCGCCGCAGCGATTGGGCGGTCGTGGATGCTTTGGGATGGGTCATGCCGCCTTGCGCTAAACGGCTGAGCGCCCTTTTGTCTCTTTCATCCGCGTCGGCATATCGGGGGAAGCGCAGGGCTTTCAAATGGGCTAAATTCTAAAGTGAACACCAAAGAGTATAAAATCGACAAAAACCACCCAAAGTGGATAAGGCGACATCCGTAAATGAAGCGACTGACCCGACGTGGCTGTCTTTTCAACACTCAGGCCATAAACTGTAAATAAAACATTACGTTAAGCCAGAGTCTCGCCGTTATGACGACAAAATGCACCCCAATCACTCGCTGGTAGATTTTTGGCAAGAAAATGCCGAAAAAATAGCCTTTTACGAACCAAATCAGCCAAAATTCGCGGGTGGCAGGTGATTCAAAAGGTCAATAACAGATAGGTTTCGTGTTCATTTGCCCCATTCAACACCGCTTTCACCCGATCAGGACAGACGGATAATCTGCGGAATTAAATCTTAGGCTTTTCCCAAGCCCTTGCTATATCAACTATGGGAACTTTAGTGCGCTTAGGAGGAATCAGTGAAACACCCGGTGGATGTCCATGTCGGCAAGCGGATTAGGCACCAGCGCTGGATGGTGGGCATGACCCAGCAACAACTGGCCGAAAAGGTCGGGATCAAGTTTCAGCAGGTGCAAAAATACGAAACCGGAATGAACCGCGTCTCTGCCTCTCGGCTATGGGATATTGCCGAGGCGTTGGGGGTTGGGATTGTGTTCTTCTTTGACGGCATTACCGGCGAAAAACCCCCAGAAGTAGATCTGATGGCCGATAAGGAAGCCGCCGAACTGGTGCGCAGCTACTACGCAATTCCCGAAGCCCAGCGGCGGCGTTTGTTCGATCTGGCCAAGGTCTTGTCAGAGGCCGCTTGACCCAAGGCCCGCACGATTGTAGCGCCAAGCCAAAGGGTGGGGGATGGCATGGTGCAGATCAGCAAAGACCTGGCGGCAGAATTGATCGAGGTAGCCGACGCGCTGGCCGATGCGGCGCGCGTGGCCACCTTGCAGCACTTTCGCAGCGATGGGCTTTTGGCCAATAATAAGGAAGCCGACCGATTCGATCCTGTGACCGTGGCCGACCACCTGTCAGAACAGATGATGCGCGAGATTTTGGCCCTGCGTCGCCCGCAAGACGGGATTTTGGGCGAAGAGTTTGGCACAACCCTTGGCACCTCCGGCCTGACGTGGGTGTTAGACCCGATCGACGGCACCCGCAGCTTTCTGGCGGGCACGCCGACATGGGGGGTTTTGATTGCGGTGTCGGATGCCAACGGCCCGATCTACGGCCTGATCGACCAGCCCTATATCGGTGAGCGATTCTCTGGCGGTCTTGGCCGTGCTGATCTGCGCGGGCCAATGGGCGTGCGGGCCTTGAAAACCCGCCCCCCCCGCCCGCTGTCAGAGGCGATTTTGTTCACCACCTTCCCCGAAGTGGGCACGCCAGAGGATGGCGCCGCCTTTGACCGCGTCAAAGCCCAAGCCCGCCTGACCCGCTACGGCACCGATTGTTACGCCTACGGCCTGATCGCGGCAGGCCAGATCGACCTTGTGATCGAAGCGGGCCTGATGGCCTATGACGTGCAAGGCCCCATCGCCGTGATCGAGGCGGCAGGCGGCCTTGTCACCGATTGGCAGGGCAACCCCTGCCCGATGGGGGGCCGCGTTCTGGCCGCCGCCAACCGCGCCATTCATGCCGAGGCCTTGGCTTTGCTCAACGCCTGATCCGGCCCTTGGCCCACAGCGCGAGTCCTTTCCCCTTCTGTCGCGCCGTGGACACAGCACCGAAGGGGGGAAAGGGTCTTATGTCTGAAATCTTGATCCAGAATGCCGACACCGTCCTGACGATGGACGCGACACGGCGCGAATTGCACGGCGCGGATGTTTTGCTGCGCGGCGGCGTTGTGGCGGCTGTGGGGCAGGGGTTGTCCACCACAGGCCGCGTGGTGCAGGCCAAGGGCTGCGTGGTGACACCGGGTTTGGTGAACACGCACCATCACCTCTACCAAACCCTTACCCGTGCCGTGCCCGGCGGTCAGGATGCGCTGCTGTTTGGCTGGCTCAAAACCCTTTACCCCATCTGGGCACGCTTTGGGCCGGAAGAGATGTTCACCTCAACCCAAGTGGGTTTGGCAGAACTTGCGCTGTCAGGCTGCACGCTGACATCGGATCACTTGTATCTGTTCCCCAACGGGTCGCGCTTAGATGATACCATCGCCGCCGCCGCCGAAGTGGGCCTGCGCTTTCACCCCACGCGGGGGGCGATGAGCATTGGCGAAAGTGCGGGGGGCTTGCCGCCCGACAGTTTGGTGGAAAAGGAAGCCGCCATTCTGGAAGACATGATCCGCGTGGTCGATGTCCACCATAACCCCGCCGCAGGGTCGCTGCTGCGGGTCGGCCTTGCCCCCTGTTCGCCCTTTTCTGTCAGCCGTGATCTGATGCGCAATGCCGCACTTTTGGCACGCGACAAGGGGGTCATGCTGCACACCCATCTGGCCGAAAATGACGAGGATATCGCCTATTCCTTGGCCAAATTCGGCTGCCGTCCGGGGCAATATGCCCAGGATCTGGGCTGGACGGGTGATGATGTCTGGCACGCCCACTGCGTTAAGCTGGACGCGTCAGAAATCGACCTGTTCGCCCGCACCCGCACCGGCGTGGCGCATTGCCCCTGTTCCAATTGCAGGCTTGGCTCGGGCATCGCCCCGGTCAGGGCGATGCGCGATGCGCGGGTGAAGGTGGGCTTGGGGGTTGACGGATCGGCCAGCAATGATGCGGGCAACCTGATGGCTGAGGCGCGCCAGACCCTGCTCTTGCAGCGCGTGGCCCTTGGGGCCAATGCGATGAGCGCGCGCGAGGCGCTGGAAATTGCGACCCTTGGCGGCGCGCAGGTGCTGGGCCGCCCCGACTGCGGCGCGCTAGAGGCGGGCAAACGCGCCGATCTGGCGATTTGGGATGTGTCTGGCGTGGAAAGTGCCGGATCGTGGGATCCTGCCGCCCTGTTGCTGGCAGGCCCCACCCGCGTGCGTGATCTGTTCGTCGAAGGCCGTCAGATCGTGGGCGACGGCCAGATGCTCACGATCGACCTGCCAAGCGTGGTCGAACGCCAAAACCATCTGGCCCGCCGCTTGATGCCGTGATAGGTCGCCCCCATGAGCCATAATTTCGACGCCCAACGCCGCGAGACCTTTAACACCTTTCGGGACATGCCCAAGGGCATGAAAAAGCTGCCCGAACGGGCAGAGGTGGATTTTCTGTTCTACCCCGAAGAGCATGACGCCAACTACGGTGCCGTGATGAAGGCGCTGACGGCCAAGGGCTACCGCGTCAGCCGCGATGACGATCTGGTCGTGGCCAAGGTCGGGCCAATTCCCGTCACACCGGAAGCGATCTGGACGCATGAGCGTGTCGCCACCGAAGTCGCACTGGCCTATGACTTTTACCCCGACGGCTGGGATCTGGGCCTAGAGGAGTAACTTCCCCGCAATCCACACCGCCTGAATGGCACGGTCATCGCCCAGCATGATGGTGGGGAAAACCGCTTGCCAGATATCCTCGGCCCGCTGGGTTGCCTGCGCGATGGCAGGGGTCGAGGCAAGGTTGACAACCACCAAATCCGCCTCTGCCCCTACGGCAATGTTGCCGATCTGATGCTCGGCCCGCAAAGCGCGGGCCGATCCTTGGGTGGCCAGCCACCACAATTGCGCAGGATGCAACGCTTGGCCGCGCAACTGCGCCACCTCATAGGCCGCAGCCATCGTGCGCAGCATGGAAAACGACGATCCGCCGCCGGTATCTGTCGCAAGCCCGACCCGCAGGCTGTGCGCCAGCCCCATGTCAAACAGCCCCGACCCGATGAACGTGTTCGAGGTCGGGCAATGCACCACACTCGCCCCCGCTTCGGCCAGCCGCGCTTTTTCGCGGGCGGTCAGGTGGATCGCATGGCCATACACCGCCCCTTCACGCAGCAGTCCTTGGGCTTCGTAGGTGTCCAGATAGTCGCGCGATTGCGGGAACAGGTCTTTGACCCAAGCAATTTCGTCGGTCTGCTCGGACAGGTGAGTCTGCATCAGGCAATCGGGGTTCTCGGCCCACAGTGCCCCCATGGCGGCCAGTTGTTCAGGCGTTGAGGTCGGCGAAAAGCGCGGGGTGATGACGTAAGACAGACGCGCGCGGCCGTGCCATTTGGCCAGCAACGCCTTGCTGTCGTCATAAGCGCTTTGCGCCGTATCGCGCAGGCCCTCGGGCGCGTTGCGGTCCATGCAGGTCTTGCCCGCAAAAGCCCGCAGGCCGCGCGCCTGCGCCTGTTCAAAAAACGCATCGACCGAGGCCGGATGGATCGTGGCATAAGAACACATCGACGTTGTGCCATGCGCTAAGGCCAGATCGAAATAACGTGCGGCAACCTCTGCCGCATAGGCGGGATCGGCAAAGCGCATCTCTTCGGGAAAGGTATATTGGTTCAGCCAGTCAATCAACCGCTTGCCCCATGACGCGATGATGGCCGTTTGGGGATAGTGCACATGTGCATCCACAAAGCCTGCCGAAATCAGATGATGGCCGTAATCTGTCACCCGCGCTTGGGGGTAGGTGGCGCGCAAACTGGCCGCGGAACCCACAGCGGCAATGCGGCCTTGGTCGACCACGACCGCCTCGCTCACCCGCGCCGCCTCTGGCCCAAGCCCAAAGGGGTCGCCGTCAAACGACAAAACCTGCCCCAGCAATAGATCAGCCATAGATCACCTTTTCCTTTGCGCCAAAGTTTAAGGCCTTTCCGCGCAGCGGTAAATTTCCCCAATGCGGGGCTTTGGCAGAAACAGCTTAGCCCCAAGCCGTTGGAATGCCAAAGCCCGTCGGGCATAAAGGGGCGGACAGGGTGGGGTATTTGGTGTATCTGGCCCCAAAACAGAGGGAAATGACCATGAGCGATCCCAAAGCCGCCGCCCGCGCAGCGGCCTTTGCGCGGCGCAAAGCCGCCTTTGCGGCAGGGCAGGGCCAAGCGGCAGAGCTTTTGGCCGATGTTTTAAGCGCGCATACTGGCAAAGCTTTGGCAGGCTATATGCCCATGCGCACCGAGATTGACCCGCTGCCCGCCATGGCCGCCCATCAGGGCTTGGTCGGCGTGCCGGTGATCATGGCCGCCGCAACCCCGCTGAAATTTCGCGAATGGGCGCCGGGTGTGGCGATGATTGCGGGCGATTTTGGCGCGCTGATCCCCGCCGAAGGGGCGTGGGTTGCGCCGCAGGTGGTGATCGTGCCGCTTTTGGCCTTTGACGCGCGCGGATATCGCTTGGGCTATGGCGGTGGCTTTTACGACCGCACCCTGCAGGGCCTGCGCGCCAAGGGCCCCGTCTTGGCCATAGGATTTGCCTTTGCCGCCCAAGAGGTTGACGAAGTGCCCACGGATGCGTTCGATCAAAAGCTGGATATGGTCGTCACCGAAAAGGGCCTGCACCACTTTGCCTGACACCCGCGTGACGTCAGGGGTTTTGGGTCGTGAACCCCGTTATCCGCGCCCCTGCCTGTTCGACAATCGACAGGGATAATCCGTTCAAAAGCCCGCCGATCGAGGTGACAAAGACCACCCCGATCCCCAATGCGATTGCGGCCAAGACAACCCAATCAACTTGGGTCGCGCTGGTTTGAGCTTTGCTGACGGCTTTGGTTAGAAATGTTGTTTTCATCACACCAATCCTTTTAAGCCAAAACGGGTCTGGTGGCCCGAATTTCGGGCCTATTTGGGCAAGACCCGTGACAGAAATAAGCCGAACGCTCCGGCTGTTTTAGCCGTGGCCGCTGATTCGTAGGGATGGTTTGTGGCAAGATTAAGGCCAAGCCCTTCGAGGGCTTGGCCTAAGATCGTTTTTCTTGCAAATCAGGGCGAAAAAGGCCTTTGGCCTCAACCCTTTGGCTTTAGCCCACGATCCGCGCTTCGGTCGCGGCGCGCAAATCGGCTTCGCTGACACCCTCAGCCAATTCGACAATCTGCAACCCGCCCGCCACCACATCCAGCACGCCCAGATTGGTGATAATGCGGTTCACCACGGCCTTTCCCGTCAAGGGCAAGGTGCACGCGCGCAGCACTTTGGATTCGCCGTGCTTTGAGGTGTGGTCCATCACCACCACCACACGGCCCACGCCCGCGACCAGATCCATCGCCCCGCCCATGCCCTTGACCAGCTTGCCCGGGATCATCCAGTTGGCCAGATCGCCGGTCTCGCTGACCTCCATCGCGCCCAAGATCGCCATGGCGATCTTACCGCCACGGATCATGGCGAAAGATTGGGCCGAATCGAAATAGGCGGTTTGCGGCAGTTCGGTGATGGTTTGCTTGCCCGCATTGATCAGATCGGGGTCTTCGTCGCCCTCAAACGGAAAGGGCCCCATGCCCAACATGCCGTTTTCAGACTGTAGCGTCACGTTCACCCCGGCGGGGATATAGTTTGACACCAGCGTGGGAATGCCAATGCCAAGGTTGACATAGGTGCCATCGCGCAGTTCCAAAGCAGCGCGGGCGGCGATTTGGGTGCGATCCCATCCGGCCATCAGACAGATTCCTTCTTGCGCGTGGTGCGGTTTTCGATGCGCTTTTCGTGCGGGCCTTTGATCAGGCGGTGCACATAAATGCCCGGCAGGTGGATCAGGTCGGGGTCAAGGCTGCCCAAGGGCACGATTTCCTCAACCTCTGCCACGCAGATTTTGCCAGCGGTCGCCGCAGGCGGGTTAAAGTTGCGCGCGGTTTTGCGGAAGACCAAGTTGCCCGACGGGTCAGCCTTCCACGCTTTCACAATCGACAGATCAGCCACAATGCCGCGTTCCAGAATATAGGTCTGGCCGTTGAAATCCTTATGCTCTTTGCCCTCGGCAATCACGGTGCCCACGCCGGTTTTGGTGTAAAACC
>CANFSY010000059.1 GCA_947449875.1 Paracoccaceae bacterium
CGAGGATTTGTAGCCCACCACACCATTAAACGCCGCCGGAATGCGAATAGACCCGCCCGTATCCGTGCCAAAAGCAATCGGCACAATATCGTTGGCCACCACCACCCCGCTGGCGGATGAAGACCCCCCCGGCGCGCGGGCATGGCCCGACCCGTTGGGATTGCGCGGGGTGCCGTAATGCGGGTTCAAACCGATGCCCGAATAGGCAAATTCCGTCATATTCAGCGCACCAATGGTGACCAATCCGGCGCGCGCCCCTGCGGCAACCAAGGCTGCGTCTTGCGCTGCGGGGGCATTTTCAGCCAGCACCACGGAACCTGCGGTCGTGACACGGCCTTTGAGGTCAAACAAATCTTTCCAAGCCACTGGCACCCCGTCCAGCAAGCTGACAGGATTGCCCGCGCGCAGACGTTCGCGCGACGCGCGGGCCTCGGCTTCGGCCCTTGGGCGCAGGGTTTTGGTGAACACCGCCTCATCGCCCACTTCTGCAATGCGGGCGAACACCTGATCGACCAGATCCAGCGGATCAAGCCGCCCGTCGCGCAATTGGCGGGAAAGGTCACTGGCCGTTGTCTTACGCATCATCTGCCCCTAGTGCTTGATCACGGTCGAGCGCGGGGCCTGCCACGCAACGAACGCCTGCGCGCCCGCCGCAAACTGGCCGCGATACTTGTCAGCATGGCCTTCGACGGCGATCATATCGCCGTTGGGCAATTGCACCGCCATTTGCAGGATATGGCCAATCAACTGCGCCCGCGTGATCTGGCAGGGGATCATATTGGTGCCATAGGTCTGGCGCGCTTGTTCGGGTGACACATCGGCGGGCAGAATATCCACGGCTTCGGCCGGCAGGATCAGCGAGGCTTTGTCGCCTGCGGCCAAGCGGTCGTGCTTTTCGCCGGTCAGGGTGCCAAAGGCGGTGTCAAGCGTGACACCCTCGCCGCTCAGGTCTTTCACAACGCCCGGAATAAGCGTGTTGGCCCCGATAAAGCGGCTGACAAACAGGCTTTGCGGGCGGGTGTACAACTCTCTTGGCGGGCTGATTTGTTCAACACGGCCCGCGTTCATCACAACGATGCGGTCAGACAGGGCCAAGGCTTCCGACTGCGCGTGGGTGACGAAAACAAACGTAATCCCAAGCTCGCGCTGCAACAGTTTCAGCTCGTTCTGGATGCTTTTGCGCAGGTTGGCATCCAAAGCGCCCAAGGGTTCGTCGAGCAGCAGAATATCAGGTTCCACCACCAAAGACCGCGCAAGCGCGATGCGCTGGCGCTGGCCGCCGGACAGGCGGTTGGGGCGCATAGTGGCCACATCCGACAGGCCCAGTTTGTCAATAATGCGGTCAACCTTGCGGTCGGCCTCAGCCGCGGCCATCCCTTTGACCTCTAGGCCAAAGCGGATGTTCTGGCGCACGGTCATATGGGGAAACAGCGCATAATTCTGGAAAATCATCGAGGTCGGGCGCTTTTCCGGCAACAGATCATTGATCCGGCTGCCCCGGATCAGCAGATCACCCGAGGTGATCGTTTCGAACCCTGCAATCATGCGCAGAGTGGTTGTTTTGCCACAGCCTGACGGCCCCAGAAAGGCAATGAATTCGCCCTTGTCCACATCCAGATTGAAGTCAATGACGGCGGGCGTGCCGTTGTCATAAACCTTACCGATATGGGAAAGCTGAAGGTCGTAGGCCACGGGTCTTATCCTTGCAACAGGGGGTCCGGTCGGGGCATCAGCCCCGACCGGTCTTTTGTGAACTTAGGCCGACAGGAATTCGTCCCACTTGGTCATCAGCAGGTCGTATTCATCGGGCCACTGGTGCCAGTAAGCGACGTTCGCTGCACGGGTCGCCAAGGAACCGCCATCGCGCAGATCGCCTTCCTTGATGCCGCGCTCTTCCGCGCCAACCCACGGTGCACCTTCGTACCAGAAGGCGTACTTCTCGGGCGCCATCACGCCTTTGACCTTGTCGTTGGGCGAATAGTAGCCCTGTTCCGACACAGCCACAGCCGGACCACCCGACAGCCAGTAATCGGCATAAGCCGTCACGGCATCCAGGTTGGGCGAGGATTTCAGCGCCGAAACGCCGATCGACCAGCCGCGATAACCGTTCTTCATCGTGGCGTAAGAGCACTGAACGCCCTGTGCCTTCACAGCCATAACAGCCGGCTGCCACGCGTCAGCCAGAACCATCTCGCCCGAAGCCATCAGGTTCACCAGTTCACCAAAGTCACCCCAAAGTGCGCGGAACTGGCCTTCTTTCTTCTTCGAGATCAGGAACTTGGCTGCTTCTTCGATCGAAGCTGCATCCGCGTTGCCCGGGTTCTTCACTTCCAGCAGACCAAGTTCGTTCATGGCCAAAACGGCCTGACCGAAGGCGATCAGCGGGTCAACGTTCAGGCCTGTCTTGCCCTTGAACTTGGGGTCAAACAGCGAGGACCACATCGAAGCTTCTTCGGCCGAAACCAAGTCGGGGCGGTAGCCGATGGAGTCGAAGTTGTACACGGTCGGGACCATGTTCAGTGCGGTCATCGATTCGTCGGTGTAGATCTGGCCGACGATCTGGGCCTTGGCATCCCACTTCGGGTCAGCCTTCAGGAAGCTTTCGCCCACGCCTGTCCAGTTCGTCAGCGCCGAGGTGGCGATGGGCGAAACAAGGCCGGTCTGGGTGATCGAGGGCAGACGCTCGCCGATCGTTTCCCAGCAGTCATATGCGGTCGAACCCGAGAGCAGTTCGGTTTGGGTGTTCGGGAAAATGTCAGCTTTGCCCGACACGGCTTTCACGCCCGAAGCGGCTTGGAAGTCCGCCAGAATACGGTCCTGCACGGTCACCGACAGGCCGACGGTGCGCAGCTCTTGGCTGGCAAGGTCAGCAGCGAAGGCTTGCTGCGCGCCCAAGAAGGGCATGCCGCCTGCGGCCAGTGCGACGCCGGCGGTCCCTTTCAGGAACCCACGGCGCGATAGTGAACTGTGTTTCATTTCAGTATCTCCGAGTTGTTTTTACGTTTCTTCCGACTGCCCGGGTCAATATCGCCCGACCAGCAAACCTCCGTCGACCACGACCACTTGACCCGTCATGTAGCGGGCCGCGTTGGATGCGAGGAACAGGGCGACATCGGCAATCTCTTCTGGTTGACCGATGCGACCCATGGGGATGAACTCCCCCGCCTTCTCGGCAGCTTCGGGGCCGAGGGAATGTTCCTTCGACAAAAGCTGCGCTGTCCGGATGTAGCCCGGCGCGATGCCGTTCACCCGGATTCCGTCTTTGGCCAATTCCACCGCAAGGCCGCGCACAAGGCCGACCACGCCGGATTTCGCCGCTGAATAATGCACATGTTCGTCCCAGCCATAGGCCACGCCCATGATCGAAGACAGGGCCACGATCGCCCCCTTTTTGCGCTGCTTCATGCCCGCCAAAGCGGGGCGCACAACGCGAAAGATGCCTTTCAAATCAATCTCAAAGGTGTGATCCCATTTGGCATCGGTCATCTCGGCCAAGGGCACACGGTGGGCAATGCCGGCATTGGCCACAATAACATCAATGCCGCCGTGCTTTGCTTCAACCGCCGCCACCACCGCATCGGCGGCTTCGGTGGATCGCACATCCAGCATATGAAACTCTGCCGTGCCGCCCTCGGCCACAATCTCGGCTACGACAGAAGCGCCTTCCGCTGCCAACACGTCCGTCGCGACCACATGAAAGCCCGCTTTGGCAAAAGCCTTGGCCGTGGCGCGGCCAATACCTATCCCTGCACCGGTGATCAAAACGACATCGCTCATAGCATCACATCTCCGGAATTCGGGCCAAGGGTTTGGCCGACAAACAACGAGGCTTGCGGCGAACACAGGAAGGCCACGGTGTTGGCAACCTCTTCTGGCTCGCCAAAGCGGCCCAAGGGCAGTTCCGCCGCTTTGGCGCGTTGCCAATCTTGCGACAGGCTGCGCACCAAGGGCGTGTTGATCGGGCCGGGGGCAACGGCGTTGACGCGCACGCCTTGGGCCGAAACCTCGCGCGCCAGCGCCTTGGTCATGCCAATAATGCCCGCCTTGGCAGCAGAATAATGCACCAATTCGACGCCGCCAATCTGGCCCAGTTGCGAGGCGATGTTGACAATCACCCCCGACCCGCGCGCCAGCATTCCTTTCAGCACCGCATGGGTGCAAAGAAACGTGCCGCGCAGATGGACAGCGATCATCCGGTCAAAATCGCCAACGGTCAGGTCGGTAAACTTGCCCTGATGCACATGCCCTGCGCAGTTGATCAAATGGCTCACAGGCCCAAACGCCGCCTCTGCCGCCGCCATGATGGCTGCAACATCGGCCTCAGACGACACATCGCCCCCAATCGCCACAGCCTTCGCGCCGATCTGGGCTGCGGTGGCTTGCGCCGCCTCAAGCCGAAAATCGTTGACCAAGACATGGTATCCGTCCGCCGCCAAACGCAGCGCAATCGCTTGCCCTATGCCCGACCCTGCACCCGTGACAATCGCGTTTGGCATGGTCATGCAATCTCCTCCTGCATGGCCAGTTTGCGGGCACGGCGCACCGACATGCCCATCAAGATCCCGTAAACCGACAACAGCGCGAAAGAGAACAGCGTGGTTAGCACGCCAAAGGCGAAGATATTGGGGTGAATTTCCACGGCAAAGGTGCCGTAGATGGCCAAGGGCAGGGTCTGATCCTCGGTTCCGCCGGCAGCAAAAAGCGAGCGGGGGAATTCATCCAAGCTTAGGGTGAAGGCAAACAGCATCGCTGACAAAACGCCCGGGAAAATCAGCGGGAAGGTCACCTTGCGAAAGGTCTTCCACGGGGTGACGCCCAAGGACCAAGCCGCCTCTTCCACCGATCCGTCAAAGCGGTTCAAAATCGCCAGCATCACCAAAAAGGCGAAGGGGAAGGTATAGGCCACATGGGTGGCAAAGGCGGTGGTATACCAATGGCGCGTGATGCCGAAGACGTTGTTGGCCAAAAGCGATGTGCCAAGGCCGGTCAACACGCCGGGCACCATCATGCCCAGCACGATCAGATAGAACACAAAGCTCGACCCACGGAATTTCCGCCGGAACGCTTGTGCCGACATCACGCCCAGCACGGTCGATGTGACCATCGTCATGAAGGCCAAGATCAACGAGCGGATCAAAGCCTCACCCACGGGCAGGGGGGCAATGCGTGACGGCGGGGTCAGGCCGAAGATTTGCTGGTACCAATAGGTTGACCATTCCGTAATCGGAAACTGCGGCCCGCCGTCGGGCCCCTGCTGGAACGACAAGATCGTCAGCACAAAGAACGGCCCGTACAAAAACAGGATAAAGGCCACAACATAGACGGCGAGGATGGGTTTAAGAACGCGGCTTTCCATCGCTTACAGCTCCTGCTTCAGGTCGACGATCCGCAGGAAAGCGGCAATGACCAAGCCCATAACGACCGTCAGGATCACCCCCGTCACCGATGCCATCGCCCATTTCAGCGACCCCACCTGCGTCACGATGATATTGCCCAGCAAGTTCACCTTGCGCCCGGACAAAGCGCCCGAGGTGGCAAATTCGCCCAAGACCATCACGCTGACAAAGATCGCCCCGACCACAACGCCGGGCAGGCTAAGCGGGAAAATGATCTTCCAGAAGATCCGCCCGAACCCTGCGCCCAGATCGCGCGCTGCTTCGATGATGTTGCGGTCAATCCGGCCCAGCATAAAGGCGATGGGGCCGACCATGAACACGCAGTAAATCTGGCTCATCCCGATAATCACCGACAGTTCGGTGAAGAGCAAAACCTCGATCGGCTGGCTGATGATGTGCAGTTTCATCAAGATAATGTTGATCGCCCCTTCCTTGCCCAGCATCGGCCGCCACGCCAAAACGCGGATCAGAAACGAGGTCCAGAACGGGATCACGCAGATCACCAAAAGCACGGTCGACAGGGTTTTGGATTTGACAAAAAGCCCGACAAACAAGGCCGTCGGATAGCCTATGATGAAGGTCGTCGCCAAAACGATCAGCCAAATGCGCACCGTGGTCCACAAAGCGCCTGTATAGGTGTCAGAGGCGAAAAACTGCTTCCAGCTGGCAAGCGTTGGGGTGGACGAGATGTTGAAGGTCGTCTGCGTCCAGAATGACACATAGCAGATCATGGCAATCGGCACGACCATGAACAAAGCCATCCAAACGATTCCCGGAAGGATCAGCCAGCTTGCGCCTTGACCTTTGGCTGCTACAGATGCGTCTGACATCACTTGCCCTCCCGGCCGAAAACAATGGCCTGATCAGGCGACCAGGTCAGCAGATAGTCTTGACGGGGTTCATAGGTTTCAGGCGCGCCAAGCGAGAGGTGGTGCTCGACCTCGACCACTTTGCCGTCGGCGGTTTCAAAGAAATTCATCACCGAAGAGCCAAGATATTCGTTGGCAATATAGGTCGCCTTTAACGCAGGCCCCGTTGGCGCGGCTGACACGGGCACGACCCGCAGGCGGTCGTAGCGAATGGCATACACATCGCGCGGCGCGCGGGTGGCGTTGGTCACGCCAACCGTGCCAAACGCCCCTGTAAAGCTGCCGCCCGCCAAAGTGCCGTCAAACAGGTTAAACCTGTTCAGGAAATGCGCCACATCCGGGCTGGCAGGGTGGGAATAGATATCATCGGGCGCGCCGCGTTGGATGATCCGGCCGCGGTCCAGCACGACAACACTGTCACCCATGGCCAAGGCTTCTGTCTCAGAGCCCGTCACATGCAAAAAGGTCACGCCCATTCTTTCGCGGATGGCGCGCAATTCGTTGCGCATCCGGCCGCGCAGGTTGGCATCCAAAGCGCCCAAGGGTTCATCCAGCAAAACCAGTTTCGGCTGCATCACCAACGTGCGCGCCAAAGCCACCCGTTGGCGTTGCCCGCCCGAGATTTGATCGACGCCGCGATCTTCCATCCCTTTCAGGCCGACCATGTCGATCACAGCCTGCGTGCGCTGCGCCGTGTCTTGCGCCGATACAGGCACAGCCCCGTGCGCCATGCCAAATGCAACGTTCTGACGCACAGTCAGATGCGGAAAAAGGGCGAAGTTTTGAAACACAAAGCCAATGCCGCGTTCATGCGCGGGCAGGTTGGTGATGTCGCGGCCTTGAAAGAAAACGCGGCCACTGTCTGGCACCTCGAACCCCGCGATCACGCGCAGCAACGTGGTCTTGCCAGAGCCCGAAGGGCCCAAGAGCGACAGGTATTCGTTCACCCCTGCCTCAAGCGTGACTGCGTCAAGGGCTTTGACCCCCCCGTAGCTTTTCGTCACGCCGTCGATCCGAAAGATAGCCGTTTGCGTTGTCATTCGTCCTGCTGCGGCGCTGCGGCACAGCCACACCCCGCCCCCTACTTCTTGCCGACGGCCCCTGCCCTGCGCCTCATGCGCAGAGCTTGATCATCAAGCAAACTGTACTTCGTATAACATAGCGGTTTTTGCTGTCTGTCAATCGAACATTTGTTGCCCAACTGCCGTAGTTTTACGCAATAAGTGCACGAAACAGATAAAAATTATGCCCTATGCAAACTCTTAGGGCAGTAATAAAATGTGTTGTGAACCCAATGTTCGTTTTACTGAACAGCCAAGTACGGTGCAAAACCGACGGCTTCGCTGATCACAGCGACAATCTTCATGCGCGCCAAGTTCTTGGCCGCCATGATGTGCAAATGATCGCGCAGATATTCTGCAGCTGAATCAATGGGATGCCTTGCAATCAGGTCAAACAGGGTGCGGTATTGGTCCAAGGCGATCTCGTCCTCGGGCAGGCCAAGCCCTGTCAGCGCGCGGTTGACCGAGCTGAGCAGCATCTGGTTCGTCTGGATCATCTCGACCAAGGCCGTGTTTGGTGCCTTCGCGATGCAATACGTCATCAGCGCGGCTTCCAGCCCTTCGGGTTTCAGCGTGGGATCGGTGCCGATTCGGTCGCGAAAGGCTTCGATCTGGCTGTAGTGGATATGCGGCGCGGCCAAGCGCAAGGCGGCAGGTTCCACGATGGCGCGCAGTTCGAACTTTTCGCGCAAGGTGCGCGCGGTCAAAGGCCCCGCGATCCAGTGTGAACTGGCGTTTTTGGCGATCAACCCGCGCTCTTGCAGGCGTGATAGCACGTCGCGCACAACCGTGCGGCTGACGCCCAGATAATCGGCCAATTCGGTTTCTACGATGCGAAATTCGCCAAAGACTTGGCAGAGGGCAACCTGTTCTTCGACCTCGTCATAAAAATGCTTCCACGTGCCACGGGTTTGCAGCGCGTCATCCACCTGCTGGGGTATTTTCAGGTCAAACGCGGCAATGTCGCGCCGCAGAGGGATTATCTCTTGATGGGGTGGCCCTACCAGATATCCGCGCCCGACAAAGCGGTGCACCAATCCCTCAAGCGCCAAGGTCCGCAGCGCCGCTTGCACCGGAATTCGGCTGCTTTGCATCAGGGCGGCAATCGGGCCTTCCAGCAGCACAAGCCCCGCAGGCAGTGCGCCCGAGGCGATGTTGCTGCGCAAAACCTGCGTGATCAGTTCATAGCGCGGCTCTTGCGCCAAAGGGTTGCTGGGGCGCAGGGTCATTTCTGGCCCTCGTTCACGCGGCGGATGAAGCGGTCCCACGACCTTGCGGCGTAGTTGTATTCCTCCATCACGGTGTTCCACAGGGCGATGCGGTTGGCGCGGTCTTGATAGGTGCCGCCTGCCCGCCGCGCACCGGTTTTGACCACCACCGCGCCCGAAGGCCCGAGCAAATCGCGCGCCGCTGGTGCGCCTTCATACCAATAGGCCCATTCTTCCGGCGCCAACGCCGCCTTGGTGCGCTCTGGCGCTGACATATAATAGCCCTGCCGCGCCATGACTGCACCGGCGTAACCATCCAGCCACCAGTTTAGATACTCATAGCCCATATCCAACTGCGCGCCGCCCAAGTGGCGCGACAGGCTGGCCCCGCCATGCCATGCGCGGTAGCATTCTACCGGAGCGGATTCTACGAAAACCTCGGCCATTTTGCCCAAATGGCCATACACCGGCGACCACATGCTTTGGGCCGAAACGCGGTCTTGTTGCAGCAACTGGGCCGCCTCTTCGCCCGTGCGCCAACTGCCGCAGAAATAGCCCTGCCGCCGCCTGTCTTCCAGCAAGGCCATCAACCCGTCAATTTCGGCGATGGTCATGTTGCCGATATCTGCGAACTGCAACTCTCCAGCCGCTTCGGCGGCGAGGGCTGCATCAAAAAACCCAATCGCCGGTTCGTCGACCAAGGCGATGCGGCCCTTGGCGCGGCGGTCTAGCAGCCACGACCACGACGGGCGCTTGACCTCGCCATTGCCAAAAACCCGCGTGTCAAAGCCGAAACTGTCCATGTTGTGAACGGTTGGCAGCATCGAGATATAGCGCCCCTGTTTTGGCCCCAAAAACCCGCCGGGCTGCACATACAGCTTGCGCACCGGCGCATCGCCGTGGCCGCGCCACGCATATTTGCTGATGCCGCCCTCTTTGGACAGGTCGGTGATCTTGTTCCAATCGGCGATGCGGTCGGTGTCGATGGGCTGCAACGCGCCCCAAAACCACACAATGTCCAAATTGTGGAAACATTGTTCATAGATATCATAGCCTTCGGGCTGCATCGCCGCCTGTCTTTGGCAGGTGATGAAATCCATCAGCTCGTAGTCAACATCAAAGCCCAAGTCCGCCTGCGCGCGTTCGCGCACCTCTTTGAGCAATGTGATCGAGGTGCCGCGCACCCGCAGCCTGCGTCGGGGCAGATGGGGCGGGGCGGCTAGGGGGGCATCGGCAGGGGGGGCAAGTGCCAAAGGAACCTCTTTGCCCGTTTCGGGCGGCGGGAATGGGGCGGGGTCTATACCCCGCCCTATCCTATCATGCCAAGGCTGTCGCGATAGCCTTTAACGTCTTGGCGCGGTCGGCGCGGGCTGTCAGGGCCTCTTCCATCGTGACTTTGACAAACTTGGTCGGCGTATGCGGCTGCAACTGGCCGATCAGGTCCATATCGGCCGACACCACCGTGCCTATCATCATATACCCCCCGCCCGACACCGCATCGCGGTGCAAAACGATCGGTTCGGTGCCCGAAGGCACCTGAACCGAGCCATAGGGATAGCAGGCATCCACAATGTTCGACGGGTCAGACCCCGCGCCAAAGGGCGGTGTGCGCGGCACAAAGTCCAAGGGGCGGCCCGCTTTGAAGCGGTAGCCGATCCGGTCAGCTTCGGGGGCCACTTTCCAAGTGTCTTCGAAGAAGGTTTTCCCCGCCTGCTCGGTGATGCGGTGCCAATACAGCCCAGGCAGCATCCGCAACTCGGCAGGTGCCCCGGGGGCGCGGCGCAACGCCTCGGCCACGGCGCGGCCTTCGGCGACCATCGCCGCTTGGCCCACCGGCAGCACGTCGCCTGCGGCCAGTTTGCGCCCTTCAAACCCGCCCAAAGCCCCCAAAGTATAGGTCGAGCGGGACCCCAGCACGACCGGCACATCAATGCCGCCCGACACCGCAATATACCCCCGCGCGCCCTTTTTCAGAAAGCCAAAGGACAAAACCTGTCCCTTTTTGACCTTGAACGCTGTCCAGCAGGGCTGCTCTTGCCCGTCTACCTTGGGCGGCAGATCGGCCCCCGTGACGGCAACCATCGCGTCTTGGGTGAACTCCAGCTCTGGCCCCATGAACACGGCTTCCAGAACGGCGGCCCCCGCGTCATTGCCCACCAGCAGGTTGGCCGCCGCCAGCGACAGCGTGTCCATCCCGCCCGAGGTGGGGATGCCGATGTGGTAATAGCCCGGGCGGCCAAGGTCTTGAACCGTGGTCGACAGGCCGGGTTTAAGGACATTAATGGCCATTAAGAGCCTCCATCACGCGGGCGTTGGTGCCGTCGATGTCCTTGGAGAATTCCTCCAAGCTAAAGGTTACCGGCGCAATGCGCGGTTGCCAGCGGCCTGCGTCAACTTCGGCCACGGTGTGATCGTATTCCTCGCGGCCAATCGGCTTCCACTTCACAATGTCACCGGGTTTGAACAGGCACATAAAGTCGCGCAGATAGCTGGTGGTTTGGTTGGGGTCATAGATGGGCATGGGGGTGATGCCGAACATCTGATACCCGCCCGCGCCGCGCACCGAATAGATGCAGGCAAAGCAGCCGCCATGGCCCACGGTCAGGCGCGGCGTATCGGTGCGCGGGCGCAGGTATTTGGGCGACTGGATCTGACGGTCACGGTCAACCATTTGGTACAAGAAGGGCAATCCCGCCACAAACCCCACCATCGAGACAAACCACGGCGCGCCGGAGTGGGCTTTGATAAAACCGTCGATCCCGTCAAGATCGTTGATCCGTGCCGTGTATTCGATATCGGTCGATGTCGGGTCTTGATGGCGTTCGCGAAAGCGCTGGCCGGTTTCATGGGTCCACGGGTCATTGTAGTAAACTGGCACTTCGATGATGCGGGTGTTGAGCGTAGATGGCGCCGATTGCGCCACAGCCTCTAGCGCCTTTAACTGCCGCATCATCTCATCGGGTGCGATGATGTCGGGGTTAAACCGCACTTGGAACGAGGCATTGGCGGGGCAAATCTCTGTCACGCCTTTGATGTTGGCGTTGCGCAGGGCGGTGGTGATCGACATGCCTTTAAAGAACGCCTCTAGCGACATTTCCTCGCTGCATTCCACAAAGATATGCTCGTCACCGCCGAAGGTGTATCTGGTTGTCATGGGGTTTTGATCTCCTCACCCAGTCTGTCTGCGTTCTGGTCCAGCCACGGTTCCAGCCAACGGGTGTGGAACTGTCCGGCTTGCACATCTGCATCGCGCGCAAGGGCTTGATGCAAAGGTTTGGTTGTGGGCAATCCGCCCACCTCTAGCTCGCCCAAGGCGCGGGCCATGCGGGCGATGGCCTGCGCGCGGGTTTCATCCCATACGATCAGCTTGCCCAAAAGGGAATCGTAGAACGGCGGCACGGTGTAGCCTTGGTACAGCAGCGTATCAAACCGCACCCCCGGCCCGCCCGGCACTTTCAGGGTGGCGATCGTGCCCGGCCCGGGTTTGAAGCCCTGCGCGGGGTCTTCGGCGCAAATGCGCACCTCGATTGCATGGCCGTTCAGGCGCACATCGGCCTGTGTGTAGCGCAGCGGTTGCCCCCCCGCGATGCGCAGCATTTCGCGCACAAGGTCGATGCCGGTGATCATTTCGGTCACCGGATGTTCCACCTGAATGCGGGTGTTCATCTCGATAAAGTAGAACGCGCCTGACGCATCGTCATACAGATATTCCAACGTGCCCGCGCCGCGATAGTGCACCGCTTTGGCCAAAGCCACCGCTGACGCGCACAGCTGGTGGCGCATCGCTTGCGGCAAAGCGGCCGAGGGGGCTTCCTCCCACACCTTTTGACGGCGGCGTTGCAAGGAACATTCGCGCTCAAAGCAGTGGATCACATCGGTGCCGTCGCCCAATATCTGCACCTCGATATGGCGGGCGCGTTCGATGACTTTTTCCATATACAGGCCGCCGTCGCCAAAGGCGGCCTTCGCCTCGGCACTGGCTTGGGGCAGAAGGCGGTCGAACTCTTCGATGTCTTGGGCAATGCGAATGCCGCGCCCGCCGCCACCTGCGGCGGCCTTGATCATCACCGGAAAGCCGATTTTCAGCGCCAAAGCACGGGCCTGATCAGGGTCATCTATCCGCCCGTCGGATCCGGGCACCACGGGCACACCTGCCGATTGCGCGGCCACCCGTGCGGCCACTTTATCGCCCATCACCCGAATGGCGCTGCCCTTGGGCCCCACCCATATCAACCCCGCCGCTTCCACCGCATCAGCGAAATCGGCGTTTTCGGCCAGAAAGCCGTAGCCCGGATGCACGGCATCGGCCCCCGTATCGGCGGCAGCTTTTAGGATATTGGCGATGTTGAGATAGGATTTTGACGCCATAGGCGGGCCGATATTCACCGCCTCATCCGCCATTTTCACAGCCAACGAGTCGGCATCTGCCGCCGAATGCACCTGCACCGTGGCAATGCCAAGTTCCTGCGCCGCGCGGATGATCCGCACGGCAATTTCGCCCCGGTTGGCAATCAAAAGCTTTTGGATGGCCATTGTTACGCCAGTTCGATCAAGGCTTGGCCTGCCATAACGGGTTCTTCGTCATCCGCGATAAAGGCGGTGATGGTGCCGGCTTGGTCGGCGGCGACCTCGTGGAAGGATTTCATCACTTCGATCAGCCCGATCACATCGCCGACAGCGACCGTATCGCCCACCTTTTTGAATGCGGGCTGGTCAGGCGCGGGCTTGCTGTAAAAAGTGCCGGGCAGGGGCGAGAGGATGTGTTTGCTCATGGGTCGGGCCTTTTCAGCGATGGGAGGGAAGGGAAGAGATGGCACCGCGCACCGCTTGGGCAAGGGTCACGGCATTGGGCGTATCAGAATGCACGCAGATCGTATCGGCACGCACGGTCACGTCAACTCCGCCGACGCTGGTGACTTTGCCTTCGGCAATGGCGCGCAGGCAAGCGGCGGTAGCTTTCGCCTCGTCCGTGGCGTGGTGTTCGCGGGTGATGATCAGGCCGCCTGCATCGGTATAGTCAAGATCGGCGTAGAATTCTGACAGGAACTTGTGGCCACGGGCTTGGTAGATGGTTTCGTGCAGGGTGCCGATCATGCCAAACAGCGGCACTTGGAAGACATCGGCCGCATCGCAGATGGCGTGGGCGATGTCTTCCATCCGCGCGGCCATGCCATACAGCGAGCCGTGGGGTTTGATATGGTTCAACTCCATCCCCTCGGCCTGCAAAAAGCCTTTGAGCGCGCCGATTTGATAGATCAGGCAGTTGGTCATCTCTTCGCGCCCGATCTTCATCTCGCGCCGGCCAAAGCCTTGCAGATCGGGCAGCGAGGGGTGCGCGCCCACCTTGACCCCATGCTTTTTGGCCAGTTGCACGGTAGAGCGCATGTGGTTGTAGTCTGACGCATGAAAGCCGCAGGCCACGTTGGCCACATCAATCAGCGGCATCAGGCCCGCATCGTCGCCAATGCGGTACAGCCCGAAGCTTTCGCCCATGTCACAGTTTAGCAAAGTCATTCTTTTCCCCGCCCCCTTACGCGCCAATCATATTGACAAGATAGACGCCGCTTTCGTGCAACTCTGCCTGCCAATTGGGTTCGATCACAAGCGTTGTTGTGATTTCTTCGATCACGGCAGGCCCTGTGATCTTGTCGCCCGCCCCCAAGCGGGCACCGGCATAGACTGGCACGTCTTGCGGAACGGCTCCGGCGTCAAAGATCATCGGGCGCGTGCCCTCTAGCGCGGATGCCGCCCCTTTGCCGGGGGCCACGGTCATGCGGTTGGGCCGATCAACCCGCCCCCAGATCGCACTTTCGACGTTGACGATTTCGACCACGCTTTGACGTTCGGAATAGGTGTACAGCTCTTCATGGCGGGCGTGGAAGGCTTCGATCAGCTTGGTCAGGGCATCGTCTGTCAAAGCAAAGGGATCAATTTCCACGGTGCATTCATGCACTTGTCCGACATAGCGCATATCCAGCGAACGGCGGATGGAAATGCGGTCTTGGGTGAAGCCATCGCGCGTCAGATCGGCCACGCCTTTGGTTTCCAAGCCTGTAAACAACCCATCCAACCGTTGCGCCGCCCCCACCGCATCCAGCCGGATCGGGGCCGGGGCCATGTAGTTGTACTTCACATCCGAGATAATCTGCCCATAGGCACACAGCCCCGAGGCGAGTTTCGAGATCAGCACCCGCGTGATCCCCATTTCCCGCGCCAGTGCAGTAATATGCGCCCCAGTGGCCCCGCCCGCGCAGTTCAGCACAAAGTCGCGCGGGTCATAGCCGCGTTCCACCGAGACGCGGCGGATGGCGTTGACCATGTTGTTGTTAACGATGTTAAACATGCCGTAAGCGGCCTTTTCGACCGACAATCCCAAAGGATCGGCAATGCGCGCCTTGATCGCCTCACGCGCCTTTTGGGTGTTCAAGGGCAAACGCCCCCCCACCAGACCATCTGGGTTGATATAGCCCAGCACAAGATTGGCATCGGTGGTCGTGGGCTGGGTGCCGCCTTGGTCATAAGCCGCAGGCCCGGGTTCAGAGCCCGCCGATTGCGGGCCCATTTGCATCAGCCCCATCGTGTCAATCCAGCCGATCGACCCGCCACCTGCCCCAAGCGTTTCCACCTGAATCATCGGAATACCGATACGGTAGCGCAAGAAGTCGATGTTCTTTGACACATTGGCGCGCCCATCCCGCGTCAGCGTGATGTCAAACGACGTGCCGCCCATATCCACCGTGATGATGTTCTTCATCCCCCACGGTTCTGCGATATACAACGCCGCCTGCGGGGCAGAGGCGGGGCCAGAGTTGATCGCATAAACCGACTGATCCGACACGACCGACCCCACCGCCAAACCGCCGTTGGATTGGAAATAGCGCACGGGGTTTTTGGCGCCTAGGCTGCGGAAATAGCCATCCACCGCCTCGACATAGCGCGTCAGGATCGGGGCGAGGTAGGCGTTGACGATGGCGGTTGAGGTGCGGGTGTATTCGCGCACTTGCGGGTAAAGCTGGCTCCCCACCGTCAGGCGGACATGGGGCATCATCTCGCGCACAATCTCGGCGGCGCGCAGTTCGTGGTCGGGGTGCAGCACCGACCAGACAAAGGAAATGGCCACTGAATCCACGCCCTCGCGGATGAAATGGCGGCACGCCTCGCGCACGTCTTCCTCGTTCATCGGGGTGTGCACGGCACCGGTGGATATCACCCGTTCGGCCACGCCGCGCCGCAGATAGCGCGGCACCAGCATAGTAGCGGGCGGATATTCGGGGTCGTAGCGGTAGCCGTCTTCCTTGTGGCCAAGGCGAATTTCGATGCTGTCTTCGTGCCCCTTGGTGGCGATCAGGCCCGCTTTGGCCCCCTTGTGCTGGATCAGCGCATTCAGGCCCACCGTGGTGCCGTTGATGCACAAATCGGCGTTCGAGACGATTTCGGTGGCCGAAATGCCCGTCTCTTCCTCGATCAGTTTCAGACCGTTGCGAATGGCAAGGGTCGGGTCTTGGGGCGTGGACAGCGCCTTAAAGATGCGCACGTCGCCCCTGCGGTCGGCAAGGATGAAGTCGGTAAAGGTGCCGCCGGCGTCGATGCCCAGACGATATTGGTTTTGCATGGCTGTGTCCTTGATCAGGCGGCGGTGGCGCGCAGGGCGGCGGTGGCTTGGTGGTCAACTTCGAGGGCTACGAAATTGGCGAAGACTACGCCGTAATCCAGACGGGCCCCTTTTTCGCTGACAAGTCCGTTGCGCACATCATCGACCACACGGGCGATGTCGCGCTGAAAGGCCAGCCCAAACCCGCCGCCCCCGGGGTTGCGGTTGGCGGCGCGTTCGCCGGGGTGGATGGTTTCGATGACGTTGTTGGTGATCACTTCGGTCTTGCCATTGCGCGTCAGTTCCAGTGAGCCGACCTTGGGGGCCACCATGGCTGATTTTGCCCCTGCGGCCCCCATGGCGGGAATGCGGCGGCCTTCGCCGAAGGTGATCAGGGTCATGGGGGTGTCGAGCGGTTCAACCTCCCAACACGTACCCGATCCGCCACGGTTGCGGCCCGCCCCGCCTGAGTCTTCCATCAGCGAATAGCGGTGGATGATGATGGGGTAAGAATGTTCCAACATCTCGATATCGCCCGAGGTCAGCGCGCCAAAGCAGCATTCCGGCCCGCAGGCGTGCCAGCCGTCTTGGTTGGCCGTCGCCCCCGCGCCCGAGATGATCGAGGCCAGAACCATCGTCACATATTCCTCGTCATGGCGTTTGTCCCAGCCTGCTATGTTGCAGCCATTGGCATGGCCCCAGCTAGCCGACACCTTGTCGGGGGCGGCCTGTTCAAAGGCCAAACGCACGGCATCGGTCAGGGTTTCCATCGGCGTGGTCGTGCAGTTCATGTGCGGGGCGGGGGACTTGGCGTTGCACAAGGTGCCTTTGGGGCCCATGTCGGTTGAAACGCAGCGATAGAGCCCCTCGTTATAGGGTGGGGGCAGTTGGGCAAACATCATCAGGCCAAGGTAAACGCCGGAATGGCTGTTGCCTTCGTAACTGTTGATGAAATAGGGAATTTGCGGCGGCGATTGGATGGCGATGTGGCAGCTGTCGCCCGTGATCGTGACGGTCGCCGTGATGTCAAAATCGCCAAATCCGTGGCCTGCGTCTTCCAGAACGGCGGTGCCGGTATAGGTGCCATCGGGCACTTTGGCGATCAGGCTGCGCATATGCGCCTCGGCCATGTTGAGCAGTTCTGCGATGCAGGTTTGCACGGTGTCTTTGCCGTATTTGTCCATCAGCGCAATCAAGGCCCGCGCGCCGACCTTGCAGGCCCCGATCAGCGCGTTGAAATCGCCCTGCTGGTCGCGCCGAGCCCGCATGTTCGACAGCAACAGGTTGATCACGTCATTGCGCGGCTTGCCCCTGTCCCACAGCTTCAGCGGCGGGATGCGCAGGCCCTCGGCATAAATCTCGGTTGCGGCGGGGTTGTAGCCGGCGGGCACGGGGCCGCCGATATCGGTGAGGTGGCCTTTGCAGACCGTCCAGAACACCAGCTCGCCTTGGTAAAAGACGGGGTAATACATGCAGGTGTCGATGATATGCGATCCGCCATATTCCGGATCGTTGTGCAAGATCAGGTCGCCTTCGTGAATGTCGCCCTCGAAATACTTGGCGACCGATTTCATGGCGGGGATCAGTGACCCAAGGTGGATCGGAATATCCTGCCCCTGCAAGATCATCTCGGGCGTGGCGTTAAACAGCGCGGTTGAATAATCATGCGCCAGATTGAACACCGACGAGCGCGCGGTTTGTTCCAGCGTCAGCGTCATTTCGCGCTGCGTGGTTTCCAGCACACCGCGCACGACAGACAGGGTAATCGGATCAACCTTGGAAGGGGACATCGGACGCTCTTTCTAACAAAGGGTCGGGCTAACAAAGGGTCAGGCTGGCAGTTGGGCAGACTCTGCCCGCTCAAACCCCAGCCTGACCGATTCCCGCACAGGCGTCTTGCGTCGCAGGGAACAAGCTTTTGTCAGCCCGCGCACTTGGGCGCGAATCCTCTTGCAAAGGCTGTGGCTTTGCCCAAGCATGCCGCATCATCTTGGCCCATGGGGGGTGCCTTGACTTTGATGCGCCACAGCACATCCAACCTGCCACCTGCCGCGCGGGCGGGGCATTGGAATGGGGTGATTGCCGATGTGTATTTTCCACTGCACCTGACCTTTGGCGATGCGGCGCGCTTTGACGGGCAGTTGGAACATCAAACCTTGGGCGATCTGTCGCTGTCGCGGTTGCAAACCGAACCGGTGCAATACGAACGCCATCCCCGCCACATCGCAGGCACCTGCGAAGAGCAATACCTGATCACCATTCCCCGCCGCGCGCCCGTCACCTTTCGCCAGTTGGGCCGCGAGGTGCGCTGCGATCCGGGGGGGTTTATTCTGGAGCGCGGCGACGAGCCGTACCGCTTTTCGTATGAAGCGGCGAATGATCTGTGCGTGCTAAAGGTCGCCAAGCCCGTCCTTAGCCAAGGCCTGCGCAGCCCAGACCGCCACTGTGCCCAAGTTTTCAACGGGCGGGGTGGCTTGGGCGGATTGTTCACCACCATGGCCCAACAGGTCCAAGCGACCGCCCCCGCAGATGCGGCGGCGGGGGATGTCTTGGGGCGGCAGTTGATCGAGCTTTTGGCTTTGGCCATCGACCGCAGCAGCGAGATGGCGGATGGGGCGCAAAGTGCGGTGCGCACGGCCCATATGAAGCGCGCCGAAGAGGTGATCCGCCGCAACCTGTCAAACCCCGACCTGTCACCCGATCTGGTGGCCGAGGCCTGCGGTATTTCTAAACGCTACCTGCACGAGATTTTTGCCGACGGCAACGCGACCGTCTCGCAACTGATCCGCGAACAGCGCCTGATTGCGGCGCGGAATTTGCTGGCGATGTCGAACCCCGGCCCGATGTCAGACATCGCCTATCGCTTCGGCTTTTCCGATCAGGCGCAGTTTTCGCGCCTGTTCAAGGCCATGTTCGGCCAAACCCCCAGCGGCTACCGCGCCAGCCTGACGGGGCGCTAAAGCCGCCCCAACCAAGCGCCCGATTCCAGCAGCCGTTCGATATGCGTGCGGATCAATTGCACCACCGCGCGCGTGGCGGGGGCTTGGGCGCGTTGGGGGGCATGTACCAAGATCAACTCGCGGCTTATGACGGGGGCCACAATCTTTTGCGCCACGAGCTCGCCGCTTTGCAATTCGGCCTGAACGGCGGTGACGGGCAGGATGGTGCGAATGGTGCCTGTGGCCACAAGGCCGCGAATGGTGGGCAGGGTTTCCAACTCCATCGCGACGGACAGGGTCATTGACGCGCGCGCGCAAGCCTCATCCACCAGAATGCGCAAGCCGTGCGGTGCGCCGGGTAGGGCCAAATCCTCACCCGACAGATCGCGCAAGGCTACGGTCGCCCCCTGCCCCAAAGGCGGCGCGTGGGAGGAGGAGATCAGGTGCATATCCTCAAACAGCAGATGTTCGGCATCGGGAAAAGTGCCC
>CANFSY010000060.1 GCA_947449875.1 Paracoccaceae bacterium
GACCCGCGACGAGATCGGCCCCTTGGCTGACATGATTCCCCATGTGAACCCCGATTTCATCGAACGCGTCTATCGCAACACCGACGGGGCGTCAGTCTGGTGCGATGTGGTGCAATCGGCTGCGATTGAAACCTGCACCGATATTGCCAAAATTGCGCTGGATGATGCGCTTTTGCAGCTGTCAGAAACCTATGGCCCTGCGATTGAAAGCTGGCGCTGGGGTGATGCGCATCAGGCTTTGCATGACCATCCGGTGCTGGGAAAAGTGCCGATCCTGAACTATTTCGTCAATATCCGCCAAAGCACCAGCGGCGGCGACAATACCTTGATGCGGGGCGAGACGCGGGGCACGGGGGCCAATCCGTATGAGAACGTGCATGGCGGCGGCTACCGCGGTGTCTATGATTTTGCCGATCCGGAAAGCTCGGTCTTTATCATCGCGACGGGTGAAAGCGGCCATCCGATGTCCCGCCACTATGACGATCTGTCCGAATTGTGGCGGCGGGGCGAATACCTGCCCATGACGCTTGACCCGCAACTGGCCCGTGCCGGCGCGGTTGGCATCACCCATCTGGAACCGCAGAACTGACGCGGTCCGCCTTTGGCGGGCCTTTGCCTCCGGCGGGGATATTTGGGCAAGTCTGAAAGGCGGGTCAGCGCGCCTTTTTGCGCACCATCAGGATCAACACAAGGGCGAGGCTGGAAAACACCATCACCCCGCCCAGCAGCGGCAGGGGTGTGCCGTTAAAGGCTTGGCCAACGGGAATGGCCAGCAGCACCGACGCCACCGTCGAAATCGCCGTGATCAGCGAAGAGGCAAAGCCTGCGATATGGCCCAGATCCTCCATCGCCAAGGCGTTTAAGTTGCCCATGGTCAGGCCCATCATGGCAAAAATGCCGATGGCCCAGATCAGGAAGGCGGGAAAGGCCAATGGCCCCAAGACGCCGCTGGCAAGGCCCGCCAAGATCACCAAAGTCAGGCCCACTTGCGCCACATAGGTCGCAACCAGCACACGGCGCATGCCCAACCGCACAACGATGCGCGAATTCACAAATGACCCGCTGATAGCGCAGAGCGCGATCAACGTGAACCACAGCGGAAAGCCTGCGGCGCGGTTGAAATACTGCTCGAAAATCCCTTGGATCGAGGACAGCGTGGCAAAGAGACAAGCCGAGGTCAGGGTTTGGCACGCCGTGGCAATCAGCGCCACGCGGTGGTGCGACAGCTCTTTGGCCGCGGCCCACAGCAGGCCCGCCCGCAGCGGGCGGCGTGCTTGAGGGGACAAGGTTTCAGGTTGGCGCAGCACCAGCCACAGGTTCACCACAAGTGCAAAGACGATGAACACCAAGAAGATGTCGCGCCAGCCTGCGACCAGCATCACACCCTTACCCATCAACGGGGCCACAGCGGGCACCAGCGTGAAGATCATCATCACAAATGAGACGATTTTTGCCATATCGCGCCCTTTGAACAGGTCGCGGATCATGGCCGTGCCCACTGCTCGCGGCCCCGCCGCCCCCGCGCCTTGCAACACGCGCGCGATCAGCAGTGTTTCCAGCGAGGGTGCCGCAAAGCACAAAGCGGCTGAAATCAGATACAGCGTCGCACAGCCGATCAGCACGGGCTTTCGACCAAACGCATCTGACAGCGGGCCAGAGATCAGCGTACCAATCCCCATGCCAAAGACAAAGCTCGTCACCACCAATTGCGCAAGATTGGGCGCATCAGGGGTCAGGGCTGCCGCAATGGCGGGCAAGGCGGGCAGCATGGCGTCGATCGACAGGGCGACCGTGGCAAAGAGCATGGCGTTCAGCGCCACAAACTCGCGCTGCGAGAGGGGCTTAAGCATCGGGCGCCCCTGCGGTGTCTTGCGCCATGCGCGCCAATTCGTCGATCACCTTGCCCCACATGTCGGGCGGCTGCGCGCCTGACAGCACGTATTGGCCCGCGATCAGAAAGGTCGGCACGGCATTGACACCGCGCGTGCGCGAATGCCCCTCGCGCTGTTGGAGCAGGTCGATGTCGGCGTCCGAGGCCAGCAAACGCTGCACCACCGCAGGCTCTAACCCCGCCTTTTCGCCCAGATCGGCCAGAACCGCCAGATCGCCGATATCGCGCCCTTCGACCCAATAGGCGCGCATAATGGCCGACACCATCGCGGCCTGCCGCCCCTCTAGCCCCGCCCAATGGATCATGCGGTGGGCGTTTAACGTGTTGGGGATGCGTTGGGGCACGTCGGGGTCCATCACCACGCCCGCCTCTGCCGCCATATCCTTAAAGCGCTGGTGAATGGCCGCCAGCTTTTCGCTCCCGCCAAAGCGTGCCGCAAGGTAGTCGTGCTTGGGCACGCCTTGGGCCACCATATCGGGGTTTAGCTGGAACGGGTGCCATTCGATTTCAAACGGATGATCGGGATGCGCCTCAAGCGCGCGTTCCAGATTGGCTTTGCCCAAATAGCACCACGGGCACACGGGATCAGAGAAGATATCAAGCTTTACCATCGCGGCCCCCAAGGAATCTGCGGCCCTGTGTCACGGTGCCGCAGGCAGAGGTCAAGGCTTAAATCGCCCGGTCCTTGGGCCGCAACGCCAGCCAGATCAAAGCCCCGCCCGCCAGCACCAAGAAGGGCAGCATCGCCAAATTCACCGCCTGCCAGCCCGCCTGCACCGACCCGCCCGAGCAGTTCATCAAACCACCCGATGAGAAACTGGCCAGTGTCACACCGCCAAAGACCAAGAAGTCGTTCAACCCCTGCATCCGGCCGCGCTCTTCCACGCTATGGGCACCCGTCAGCATGGTCGTGGCCCCGATGAACCCAAAGTTCCAACCCACCCCCAACAAGCTGAGCGCGATGTAGAAATTCTCAAGCTGCACGCCTGCCATGGCGACAATTCCGGCACTGGCCAAGATCACCAAGCCGATGGCCATGACCCGCTCCACCCCGATGCGGGCGATCACGTGGCCGGTGAAAAACGACGGGATGAACATGGCCAACACATGCGCTGTCACAACATTGGCAGCATCCGAGGTGTGATAGCCGCACCCCACCACCGCCAAGGGCGACGAGGTCATCACCAAATTCATCAGCGCATAAGACACGGTTGCCACAATCACCGCGACCAGAATGCGCGGGGTGCGGATCAGCTCCAGCCGCGTACGCCCGCCCGCTTTGCCGGTGCGCGGCGCGGGTTTGGCGATCTTAAGGCCGGCAAACAAGAACACCCCAACCGCGTTCAGCGCGATCACTGCCATATAGGTGCCCATGAAGGGCACCGCCATGCTTTGGGCTGTCACCTTCACCAGTTCCGGCCCGACCACGGCAGACAGCAAGCCCCCCGCCATGACCCAAGAAATCGCCTTGGGCCGAAACGCATCTGACGCGCTGTCAGCGGCGGCAAAGCGGAAAAAGCCTTGCGAAGATTGGTAAACCCCCGACAAAAACGCCCCCACCAAAAACAGCGGGAAAGAATGCACCGACAGCCCGTAAGCCGCCACAGCCCCGCCCAAGGCCCCGCCGCAGGCCCCCACCACAAAGCCCACCCGCCGCCCGTGCCGCGCCATCAGCGCCGACAAGGGGTTGGCTGACAGCATCGACCCGATCACCATCACGCTGATCGACAAGGTCGCAAGACAGGCATTGGGCGCTAATTGCTTGCCAGCCAGCCCGGCGACGACGAAGATCATGGGCATCTGCGCGCCCAGAATGGCTTGGGCCGCGACCAGCACCAGCACATTGCGCCGCGCGGGGCCATCGGTGTCTTGAAGGGGAAGGGTGTGTGTCATGGACCAAAGGCGTAAGGGAGGCCGCTTGGCACGGCAAGGGCGAAACCTTGGGCGTGCCACAGATTTTCTGCGAAAATCTTGGCGGACAGGGTGCACCCTATGACAGGCGCGCAGATTGGACGGGTCATTCACGGGCCAGACTGTGTGGCCGAAGCGGCCGCTTGGCTTGCCGCGACTGATCCTGTGATGGGGCAAATCCTGGCGCAAACCGGCCCTTTGCCGCTGCGCCGTGGGCCTGATGGGTTCGCAGCACTTTTGGATGCGATTGTGGGCCAGCAGGTCTCGACCGCCTCGGCGCGGGCCATTTGGGCCAAGCTTGCAGCGGCAGGCTTGACGCAGGCTGCGCCTGTGGCGGCATCAAGTGAACAAGACTTGCGCGCCTTGGGCCTGTCGCGCCAAAAGGCGCGCTATGCCAAGGCTTTGGCCGCAGCGCGGATTGACTACGACGCCCTGCGCCTTTGCCCCGACACCCACGTCATCGCGACCTTGACCGCCGTGACTGGCATTGGCCACTGGACGGCGGAAATCTACGCCATGTTTGCCCTTGGCCGTGCCGATGTCTTCGCCAGCGGCGATCTTGCCCTGCAAGAGGCGGCACGGCTGGCCTATGGTTTGCCCACCCGCCCCACGCCCAAGGATTTGGCCGTCTTTGCACAGCGGTGGAGCCCGTGGCGCGCTGTTGCCGCCCGCGCGCTTTGGGCTTACTACCGCGTGGCAAAAGCGCGCGAGGGGATCAGATGAGCAGAGTTCTTCGATTCGGCCGTAAGGCTGCACTCTCGGGCACGGCCAAAAGCCTTGTGGTCTTTGTACATGGCTATGGGGCCGACGGGGCGGATTTGCTCAGCCTTGGCGATGTGCTGGGCCCCTATTTGCCCGACACCGCCTTTGTCGCCCCCGATGCCGCCGAACGCTTGCCCGGCGCGCCCTTTGGGCGGCAGTGGTTCGCCATCCCGCGCTTTGACGGGGCGAGCTATGAGCAAGCCGCAGCGGGGCTAGAGCGGTCTTCGCAAGACCTCAGCGAATTTGTCGACCAGCGCATGGCCTATGAAGGATTGGGACCGCAGGCCGTGGCCTTGGTGGGCTTTTCGCAAGGGGCGATGTTGTCCTTGCACATGGCCCCGCGCCGCGACGCACCCATAGCCGCCGTGGTGGCCATTTCCGGCCAATTGCTGCAACCCGAACGGCTGGCGGGCGAGGCTACCGCCAAACCGCCCGTGCTGGTGATGCACGGCGATCAAGACGAGGTGGTGCCCTTCCCCGAAATGGCCGCCACCTGCAACGCGCTGGTGGCCGCAGGGTTTGAAACCTTTGGCCATGTCATGGAAGGGTCGGGCCACACCATCGCGCAAGACGGACTGGCCACTGCTTTGGCTTTTCTGACCAAAACCCTGCCGCGCTAAGGGGCTGCGCGCCCCCTTTCATACTTGCAAAAAATATCCCCGCCGGAGGCGAAGCTGTCAGCCTTGCCCGCCGCTGGCCAGATAGGCGGCACAGCCGGTCAGGGCCGCAAAATCGTCTTCCACCACCCAGACCGGAAAGCTGGATAAGAACCCCTCAAAGCGCCCTTTGTCGGTGAGCGAGGCGGCGAGGCCCATCTCGGCCATATAGGGTGTGAGCGCCCGTGCCATCCCGCCGATCAGGAAGATGCCGCCGTAGGGCAGGTGGGTCAGCGCCAGATTGCCCAAGGTTGCGCCCAAGATATGCACATAAAGCCGTGCCGCCTCGCGGGCCAAGGGTGCACCTGCGGCCAGATCGGCCATGATCTGGGCAGAGCTATGGGCACTCAGATGCCCCGCTTCTTGGGTGACAAAGGCATAGATATGCTCTAGCCCGCGCCCCGCCAAGGCGTCTTCGACCCCCGCAAAACCATGCGCTTCGGGGCCATAGGTTTCGATAAACTGCGCCAAGGCCAGATCGCGCGGTGTGCGGATCGGCATCGACACATGGCCGCATTCCGAAGGGGGAACAAGGCTGCCCCAAGCGGTGTGATGCACGGGTGCTGCATTCACACCGGTGCCCAAGCCCACCACCAGCATCGATGCCCCCGCCACCGCCGTGCCCGCCACGACACTGCGCAACAGCGCGGGTGCTATGTGGTTTAGCGCCTGACCCTGCGCTTGCAGGTCGTTCAGAATCGCCACGTTGGTTGCCCCCGTGGCCCGCGTGAGCTGCGGGTGGTCGATCACCCATGACAGGTTTGTCATCTCGGCCACGCCGTTGCGCACCGGGCCTGCGGCGGCGACACACGCGCCCTCGACACTTTGTATCCCCGCCTCGGCCAGATAGCGTTTGAGGATGGGCTCAAGGCTGTCAAACTCGGCATTGGAGAATTTGGCAATCGAGTCGGGCCGCACCACTTTGCCATCGGCCAAAGCCACGCGGGTGTTGGTGCCGCCGATATCGGCGAGAAGTGCGGTCATAGGTCACCTTTGTCGGTCGGGGCCTGCAAACACGCGGCAAGCCGGAACAGATTGATCGGGTGTCTTTTGGCCTTTGCACCCGCCAAGGCACAAGACCAAATCGCGCGTTGCCTGCGCATTTTGCGCAAGCCACACAGTGTTTGAAACCCGAACGCCCCCGTGGCAAGACTGAACCATCAGGTTTGGAGGGAAGAATGGTCACAGTGACGCCGGATATGGTCGAAACCTTTCAGCGCGACGGGGTCGTGCTGGTCAAGGGCCTTTGGAAAGACTGGGTGCCCCAGATCGCCGCAGGGATTGATCGCAACATGGCAGACCCCGGCCCTTACGGGGCAGAGAACCTTAAACCCGGCGAGGCGGGGCGGTTTTTTGACGACTACTGCAACTGGGAACGCATCCCCGAATTTCGCGAGGTGATCTATCACTCAGGCGTTGCCGAAGTGGCCGCCAGCCTGATGCAAAGTCCGCGTGTGCAGATGTTCCACGACCATGTGCTGGTCAAAGAACCCGGCACCGCCAAGCCCACGCCGTGGCACCAAGACGGGCCCTATTATTTCGTCGAGGGCCGCCAGACCATCAGCTTCTGGAGTCCGGTTGACCCTGTGCGCGAAGCCTCGCTGCGGTGTGTCGCAGGCAGCCATCTTTGGCCCAAAGAGGTGCTGCCCAAGCGGTGGCTGTCGGACACCTCGTTTTATCCAGACCCTGACAAATATATGCCCGTGCCCGACCCCGATGCCGAAGGGATGCAGATCATGGAATGGGCGATGGAACCGGGTGACGCTGTGGCCTTTGATTACCGCACGCTGCACGGCGCGCGCGGGAACGCGGCGGGCACCCGCCGCCGCGCCTTTTCGCTGCGGCTGGTGGGCGAGGATGCGCGCTATGTCGAACGCCCGGGCCGCACCTCTCCGCCCTATCCGGGGCATGGGATGGTGGCGGGGCAAAGGTTGCGGGAAGATTGGTTTCCGGTGCTGTTGGGCGGTTGACCTAATAGCGGGGGTTTCACACCCCCGCACCCCCGTGGGATATTTGGGCACATATGAAAGGGGGGCGGGGGGAATTTTTAGGAATGTGTAAAGGGTTAGATCAGGGCAACCCACGCGCGGGCTATGGTCAGGCCGTGGGCGTCGGCATGGATGCCTTGGGTCTGTGCGCGCTGGGGCAAAGCTTCGGCCCATCCGGGGTACATCTTGTCGCTTAATTCGGGGAAGGTGCGCGCCCAGTCGCGGGCCACGGCGCAAGAGGCTTCAAAGTGGAATTGCATGCCGTAGCCGGCGCGGCCGTGGCGAAAACATTGCACGCCTGCCGCGGGGGACGTGGCAAGGTGAACGGTGTCGGGCGGCAGGGTGAAGGTATCAGAATGCCATTCGAAAATGTCGAATTGGTCAGGCAATGCGCCCAAGACCGGATCGTGCCGCGCCTGAGGGTTCAGCGAGACCTTGCACCAGCCAAATTCCTGCGCCGTGCCAAGATGGTTGTCTGCGCCCAAGCCCCGCGCAAAAACTTGGGCGCCAAGGCAGATGCCTAAGGTCGCTTTGCCCGCAGCCGCACTTTGGGCCATCAGGGTGCCCAAGCGGGGCAGATAGGGGTGCAGATGATCGTCTAACGCCGATTGCTCGCCGCCAAAGCTGATCAGCGCATCAAAGCTGCCAAGGTCTGGCAAGACGCCATCGCGAAACGGCCGGTACACATCCACCAGCGCCCCCACCTCGTGCAGGGCCACGCCCACCTGCCCGTGATGGGTGATCTTGGTGTTTTCAACAATCGCAACCCGCATCGCCTGCCCTTTCGCAAATCTGCCCCGAACACTCTTGCCATTTGCCGCGCGAGGTGAAAAGGGGAGCCGTCAAACGAACACTCCCGCCCAACCCAGATGGAGGCTTTCATGGAGATTCGCGAGGCATTGACCTTCGATGACGTGCTCTTGGTACCTGCGGCCAGCTCTGTGCTGCCGTCTGACGCGGACACGTCCACGTTTGTGACAAAATCCATCCGGATGAACATCCCGCTTTTGTCCTCGGCGATGGATACCGTCACCGAGGCGCGCATGGCGATTGCCATGGCGCAAGCCGGCGGGATCGGGGTGATCCACCGCAACCTTGACCTTGAAGCGCAAGCCCGCGAAGTGCGCCGGGTGAAGCGGTTTGAAAGCGGGGTGGTCTATGCCCCCATCACGCTGCGCCCCGATCAGACCTTGGCCGATGCCAAGGACTTGATGGAACGCTATAATATCACAGGCTTTCCCGTGGTGGATGCGCAAAACCGTGTCGTCGGGATCGTCACCAACCGCGACATGCGCTTTGCCAGCGACGACCGCACGCCGGTCAGTGCTATGATGTCGTCGGACAATCTGGCGATGCTGCGCGAACCGGTGGACCGCGCCGCAGCAATTGGCCTGATGAAACAACGCCGCATTGAAAAGCTGCTGGTCACCGATGCACAGGGCCATCTGACGGGGCTTTTGACCCTGAAAGACACCGAACAGTCGGTGCTAAACCCCCATGCCTGCAAAGACGAGATGGGCCGCCTGCGCGTGGCCGCCGCCACAACCGTCGGTGATGCCGGATTCGAGCGCAGCCAAGCCTTGATCGACGCGGGCGTGGATATGGTGGTGATCGACACCGCGCATGGCCATTCCGAAGGTGTGGCCCGCGCAGTCGAACGCATCAAGCGGCTGTCCAACACGGTCCAAGTCATGGCGGGCAATGTGGCCACGGCAGAAGCGACCCGCGCGCTGATCGGGTCCGGCGCGGATGCGGTCAAGGTGGGCATCGGCCCCGGGTCAATCTGCACCACGCGGATCGTGGCCGGTGTGGGTGTACCGCAACTGACAGCGATCATGGATTCAGCACGGGCCGCAGGCGATATTCCGGTGATCGCCGATGGTGGCATCAAATTCTCGGGCGATTTTGCCAAGGCGATTGCGGCAGGGGCCTCTTGCGCCATGGTGGGCAGCGCCATTGCCGGTACAGACGAATCGCCCGGCGAGATGATTCTGTGGCAAGGCCGCAGCTACAAAGCCTACCGCGGCATGGGGTCTTTGGGGGCTATGGCGCGCGGATCGGCGGATCGGTATTTCCAAAAAGACGCCGCCTCTGACAAACTGGTGCCCGAAGGGATCGAGGGGCAGGTGCCCTACAAAGGCTCTGCTGCGGCGGTTATTCACCAGATGGTGGGGGGCTTGCGTGCCGCGATGGGCTATACCGGATGCGCCACGATTGCGCGGATGCGCGCCGAATGCCAGTTTGTGAAGATCACCGGCGCGGGCTTGAAAGAAAGCCATGTGCACGATGTGCAAATCACCCGCGAAAGCCCGAACTACCGCGTGGGCTAAGACCGCTTTGGCGTCGTGCCATGCCGCTATAGGAGCTTGCCATGACCCCAGCCGCCCGCCTGTCTGCCGCAATCGAGGTGCTGGACGCGATCCTTGGCGGCCATGCGCCCGAGGTGGTTTTGACCAACTGGGGCCGTGCCAACCGCTTTGCGGGGTCAGGGGATCGCGCAGCCATACGCGATCTGGTCTATGACGCGCTACGGTGTCGGGCATCGTTTGCGGCCTTGGGCGGCGGCCTTTCGGGGCGCGGTTTGGTCTTGGGCGGGGTGCGCGCCCAAGGATTGGACGAGGATGCGTTGTTTTCCGGCCAAGGCCACGCGCCCGCCCCCGTGACCGAGCGGGATGCGGGCCATTCCCCCCAAGGCTACGACGCGCTGGATTGTCCGCCGTGGCTGGGCGCAAAGTTGGAAGCGAGCCTAGGCGCTGATTTCGCGGCCACGATGCGTGCCTTGCAAAGCCGGGCACCGGTGTTTGTGCGCGTCAATCTGGCCCGACTGACCCGCGATGAGGCGATAGCGGCTTTGGCCGCCGAGGGCATTGGTGCAAAGCCTGTGACTTGGGTGCACACCGCCTTGGAAGTGGTTGAAAATGCGAGAAAAATTCAAACCAGCAGCGCCTATGAGACCGGGCTGATAGAGCTGCAAGACGCCTCTAGCCAAGCGGTCGTGGCGGGGTTGTATCTGACGCCCAACGCCAAGGTCTTGGACTATTGCGCAGGCGGCGGTGGCAAGGCGCTGGCCTTGGCCGCGCGCGGGGCCAAGGTTTGGGCGCATGACGCCTTTCCCGCCCGCATGGCCGATCTGCCGCAACGCTCTGCCCGCGCGGGCCAGCGCGTGATGATCACGGCCCTGCCAGCAGAAACAAAGCCTTATGACGTGGTGCTGACAGATGTGCCCTGTTCGGGGTCTGGGTCTTGGCGGCGCGATCCGGCCGGAAAATGGGCCCTGACCGAGGCGCGCTTGGCCGAAGTGACCGCCCTACAAGCCCAAATCATGGACGAAGCCGCCCCGCTTGTGCGCCACGGCGGCACTTTGGCCTATGCCACCTGCTCGCTTTTGGCCGATGAGAACGAGGCGCAGGTGCAAGGCTTTTTGCGCCGCCATACGGGCTGGGTCGCCAAGGTGCAAAAGCGCTTTTCGCCGCTGGATGGCGGCGACGGGTTTTTTATGGCAACCTTGACGCGTATGTAATTCAATTGATAATTGTTTGACGTGTAGGTTTTTGAGCTTTGCGGGCAAACAGGTGTGCCTGTTAAGCCGGATTTAACACTTTCAGAGCGATTGTTGCAAAAGGTGATTCCCATTGGGGGGCTAAGGTGAGCGGGTCAATAGCGAACCCAGCAAAAGCGGATGCAGGCAGGCTATCGCCGTCGGTGTGTTTGCTGGCGGTGGCAGTGTTGAGCGGGGCTTTGGTGCTGATCGCTTCGGTCCCGGTGGCGCGGGCGGGCGCGGTCAGCGTGGCTTTGACGCTGTGCTTCTTGATCTTGGGCCTGAAGCTGCGTCAACGGGCCCAAACCCAGCACGGGGTGCAGATGCGTCGTTGGGTGGAAACGGTGGTCAGCCAAGACCCCGCCGCCTGCCTTCTGACCGACGAGCAGGGCGTGATCTTGTACCAGAATGCGGCGGCTAAAGATAGGTTTGCAGCCGCCACGGCCAAGCCGCTGTCTTTGGTGCTGCAAGGGCATTTCGCCTCGCCGGGGGCGGTGGTGTTTCGATTGCAACGCCGCGTTGGCGCGGTGGGGTGGGCGCAAGAACAGGTGTTTAGCACGGCGGGCCACCTGCGCCTGTCGGTGCATCGGCTGGCCCCTGACCGGATCTTATGGCGTCTAGAAGCGTTTCAGACGGGGTCTGCTCTTGCGCCTTCTGCCGACGGGTTAAGCCTGCCGATTGCCACCGCCGATTGCGAAGGGCGGGTGATTTCTGCCAATGCCGCTATGGCGCAAGTGTTGGGCCATGCGCCCGAGCGGCTGGATCAGATCGTCCCGCCCTTGGGGGCGGAGGAGGTGATCTTTACCCCGAGCGGTCCCTTGCGCGTTCATCTGGCCACGCCGCCAAATCCCCAAGCACTGCGCGAGGTTTATCTTTTGCCCGCCCTGCCCGAACCCACGGCCCCTTTGCCTATGGCAGATTTTGAAACCGTGCCGGTGCCTTTGGCCAAATTCACCGCAAAAGGCCAGTTGCTGGCCGCCAACGCCGCAGCGCGCCATCTGTTGCAGGTGCCAAGCCCCGCAGCAGAGATGTTTCACGACCTGTTCGAAGGCTTGGGCCGCCCCGTTTCCGACTGGCTGGATGATATCGTCCAAGACCGCGCCCCCTCGCGCTCAGAGGTGTTGCGCGCACGCGGATTGGCGGGCGAGGTGTTCTTGCAGGTCACGCTGCGGCGCAGTGTCGAGCAGGGTCAGCGGGGGGTCTTGGCGGTGCTGCAAGATGCAACCGCGCTCAAAACCCTTGAAGCGCAGTTTGTGCAAAGCCAGAAAATGCAAGCCATCGGCCAGTTGGCGGGCGGTGTGGCGCATGATTTCAACAATCTGCTCACCGCCATTTCCGGCCACTGCGACCTGCTGTTGCTGCGCCACAACCGCGAGGATTTTGACTATGCCGATCTGGTGCAAATCCACCAGAACGCCAACCGCGCCGCCGCTTTGGTCAATCAATTGCTGGCCTTTTCGCGCAAACAAACGCTCAAGCCCGAAAGGCTGGATTTGGCCGATCTGCTGTCGGATCTTGCCCATCTCTTGAACCGCTTGGTCGGCGAAAAGGTGCAATTGCATCTGACCCATGCCCACGGCTTGGGGCCGATCCGCGCCGATAAGCGGCAATTGGAACAGGTGCTGATGAACCTTGTTGTCAACGCGCGCGATGCTATGCCCATGGGCGGGGCGATCAAGATCACCACCCAACCCCTGACCCTGAGCGCGCCCTTGGTGCGCGACAATGCCACCGTGGCTGCAGGCGACTACGCCGTCATTCACGTGGCCGACACGGGCACGGGCATCGCCCCCGATCTTTTGACCAAGATTTTTGAACCCTTCTACACCACCAAAAAGCTTGGCGAAGGAACGGGTTTGGGCCTGTCGACGGCCTACGGCATCGTCAAGCAATCGGGCGGGTTCATTTTTGTCGATTCGGTGCTGGGGCAGGGCACAGAGTTTCATCTGTATTTCCCGCTGCACACCGGCCCGGTCGAGACGCCCGCTCTACCGGCCAAGAAAGTGGTTCTGCGCCAAGGTGAAGGCGTGGTGCTGTTGGTCGAGGATGAGGCCCCTGTGCGCGCCTTTGCCAGCCGCGCCTTGCGCTTGCGCGGCTATACCGTGCTGGAATCCGCCACCGCCGAAGAAGCACTTGCGACCTTGGCCGACCCCCAGTTGCATGTGGATCTTTTTGTGACCGACGTGGTGATGCCCGGGATGGACGGCCCCTCTTGGGTCAGCCGCGCTTTGGACGCGCGCCCCGATGTGAAGGTGATTTTCATGTCAGGCTATGCCGAAGAGGCGCTGTCCGAACATCAGGCGCGCATTCCAAACTCGGTCTTTCTGGCCAAGCCGTTTTCTTTGAACGACTTGACGGCCACCGTGCAGGCGCAGTTGCAATAGGCGGCTTAGCGCACGCCCTCAATCGGGCCTTCGGCGCGGCCGTGGATGAACTGTTGCAGATAGGGGTCGGGGGCACCGTCCATGGCAGCGACAGGCCCGCTCCAGCGGATTACCCCGTCGTGCAGCATCGCCACCTGATCGGCAATCGCACGAACGGAGGACATGTCATGGGTGATCGTCATCGCGGTCGAGCCCATTTCCACCACAATCTCGCGGATCAGGGTGTTGATCACGCCCGACATGATCGGATCAAGCCCGGTGGTGGGTTCATCAAAAAAGATCACTTCGGGATTGGCCGCAATGGCGCGGGCCAAGCCCACACGCTTTTGCATCCCCCCCGACAATTCTGCCGGAAACTGGTCAGCGACACTGGCTTTCAGCCCGACGCGGCGCAATTTCTCGATCGCGACGGCGCGGGCCTGATCTTTGGGCATCGCTTTGGCCCCGCGCAGCAGACGAAAGGCGACATTTTCCCACACGCGCAGCGAATCAAACAGCGCACCGCCTTGAAACAACATGCCAAACCGCGCCAGAAGCGCGTCGCGGTCCGCGCGGGTGACATCTTGCCCGTCCAGTATGATCGTGCCCGCGTCGGGGACCACCAGCCCCAAAATGCACTTGAGCAGCACCGACTTGCCCGTGCCCGACCCCCCGATGATGACCATGCTTTGGCCCTTGGGAAGGATCAGGTCCACCCCGCGCAACACGCGGTTTAGGCCAAAGGTTTTGTGCACGCCCTTTAAGGTGATCATGATGTGAAAAACATCCCCGTCAGCACATAATTGGCCGCCAAGATCATGACCGATGCCGCCACAACCGCCGCCTTGGTCGCAGCCCCGACGCCCTGCGCCCCCCGGCCCGAATTCATGCCGAAATAGCACCCCATGAGCGCCACGATAAAGCCAAAGACAGCGCCTTTCACAAGGCCCGATCCCACATCCCAGAATTCCAGAAAATCGGTGGTATTCGTGAGATAGGTCGCCGAATTGAACCCCAGTTTGCTGATCCCCACCAGCCAACCGCCCGAAATGCCGATGCTGTCGCCCACGGCCACCAAAACCGGCACCGCCAGCGTGGCCGCCAGAACGCGCGGCACGGTGAGATATTTCATCGGATGGGTGGAAAGGGTGACCAAAGCGTCAATCTGCTCGGTCACCTTCATCGTGCCAATCTCGGCCGCGATAGACGAGGCCACCCGTGCTGCCACCATCAACCCGCCCAACACCGGCCCCAATTCGCGCGCCATGCCGATGGCCACGATCTGGGGTACGACGGCTTCCGCACTAAAGCGCGCCCCGCCGGAATAGATTTGCAAGGCCAGCGCGCCACCGGTGAAAAAGGCCGTAAGCCCCACAACCGGCAAAGAAAACCAGCCGATTTGCAGCAGGGCTTGGCCAAACTCGCGCCCGTAAAACGGCGGGGTCAGCAGGTGGCGCAGGGTCTCCAGCGCGAAGAGCGTCACCCGACCAAAGGCGGCAAGCAGCGCCAGAACGGGGCGGCCGATTTGGGCCAAAAGGCGGGCGATCATGACGGGGTTCCGATAAAACGGCGCTCTAGCCTTGCGGCCAGACGGGTTAAAATTTCGTAGCCAATGGTGCCGGCGACTTCGGCCAGATGGTCAAGGGTTTGATGCGGACCGATCAGGTCAAGCGCGTCGGGCACATGGGGCAGGTGGGTGACATCGACTGTGATCATATCCATCGACACGCGGCCCACCACGGGGCAGGGTACATCGCCCGCCCAAAGAGTTGCACGACCCGACAGCGCGCGGATAATCCCGTCCGCATAGCCGCCCTGCACCGTGGCAATCACGCTATCTTGCGGCGCCGTCCACGTGGCGGAATATCCCACGGTTTCGCCTTGGGCCACCGCGCGGGTCTGGATCAGGGGCACTGACAGCGCCACAACGCGCTGCGCTGCACCGTAAGGTTGGCCACCGTACAGCCCGATGCCCGGGCGCGTCAGATCGAAATGATAGGCAGGCCCCAGCAAGATGCCGCCCGTGGCCGACAAGCTGCGCGCAACCCCGGTGCCATCGGTCATGGCATGAAAATTGGCCAATTGGCGGGCATTCATCGGATCGTCCGGCGCATCCGCGCAGGCCAGATGCGACATCAACAGATCGGGGCCCGCTTCCAGCACAAAGGGGGCCGCTGCCTCCCACTCTGCAAATTCCATGCCAAGGCGGTTCATGCCGGTATCCAGTTGCACGCCAAAGCTATGGCCGGGCAGGGTTTCCAGATGGCGGGTGATTTGTGTGACCGAGTTCAGCATGGGCGTCAAGTCTGCCTCGCGGATCAGCCGTGTGTCGCCGGCCATATGCCCCGACAGCACGTTGATCTGCGGCCCCGGCCCCAGCGCTTCGCGCGCGCGCAGGCCCTCTTCTGCCGCCGCCACAAAGAACCGGCGCGCGCCGGCTTTGGCCAAGGTGCGCACAACGGCGTCAACCCCAAGACCGTAGGCATCAGCCTTGACCACCGCCGCCGTTTGAACGCCTGCGGCAGACATCCGGTCCAAGGCCCGCCAGTTGGCGGCCAAAGCGGTCAAATCAAGGGTCAAGGTTGCAACGGCCATGGCGGGGTTTTGACAGGCGCGGGGCCGGGGTCAAGGGAAAAAACGCGGGGCCTTGGGCTGGCGCCCCTCGTAAGCGGGCGACGGCGTGGTTATGTTCAAGCGAAGGAGACCCCCATGTCCCATTCCCCCACCAAACCCGCGTTGACCGATCACAGCCATGGCCCTGTCGGCCCCGAAGGCTGGGGTTTGATCTTAACGGGCATCACAATCCTTGGCCTTGGACTTGCCAGCTTCTCAGCCTTTGTGCTGCCTTTGCCCGCTTGGGCTGTGACAGCGGCGCTGGTGGCGGCTTATCTTGCGGGCGGGGTTCCGGCGGGGGTTCAGGCGCTGCGTGAATTGTTTGGCAGTTTCCGGCTGGATATTGACCTGTTGATGGTGGTGGCCGCTGTGGCTGCGGCCTCTGTGGGCGGGGCGTTGGAAGGCGCTGTCCTTTTGGCGCTGTTTTCGCTGTCAGGCACGCTAGAGCACCGCGCCTTGGGCAAAGCCCGCCGCGCGGTCGAGGCGCTTATGGCCCTGCGCGCTGACACGGCCCTGCGGGTCACAGACGAGGGTGTGCAAGAGGTCGCCGTGGCCGATCTGCGCCCCGGCGACCGCGTCGTGCTGCGTCCGGGGGCGCGGGTGCCGGTGGACGGGGTTTTGCTGGACGGTTTGGGCGAGATTGACGAAAGCACGATCACAGGCGAATCCGTTCCCGTGACCAAAGAGGCGGGCGCGCAGCTTTACGAGGCGACGGTGAACCTGAATGCGGTTCTGACGATGCAGGTGGCGCGCGGCCTTGATCAATCGACTGTGGCGCGGATGATCAAACTGGTGACCGAAGCGCAGGGGATGAAAGCCCCGTCCGAACGCTTCAGCGACTGGTTCGGGCAACGCTACACCGTGGCGGTTCTGGGCGGCGCGGTGCTGGCTTACGGCGTGCTGCTCTGGCTGGGCACCCCGCCGCAACAGGCCTTGTATCAGGCGGCGACGCTGTTGGTCGCGGCCTCGCCCTGTGCGGTGGTGATCTCGGTGCCTGCGGCGATTCTGTCGGCTTTGTCGGCGGCGGCGCGGGGCGGGGTGTTGTTCAAAGGCGGGGCGGCGTTGGAACGCTTGGCAGCGGTCAAGACCTTTGCCTTTGACAAAACCGGCACCCTGACGACAGGCCGCGCCGAGGTGACGGGCGTTGTGTCGCTTACGGGCGAAGAGACGGGGTTTTTGCGCCTTTTGGCCGGGATCGAGGCGCAGTCCGAACACCCCATCGCAGGCGCTTTGCGCCGCGAGGTGGTCAAGCGCGGCCACACGCCGCTTCTTGTGCGCGATGTGACAACCGCCCCATCCGAAGGGATCACAGGGCGCGACGATCAAGGCCCGCTTTGGGCGGGCAACCCGCGCATGGTGCAACGGATGGGGGCTGTGCTGGATCACGCTGTGCTGCAAGAACTGGCCGCAAGCCCGCAGACCGTGGTTTATCTGGGCCGCGAGACGCAGATCTTGGGGGCGATCAGCGTCGCCGATCAACCCCGCGCCACGGCCAAAAGCGGCATTCAGGCGCTGCGGGCGGCAGGGGTCGGGCAGATCGTGATGATGACGGGCGACCGCCGCCCTGTGGCGCTGCGGATTGCCGAACTCTTGGGCATTCATCCTGACGAGGTGCACGCCGACCTTTTGCCGCAAGACAAGGTGGCGCTGGTGGATCAGTTGGCCAAGCTCGGCAGCGTGGCCTTTGTGGGGGACGGGGTGAACGATGCCGCCGCCTTGGCACGGGCCGATGTGGGCATTGCCATGGGCGCTGCGGGGTCGGAAGTGGCGCTGCAAGCGGCGGATGTGGCGCTGTTGTCCGAAGACATGGCCCGCTTGGCCGCAGCCCACCGCCTTGCGCGGCGCACCTTGCGCATCATCCGCCAAAACCTGACCTTTGCCATCGGGGCGATGCTGGTCTTGGTGACCTCAAGCCTGTTCTTCCACCTGCCCTTGCCTTTGGCGGTTGTGGGGCACGAAGGCGGCACTTTGCTGGTTGTGCTGAACGGTTTGCGCCTGCTGGGCGACCCGATCCGCAAAGCTTAAGGGCCAGCCCTTCGCAGGCCGGCCCTTAACTGTTTCATACTTGCCCAAATATCCCTGGGTCCGGGGCAGCGCCCCGGCTTGGGGTGGGCTTAACGCTCGGTCTGTTGCAGCAGGGCTGTGATGATGCGCACCGCCACGCGGCGGTTGGCGCGTTCATCGCCTTGCGAGGGAACCAGCAATTCGCTTTCGCCGTAGCCTTGCACGACCATGTTTTCAGGCGGCACATCAAAGTATTCCGTCAGCGCCTTGGCGACCGATTCGGCCCGTCTGTCCGACAAGGCCAGATTTGCCGCCGCCGACCCCACCGCATCGGTGTGGCCTTCGATCAACACCACCTCGCCGGGATTTTCGGCGATCAGGTCGGTTATCAACTTACCCAGTTTGCTCAGCTTTTTCGCCTCGCTTGGCTGGATCGCGGAGGAGCCTGTGGCAAAGGTGATGCTGGCCATATTGACCGTGGGGGCCAAGGCGCGCACCTGCGGGATCGTGCGGATCTGACGCAGCGAGAATTTGCGCCCCAGATCCTCGGCATTGGCCGAGGCCACAGCCGCACGGGTGGCCGCATCCGGTTCGTCAAGCTGGATGATCGTGCGGGCGGGGCGCGGTTTGGGAAGGTCGCGCACATCCACCCAAACCTCGGGCTGGATATCGTCGATCAGGATCGTCGCACGGCCTTTGCGGTCATAAGCCACGCGCTGCAACACGCGGCCCGAGGCATCGCGGATCGTGGCGATCTGGCTGCCATCCTCGCGCTCGACAATCACGCGGGTGGACCCGTCGCGGAAGCTTTCGGTCGTCACCTTTGACCCGGGCTGGCGCAGCAAGGCGTTGTCGTCTTTGTAGACCTGATAGGTGCCGTCATCTTGGCGCACCACAACGCGGTCGCCACTGTTCGACACGACCTGTTGGCGGTTGTCATTGATCATGGCCCCGATCACCAAGGCCCCGAGTGCCACCAACCCGACCTTTTCCAGATCCGACAGGCCAGACTTTTTGTCATGCCCCACTTTGACAGGCGCAGGGTGGAATTCTTGCGACGAGGTGCGCGTGACAGTGGTTGTCACAGTTTCGCTGGTGACAGTGACACCTGCCGGAGGCGGCGTATCGCTGCGCGGTGCCTTGCGCAGATCCGCCACATGTTCGGCGGCTGCCACCTCGACCGGCGGCGCGGTCGGGGCGTCTGCCGTTTCGGTCGGGGCTTGCAGCACGCGCGCCAGCGTATCAACCGCCTCTGGCGCGGGGACTGGCGCTTCGACGGGCACAATCGCCGGATCTGCCGCGGCTGCGGCTTCTGCCTGCTGCTCAGCCGCTTGGGCTGCGGCTATGGTCTGAGCATCCTGCGCCGCAGCCTCTGCCGCCGCTGTGTCGGCTGCGGCTTGGTCGGCGGTTGCTTGGTCTGCGGTTGCTTGGTCTGCGGTTGCTTGGTCGGTTGCTGCCTGATCCGCTGCGGCTTGGTCTGCTGCCGCTTGATCTGCTGCGGCTTGGTCTGTTGCGGCTTGATCCGCTGCGGCTTGATCCGCTGCGGCTTGATCCGCTGCGGCTTGATCCGCTGCGGCTTGGTCGGCCACGGCCTGTTCTGCATCACTCTGGCAGGCGTCTGGTGCTGTCAAAATCGTGCAAAACGCCCCGTCTGGGCAAGCCGTCTGCGCGTCGGGAAGAC
>CANFSY010000061.1 GCA_947449875.1 Paracoccaceae bacterium
CACCGTCGCCGCTGCCCTTGTCAGCGGTGGATTGACGGCTGACACCATCACGGTGATCGGCCATGCCGACGCTGCGGCCATGAGTGCCGCGCGCGTGCCCTCTGCCTCGGCTGCCAAATATGCCGCCGCCATGACGGGCGAGCAGGCGCTTTTGGTTGCAGAGGTCGGGTTTAACCCCGTGGGGGCTGCCCGTAAGGCCGCCAAAATCGTCGGGCGCACCGCCTCGATCGCCTGCGGTGTCCATGACGAAGACGCCTATATCAGCGAATCGGTCGATCCGGCCTATGCCAATTCGGCGATCAAGGGCGGCGCTTTGATGCTGACCAACGAACACGGCAGCCTGCCGCATGGCTTTATCTTCAGCAAAAACCCGATTTCGCGCAACCGTCCCAAATCGGCGGTCATGCGGGGCGGGGCTTATATGTCCAAAGCCTTCTGGCCGATGAAACTGGTGACAACGCCAGCCGCAAAACGCTCGGCGATTTCGGGTGGCAAGCTGATGTCGTCGATCTTCGGCTTGGGCACGATTTACCACCGCTAAGCGACCGAACCGACCGAACCCAACGGCGCAGTCAAACCCTGCGCCGTTTTTTTATGTCTCAACAGTCATAAAGAAAAAGCGCGCCGGTTTCCCGCCGCGCTTGTTTTTGATGGGATGGATGGGCCCAAAGGCCCATCCGGCCCGATCACAGGCCCAAAGAGGCTTTGTAGAGGGCGATCTGACCATCGCGACCGATCTGGTCGGTGATCTTTTCCCAAGCGGCGGCAATCGCATCGGCGGTTTCTTGTGCCGATTTGTATTGGCCCGCATAGCCCTTGGCCAGTTCATCCTCGGCGACCGAGTAGTACTGGAAGATGCCGGGGATACGCGGTTCGATGGCGGCGTTCGGGTGGTTGTAGCTGTCAGCGTTCGAGCCAAGATAGTCTTCGACAAACGCTTTGTCATACCCAGCCGCAGCCCATTCGTCATACGAGAAGTGGCTGTTGCGATAGGGCTGGAAGCCCGACGGGTAAGCTGCGGTCCACAGCGAGATGTCTTTGCCGCCCAAGTGGGCTGCGGCCGACCATGCGGCTTTGCGCTTTTTCTCGTCGCCCGACACGCGGTTGGTGACATAGATGCCCCAGCCCAGATAGGCCATGTTGGGGGCAAAGTTGCCGCCCTCGGGGGTTTCCCATTCGCCGGTCTTGGAGTTGTAGACCTTTTCCGAACCCGGGTTGATCGAGAAGCCCACAACGTCGCCCACAACCGACGAGTCAGAGGTTTTGGCGTTAGAACCCACGTCGCCCCACCAGCAGATGCCCGAACCCGTGCCAGCCAAGAACTGCTGGAACGCGGTCGTGCCGGGGTCGGCGTTGATCTGGTCGGCGGGCAGGTTCGGGATGTTGTCCATCACGTCCTGAATCGCTTGCACCCAAGCCGGGTTGTTGACGCGCGGCTTCATGGTATCCGGGTCAAACAGCCATGCCGGATCGGCCGGATGCTTGGCATAGGCCGAAGCGCGGTCTTCCAGGAAGTAGAAGCCAAAGCCGCCCCAGCCTTTCAGCGGGTCAAGATAACCCACGGCGTCTTGGCCGGTCAGCGGGTCTTTTTGGCCTTTGACGGCGGCGGAATAAGCGTTCACGCCCTGCCAAGTGGTCGGTGCTTCGGCCATGCCCGAGATCGAGCCTTCGCCGAAATAGTCTTTACGATAGGCGAAGGTGTGGCAGTCGCCGTCCACCGTGATGCGGTAGGTCTTGCCAGCCCAAGTGCCGACCGGCGCTTTGAGGTAGCTCACATAATCGTCCATGTCGATTTGGGCTTTGACCCAATCGGGCATCTCGTCCAGCAGGCCTTTGCCAGCCGTGTCGCCTTCGAAGGGCGCGCCCATCTCGATGATGTCAAAGTCAACCGTGCCGGTGGCGATGGCTTGCTGCAGGCGCGGGTTATAGTCGGCTTGGGCAAGGTCGATCCAGTTGATCTTGGCACCGGTGTAGGCTTCCCACGAGGTCAAGAACCCACGGAACAGCAGGTTGTGCAGGTTTTGGTTGTTCAGACCCATAAAGGTCAGCTCAACGCCGGCAAACTCGCCTTCAGCGACGTTGGCCTTGGTGGCGCCCAAGCACAGTTCGCCCACTTTTTGCCAATCGGCATCGGTCGGCGACCCATTGCCCACGCCCGGAATGGCCAAGATCTGCTGGCGCAGATCGTCGGCTGCCATGGCAGCGCGCGGCTTCATCATGGAGCCCATCATCGACAAGGCGCCCACCGAAGCGGCCCCTTTCAGCACGCCACGACGGGTCAGGCCCGCTTTGACGATATGGTTGTAAAGTTCGACCTTCATTCATTCCTCCCAAAATGGTTCCGCGTCAGGCGGCAGGTTCTGGATTTGGAAAGCTGGTCTGACCCAAGCGGGGCCCGTGTTACAAGCTTTGCTTTCCGCACCCTAGGGTCCAGACTCGTCTAGACTTGGGCTGACTTTCCCGCGAGTGCGCGCACAAGTCAAGCTTCTAACATGTTAGTGCGCGAGATGATGGACAGCGCCGCAGCGCTGGGGTACGAATTTGTCAAGCTTGGCAGCCGCGCCAAGGTTCATGCGACGTTCGGGAGGAATTATGGCCGAAGTCAGGATCCGCGATCTGACGAAATCTTATGGTGCGATGCAGGTCGTGCATGGGGTCAATGTCGATATTCAGGATGGTCAGTTTGTGGTGCTGGTCGGCCCGTCTGGCTGCGGCAAATCCACGCTGCTGCGGATGATTGCGGGGCTAGAGGGGGTGTCGGGGGGCACGATCTCGATCGGTGCGCGGGTGGTGAACAACCTGCCTCCGGCAGAGCGTGACATTGCGATGGTCTTTCAAAACTACGCGCTTTATCCGCACAAAACGGTGGGGGCCAATATGGGCTTTCCGCTGAAGATGGCGCGGATGAACAAGGCCGAGATTGACAGCCGTGTGAACCGCGCCGCTGATATTTTGGGGCTGAAGCCCTATCTTGACCGCTACCCCCGCGCCCTGTCGGGCGGTCAGCGCCAGCGCGTGGCCATGGGCCGCGCCATCGTGCGCGACCCGCAGGTGTTTTTGTTTGACGAGCCGCTGTCGAACCTTGACGCCAAGCTGCGCGTGCAGATGCGTTCGGAAATTCGCGAGCTGCACCAGCGGTTGGGTACGACCACCGTTTATGTCACCCATGACCAGATCGAAGCGATGACCATGGCCGACCGCATCGTGGTGATGCGCGATGGCCGCATCAGCCAAGTCGGCGCGCCGTTAGAGCTGTACGACCGGCCGATCAACACCTTTGTGGCGGGCTTTATCGGCTCGCCCTCGATGAACCTGATCGCGGGTGAAGTGGCGGGGGATCGCTTTAGGGCGGGCGGCATTGATCTGCCCATGCCTGCGGGGGCGTCTTTGGCGCAAGGCACCAAGCTGACCTACGGCATTCGCCCTGAACATTTGACCCTGTCTGACAGCGGGCAGCCCGTCACGGTTGTGGTCGTCGAACCCACGGGGGCAGAAATTCATCTGGTGCTGCGCGCAGGCGATGTGGAAATGACCGCCGTTGTGCGCGAACGCCAAACCTTCCAACCCGGCCAAACGCTGCACATCGCCCCGCAGCCCGGCATGGTGCATCTGTTTGACGCCGCCGGAGACCGCACCCTATGACCCGCACCATCCTATGTTTTGGCGATTCCAACACCCACGGCACACGCCCCATGCCCAGCCTTGACGGGGCAGGTCGCTTTGACCACGCCGCACGCTGGCCTTCTGTCATGGGCAAGGCTTTGGGGCCCGACTACGAGGTGATCAACGAAGGCCATCCGGGCCGCACCACCGTGCATGACGACCCGACGACGGGCGAATACCGCAACGGCATTCGCGTTCTGCCTGCGCTGCTCGAAAGCCACAAGCCTTTGGATCTGGTGATCTTGAAGCTGGGCACCAATGATTTGAAGAACTGCTTTCACGTCAGCGCCGCCGATATCGCCTTTTTCCTTGACCGCCTTGTGCGCATGATCCGCGCCGCAGGCGCTGGCCCCAACGGTGCAGCGCCGCAGGTGCTGGTTGTAGCGCCGCCGCCGATCCTTGAAGCGGGGTGCTTGGCTGAGATGTTTGCCGGTGGGGCGGTGAAATCGCACGGATTGGCCGCAGCGATTCAATCTATGACCACCCGTCTGCAGACCGGCTTTTTTGATGCGGGCCGGGTGATTGCGGTCAGCCCCGTTGACGGTATTCACTATGAAGCCGAAGCCCAAGTGCAACTTGGCCTTGCTATGGCCACCGCCGTGCGTGCTCAACTGGCCTGACCGGCTTGTGCCCAACCCTTTCGCCTGCGCCCAAGGGCACAAGCAGGCAATCTTTTAGGAGGAATGATGCTAAAGAACCTCGACAACCGCCTGAACGCCGAAGTGCTGTACGCCCTGCGCGCCATGGGCCACGGTGACACGCTGGTGATTGCGGACACCAACTTTCCGTCCGATTCCATCGCCCGCCAAACCGTTCTGGGCGAGCTGTTGCGGATGGACAATCTGACTTGCGCCGAAGCGGTGGAAGCCGTGCTGTCGGTGCTGCCGCTGGATACCTTTGTCGACGACTTTGCAGGCCGCATGGAAGTGGTCGGCGCCCCCGACAAGATCGAACCCGTACAGGCCGAGGTGCAAGCCAAGATCAACGCCGCCGAGGGGCGGGTGCGCGAGATGATCTCGATCGAGCGGTTCGATTTTTACGACCGCGCGCGTGAGGCTTACGCCGTGATCCAAACCGGCGAGCGGCGGTTTTATGGCTGCTTTATCTTGCGCAAGGGCGTGATTGCGCCGGATGCGGTTGGATCGGTTCACTAAGATGGGCCGTGTTGTCATCCTTGGCGTCTTTGTCGCCGACACCGCCTACCGCGCCCCGCGCCAGCCCAAACTGGGCGAGACGATCTTGGGCAAAAGCTTTGCCTTGGGGCCGGGGGGCAAAGGGTCGAACCAAGCCGTGGCCGCCGCCATGGCAGGGGCCGAGACGCATTTTGTCAGCCGTTTGGGCAAAGACCCCTTTGCCGATATGGCGCTGTCCACTTGGGCCAAGGCGGGGGTGACACCGGCCATCACGCAAGACCCCAAAAGCTACACGGGGGCCGCTTATATCTTCATCGAAGACGCCACGGGCAACAATGCCATCATCATAGCCCCCGGCGCTGCTGCCGATATTGCCACGGGCGATGTCGATGCGAATGCGGAACTGATCCGGTCGGCCAAGGTCTTTGTCACGCAGTTGGAACAACCCATCCCTGTCGCTGTCCACGCGCTGAAACTGGCCCGCGCCGCAGGTGTGACCACGATCTTAAACCCCGCCCCCGCCGCCAGCCTGCCCGAGGGCATGATCGCCCTGTGCGATTACATCACCCCCAACGAATCCGAGGCCGAGGCGCTGACAGGCCTGCCCGTCACCTCGATCGCTCAGGCTGAAGTTGCCGCCCGCGCCCTGCGCGCCTTGGGGGCCGGGGCTGCGATTATCACCTTGGGCGAAAAAGGCGCGCTTTACCAAGACGCCACCCGCACCGTGCATGTGCCGCCCTTTTACGCAGGCCCCGTGGTTGAAACCACAGGGGCTGGCGATGCCTTTAACGGCGGCTTTGCGGCGGCTTTGGCCGAAGGGCAAGATCCGGTTGACGCCGTGCGCTTTGGGTCTGCCACCGCAGGCATATCGGTCACCCGCGCCGGCACCGCCCCCGCGATGCCCGCAAGGGCCGAGATCGAGGCGCTGTTGCGGGCCTAAGGGCTGTTGATTCCCGCCCCACATCCTTCTAGGTCTTGGCCATGATCACGCAGAAGATGAAATATGCGCTCAAAGCGCTGCTGACGCTGGCGGATGAGGCCACCCAGCCTGATCCGCAAGCCTTGACGATCGAAGAGATCGCCAAGCGCTCTGGTGCGCCCAAGCGGTTTTTGGAACATATTCTGCTGGAAATCCGCAACGCGGGCTACATCGCTTCGACCCGCGGGCGCTCTGGCGGGTATCAGATGATCAAGCCAGCGGCGGCGGTGTCAATCTCGGAACTGCTGCGGATGATTGACGGGCCGATTGCGCCCTTGCCGTGTTTGTCGCGCCGCGCCTATCAGCGCTGCGAGGATTGTTCCGATGAAGACACCTGCCGTATCCGCAAAGTCTTTGCCGAGGTGTTTTGGTCGTATCTGGTGCTGATCGAAAGCCTGACCTTGGCCGATATCCAAGGATCTGCTGACAAGCAGGCGGCGGTGTTGGGGGCCTGATCGCGCCCTTTGGGCCCAAGGCTGCGGTTGACGGGCGCGGGCCTATCTGGTCAGAGTCGCGCGACCAGACCCGCCGCAAACCCCAAGGAGCCCCGCCATGAAACAAGCCCGTATGAACCGCCTTTTCGCCCCCTCGGGTCATTGTTTCGATGTGGCCATCGACCACGGCATGTTCAACGAGACCTCGTTTCTGGGCGGGATCGAGAATATGACAAAATCCATCCACACCGTGGCCAAAGCTGCCCCTGACGCAATTCAGCTTCCCCCCGGCACGGCCAAGATCTTGCAGGCCATCCCCGGCAAGACCCGCCCCGCCTTGGTGCTGCGCACCGATATCGCCAATGTCTACGGCACCCCCTTGCCCGCCACGCTGTTTTCCGAAGTGATCGACCGGCCAGTCGAACAGGCCCTGACGCTCGATGCCGCCTGTGTGGTGGTGAACCTGCTGTTGCTGCCCAACCAGCCCGAGGTTTACCGCGCCTGCATCCGCAACGTGAACGCCCTCAAACGCGAATGCGAGATTTACGGCATGCCGCTGATGGTGGAACCCTTGGTCATGCAAGACAATGCCAAGGGCGGCTACATGGTGGATGGCAATATCGACTTGATCCTGCCGCTGGTGCGCCAAGCGGCGGAACTGGGGGCCGATATCATCAAGGCCGATCCGTGCACCCATGTGCAAGACTATCACCGCGTGATCGAAATTGCCCAAGGCCTGCCCGTGCTGGTGCGCGGCGGCGGGCGGGTGTCTGACAGCGAAATCCTCTCGCGCACGGTGGAATTGATGAAACAAGGTGCCAAGGGCATCGTTTATGGCCGCAATGTGGTGCAACACGCCCGCCCCGATGCGATCACCAAGGCGCTGATGGCGGTGGTGCATGACGGGGTGTCTGCGGATGCCGCCTTGGCGATGATGGAGGCGTAAGTGCAAGAGATCCGCTTTGCCATCATCGGCTGCGGCCTGATGGGGCGCGAGTTTGCCTCGGCCGCAGCGCGGTGGATGCATCTTTCGGGCATGACGGCGCGGCCAAAGATTGTCGCCGTCTGCGACACCAACCCCGCGCTGATGGACTGGTTCACCACCGCTCTTGGCCCTTTGCACTGCGCCACCGACTACCGGCAAACACTGGCCTTGGCCGAGGTGGACGCCGTCTATTGCGCTGTGCCTCACGTGCTGCATGCCGAGATTTATCCGGCGATTCTGGCGGCGGGAAAGCATCTGTTTGGTGAAAAACCCTTCGGGATGGACCGCGCCCAAAACCGCGTGATCATGGAGGCCATCGCGGATCATCCCGACGTCTTTGTGCGCTGCTCGTCCGAGATGCCGTTTTACCCCGGCGCGCAAAAGGTGATTGATTTTGTCACCTCGGGTGCTGTTGGCCCGATCTTAGAGGTTGAGGGGCATTTTCTGCATTCCTCTGACATCAACCCCGATAAGCCCTTGAACTGGAAGCGCATGTCCAAGATCAACGGCGACTATGGGTGCCTTGGCGATCTGGGCATGCACGTGCTGCATGTGCCCTTGCGCTTGGGTTGGAAGCCCTCGCGGGTGTCAGCCGATCTGGTCAAGCGGGTCAGCCAAAGGCCCGATGGCAAGGGGGCCATGGTCGCCTGCGACACATGGGACAATGCCACGATCCACGCCCATGTGCCCCACGCCTTGGGCGATTTCCCCATGACGCTGAAAACATGGCGCATCGCCCCCGGAGAGGCCAATTCGTGGTCGATCAAAGTCTTAGGGATGCACGGATCGGCCAGCTTCTCCACCAAAACCCCCCGCCAGTGGAGCTTTATGCGCTACACCGCCGGCGGCCCGCAGGCTTGGGCGACCGAGGATCTGGGCTATACCCCGCTTTTCCCCGCCATCACCGGCGGGATCTTTGAATTCGGCTTCACCGATGCGATTTTGCAAATGTGGGCGGCGTTCTTGGACGAGATGACGGGTGGGAATGCCAAGGGCTTTGGCTGTGCCACACCGGCTGAAGCCGCCGATCACCACGCCGTTCTGACCGCCGCTTTGCAGGCAGGGATCGAGGGGCGCACCGTGGCGGTGGACTACGCATGACGGGCGGAATTGTCTGTGCTGGCAACTGGATCGTGGATATCGTCCATGTGATCGACCGCTGGCCGGAAAAATCCCAACTGGTGACGATCGCCAAAGAGGTCGAGGGGATCGGCGGCGGCGCGGCCAATGTGCTGCTGGCGCTGGATGCGTTCGGCGTCGATGTGCCGCTATTTGCGATGGGGTTGGTGGGCACTGACCCGCACGGGGCGACCTGCCGTGCGGCCCTTGCCAGATCACGCGCCGATCTGCGCTGGTTGGTCAGCACGCCCAAAGCGATGACAGCACACACCCATGTCATGACCCTGCCGGGCGACAGCCGGACGTTCTTTTACCACCCCGGCTGCAACGACCTTTTGTGCGAAGACGACCTGCCGGTCGAGGCTGCGGCCCAAGCCGGGGCGGGGCTGTTGTATCTGGGCTATCTGAACCTTCTGGGGGCCTTGGATGCCTTGCAAGACGGTCAAACCGCTGCCGCGCGGGTGCTGGCGCGGGCAAGGGCTGCGGGGATGGTGACCTGTGTTGACCTTGTCTCGAAAGCCGGACCGGAGTTTGCCGCCGTGGTGGCGGCCAGCCTGCCGCAGATTGACTATCTTTTCCTGAACGAGGTCGAAGCCGCCTTGGCCACCGGCCTTGCCATCACAGGCCCCGCCGATCAGGCGGGCATCGACGCTGCTGCGCAGGCATTGCTCGATGGCGGGGTGCAAAAGGCGGTAATCATCCACACCCCCGCCTTGGGCCTTTGGGCGGCGCGGGACGGGGTGGTGACGCGCGCGCCTGATCCTGCGGCGGTGATCGTCAACCCCTTGGGGGCGGGCGATGCCTTTTGCGCGGGGGTGATCTGGGGCATCCATCAGGGCTGGACGCCCGAGCGCGCCTTGGGCCTTGGCCACCGTGCCGCTGCTGAATGTTTAAAGGGCGAGACGGCGACGGGCAGCATTCCCCATCTTAACGTTTTGTTAACCGGCCTTTGAGTCACGATTTTTCTGCGAAAAATCGGGGTTTTTGTTTGAACCGTTCGGTTGATGAAATTGGGGCGCACAGTCGATCAAGTGCAAGCTTTGATTTTTCGCAGAAAAATCGTGGCCTCAATGCCGCCCTGTCAGCCAATTGCCAAACTTGGCAAAGCGCGACGGGCCAATGCCCAAACGCTCTTCGCGACGGTCTGCCAATCGCAACAGCGTGTACATCACATGCACGCCCAACCAGCGAAACGGCTCGCGCTCCCACACCCGCACACGGCGATTGACCCACGGCAGGCGGGTGATCTCGGTATCCTTGCCCAAGACCAAATCCGCCAAAGTCCGCCCCGCAAGGTTCGAGGTCGACACCCCGACCCCGACATAGCCCCCCGCCCAGCCCAGACCCGTGGCCTTGTCAAACCCCACAGTCGCGCACCAATCGCGCGGCACGCCGATCACACCGCACCACGCATGTTCAATCGGATAAGCGGCGGCTTGGGGGAAATAGCGGTGCAACACCTCAGTCAAGCGGCGGATGGTTTCGGCATCCGGCGCGCCGTTCTTATCCATTTTTGATCCGAATTTATACGGCACGCCCCGCGCGCCCACGGTGATGCGGCCTTCGCGCGTGCGTTGGCAGTAGCAATAGGAATTGTTCAGATCACCGATCAATTCATGCCCCTCCCAGCCGATCTTGGCCCAAACTTCGGGCGGCAGAATGGCTGTGGCGATTTGGGCCGAGTTCAGCGGCAACCAATCGCGTTTGTGGCCCTTGAGCGTGGCGGTAAACCCTTCGGTGCCGCGCAAGATCACGGGGGCAGTGACCGTGCCTTTTGCGGTGACAACTTGGCCAGAGGTGTAAGAGAGAACCTCTGTCCCCTCGACAATCCGCACCCCCGCGCGTTCCACGGCATCGGCCAGCCCGCGCACCAGTTTGGCGGGCTGGATCCGCGCCATGCCCGTGATCGACAAAGCCCCCGTCACCCCCGGCACGCTGATCCGCTGGGTCACTTCGGCGGCGGACAATTCGCGCACGCGGTCCACCTCTCCCCAATGATGCCGATGCGCCAGTTCAGCCTTCAGCCGCGCCATTTGCGCCGGGTTCGAGGCGATCATCAGCTCTTCTGTGGGCAAAAAGTCGGCGTCGATGCCTTGGTCTTGGCAGACACGCGCAATTTCGGCCACGGTGCCGCGCAGATGCGCTGCCATGTCCAACACGGCTTGGCGCGACGAGGTTTTGGCGTAACGCTCATGGTCCCACGCAAAGGTGCCCATGCACCACCCGCCATTGCGCCCCGATGCGCCAAAGCCTGCGAAGTCTTTTTCAAGGATGATGATGTTCAGATCGGGTCTGGCCTGCTTTAAATACCACGCCGACCAAAGCCCCGTATAGCCAGCCCCAATGATCGCGACATCCACGCGCACATCGCCCTGCAAGGCCGGACGGCGGGTTTCGGGCAGGCCAATGTCGGCGTACCAAAAGGATACATCGCCAATTTTCATCATCTCACCCGTTCTTGGTCAAAAGCACTTACCCACGCCACTTCAAACCAGCCTTGCCCCGCGCTGTAAAGGTCTGCGAGTGCAAAAGACGGGCGCTGTGGTGCGGCGGGGACCATGGGCCTAGCCCAACTCGCCCCCAAGCCAAGTGATGAATGACGACAGGGGCGCGCGTCGGGGCCGGTCTTTCGGCCAGACCAGATAATAGCTGCCCAAGGCGCGGATAGGCGGGCCAAACAGCGGCACAAGGCGGCCTTCGGCCAAGTCGCGGGTGATCAAGAACACGGGCAGCAGGGCTGCACCCATGCCGTGGATGGCGGCTTGCTGCATGGTGGCGAATTGGTCAAACAGCATGGCAGGCGGGCGAAGCCCCGTGCTGCCATGATGCGCCAACCAGCGGCCCCAATCGCCCGAGCGGCTTTCCAACTGCAACAGGGGCAGCGCCAACGCCTCAGACGCCGCGCCAATCGGGGCCAAGGCGGGGGCAGCGACGGCGAGGATCTCTTCCTCGGTCAGCTTCAGATAGTCCACCCCCGCCCAATCTTGCCGCCCGTAATGGATGGCGGCATCAAAGCGGCTGTCGGTGAAATCGAAGGGCTTTAAGCGGGTTGACAGGTTCACCGTCACCTCGGGGTGAAGGCTCGCGAATTTCGCCAAGCGCGGGGCCAACCAGTGCATGCCAAAGGCGGGCAAGATAGCAAGGTTCAGCGACCCTCCGCTGGGATTGGCGCGCAGGGCAAGGGCGGCTTGGTCCAGCCGATGCAAGGCGGTGCGGGCTTCGGCCACAAACTCTGCGGCGGCGGGGGTTAACCGCAAGCGGTGCTTGTCGCGGATCAAGAGGGCCACGCCCAACTGACCCTCTAGCACCTGCAACTGGCGGCTGACGGCCCCCTGCGTCAGGTTCAACTCGGCCGCAGCGGCAGAGGCGGTGCCCAACCTGTCCACCGCTTCAAGCGCCAGAAGGGACGGGATCGACGGCAGATAACGGCGGGCCAGCATATGAGCTTTCCTCATGCTATGGTGAGGTCGTTTGTCTAGCTTTCTGCCCCATTCTGTGGCAGATGTCTGCACAGAATGATGGAGAATGCCATGACCGACCGCCCCAAGTTGAAAGCCAAAGATGCGCCCGATCTAGGGCGGTTTGATTGGCAAGACCCGTTCCGCCTGACCGACCAGCTGAGCGAGGAAGAGCGCATGTTGGCGCAAGCCGCGCGCAGCTATGCGCAAGAAAAGCTGCAACCCCGTGTGATCGCCGCTTACCGCGAGGAATCAAGCGACCCCGAAATCTTCCGCGAGATGGGGGCGATGGGGCTTTTGGGATCGACCATTCCCGAAGAATACGGCGGGCTTGGGTCGACCTATGTCGCCTACGGGTTGATCGCGCGGGAAGTGGAGCGGGTGGATTCGGGCTACCGGTCGATGATGTCGGTGCAATCGTCTTTGGTGATGTACCCGATCTATGCCTACGGCACCGAAGCGCAGCGGCAGAAATACCTGCCCAAACTGGCCTCTGGCGAATGGATCGGCTGCTTTGGCCTGACGGAACCGGATGCCGGATCTGACCCTGCGGGCATGAAGACCCATGCCAAAAAGACCGCAAATGGCTATGTGCTCAACGGCGCGAAGATGTGGATTTCCAACGCGCCTATCGCCGATGTCTTTGTGGTTTGGGCCAAATCTGAAGCCCACGGCGGCAAGATTCGCGGCTTTGTGCTGGAGAAGGGCACCAAGGGGCTAACGGCCCCCAAGATCGGCGGCAAACTCAGCCTGCGCGCCTCGATCACGGGCGAGATTGTGATGAAAGATGTCGAAGTCGGCGAAGAGGCTTTGTTGCCCTTTGTCGAAGGGCTCAAAGGCCCGTTTGGCTGCTTGAACCGTGCGCGCTACGGCATTGCATGGGGCGTTATGGGTGCTGCAGAGTTCTGCATGCACTCGGCGCGCCAATACGGGCTGGACCGCAAGCAGTTCGGCAAGCCCTTGGCGCAGACGCAGTTGTTCCAACTGAAACTCGCCAATATGATGACCGAAGTGTCGCTTGGACTGCAAGCCTGCCTGCGCGTGGGGCGTTTGATGGACGAGGCGAATGCCGCGCCAGAGATGATTTCCATCATCAAGCGCAACAATTGCGGCAAGGCGCTGGAAGCAGCGCGCTGGGCGCGTGATATGCACGGCGGCAACGGGATTCAGGAAGATTACCAGATCATGCGCCACATGGTGAATCTGGAAACTGTCAACACCTATGAAGGCACGCATGATGTGCATGCGCTGATCTTGGGGCGGGCGATCACGGGCTTGCAGGCGTTTTTCTAAGGGCGTTTTGTCAAGGTTCCCGCCGAAGATGCCTCCGGCGGGGATATTTGGGCAAGTATGAAATTGCAAAGCGCCGCCGCGTTTCATCGCGGCGGCTTTTTTTCAAAGTTTCGAGATGCGGACCAGATCGTCGTAGACTTCGGGCACGCCGGCGATGATCGGGTTGCCTTTGGTCAGGCCGTCATTGGCCAGAAAGTCGTTGACGCGCAGGCCGGCCGCTTCGATGACGGCGATGGCCCCTAGGCAGTCCCATGAATTGATATGGGGTTCGTAATAGCCCAAAAGGCGGCCTGCGGCGACATAAGACAGGTCAAGCGCGCCGGATCCGTCGCGAAAGAACATACCCCCTTCGCGCAAAAACGCCGCAAACGGGCGCAGAAAGTCTTCGACTTTGATGCGGGTGTTATAGCCGATGCCGGTGATCCCCTCACGCAGGGATTTGCCCGGATGGCGGGGCATGGGGGCGCCGTTCAAGGTGGCGGGAAAGCCTTTGCCGCCAGCGAAAAGCTCGTTGCGCACGGGGGCATAGACCATGCCGAACTGCACCGCGCCGTCATGCACAAAGGCGATAGAGACGCACCAGTTCGACATGCCCGAAATAAAGGGCTGCGTGCCGTCGATGGGATCGACCACCCAGATGCCTTGGCCTTGGCTAAAGGCGGTCACACCGGTTTCCTCGCCCAAAAAAGCATCTTGGGGAAAGGCCGCCGCGATGCGGGTTTTGATCAGGACTTCGGTGTTCAGATCGGCCTCTGACACCATGTCTTGCAGGCCCTTGGATTTGATCGTCAGGGCGGAAAGGTTGTTGAAATAGCCTTGGGCCAAAGCGCCTGCCTCTTGGATCAGGGCGTGGCACAGGTCATAGCGCGGTTGTAAATCCATCAGTCTTTCCAAAGCCAGGCCGCGCCGCGCACGCCGCTGGCATCGCCATGGACATTGCGCAGGATCGGCGTGTGAAACACGGTTGCGAAGATGCGTTTGGCCAAGGCGCGCGGCAGGTCGTCGTAAAGTTCGTCCACATTCGACATGCCGCCGCCCATCACAAACACATCCGGGTCCAGCGTGTTTACCACAGTTGCAAGGCCACGCGCCACCCGATCAATGTAGCGATCCCACAGCAATCCGGCCAACCTGTCGCCGCCGCGCTTGAGCTTTATAATCTCCCATGCTTTGAGCGCCTGTCCGGTGTGGGCGGCGAACTGCGCCTCAAAGGCGCGGCCAGAGACCCAGGTTTCCATGCAGCCAAAGCGGCCACAATAGCACACAGACCCGGGAATTTCGGTGGTGTCGGGGAAGGGCAGGGGGTTGTGCCCCCATTCGCCGCCCGAATTGTTGGGCCCATGGTGGGCGCGGCCTCCTACGGCGATGCCTGCGCCGGCACCTGATCCCAAAATCACCGCAAACACCACATTATGGCCCCGCCCCGCGCCATCAACCGCTTCTGACGCTGCAAAGCAATCGGCGTCGTTTTCCACGCGGATCGGGCGCTGGATCACGGCTTGCAAATCGGCCTCGACCGGTTGGCCCAACAGCCACGTTGACGAGGCCCCCTTGCCCAAGCGGCTGACAGGCTCCAATGACCCCGGAATGCCGATGCCGATCGACCCTGTCTGACCTGTCGCAGCCTCGAGCTGGTCAATCACGGCTTTGACGGCGTGCAGGCAGCCTTTGTAATCATGGCGCGGCGTGTCTTGGCGCAGGCGCAAAATCTCGCGCCCGTCGGGGTGCATGGCCACCCCTTCAATCTTGGTGCCGCCCCAGTCGATGCCGATCAGCATCAGCCGTTGCCGCCGGAAAAGTCAAAGGCCAGCGCCAGCAGGTTCAGCGCGATATAGATGGCCCCCAGCGTCCACATGGCGATCTTGTCCATCGCAAGACTTTTGTCTTCATGCCCGCGGTAGCGCAAGCGCAGCGAGAAGATTGACAAGAAGACCGCGACAAAGATCACCCCAACCGCGATCAGGTTGATCTGTTCGGCCAAGGTCACCGCCGTGGTGGGTGGCAGCACATCGGTGATCACAAAGGCGTTGGCCGATGCGGCAAAGATCGACCCAACGCCCATGCCAAAGCGGGCATCCAGATCGTCGGATTTGATCAAGAAGGCCAAAAGCCCCAACAACACGGCGAGGGCTGAAATCCAAAAGCTTTTGAACAACGGCCCATAGCTGGTGCGATCAAGGGCAATGGAAAAGATCATCCGCGAGTATTTGCTCGCATCCGCCCCCGCACTGCGCAGGCCGTAATTCGTTTGGTATTCGTGGGTTTCAACCACCGTCGGCTGCAAGGACACCTTCCAGCCTGAAACGCGCACGGCCGGATCAAGGGCGATGCCGTCGTCGATCGCATAGGTCAATTGGGCGTTGTCGTAGGTTGTGTCTTCAAGCTGAATGTCGATCACATGGTTGTCCAAGGGAAAGCGGCGCACGTCAAAATCGTGAAAGATCGTGGCTTGCACGCGCACAGAGACATAGTTCATGTCGCCGTCGATTTGCACCTCTCCATCGGTGCGCGAGCTGATGACGCCGTTCACAAACTCAAAACTTTGATCGGGGCGCACATCGGCCCCCTTCCAGCGAAACCACAGCCACATATCTACATCGAAAGTGCCATTTTGCGCCGAGACATTGGACAATCGCTGCACATAAGCGCCCACCGACACGTCGGTATGGGTCGAGACGATCTCGACCGCGTCGGCCACCACGCCAGACCCTTGGGTCGGTGTGGTTTGGGCTTGGCTTGCAGCACCGATCAGGCACAGGGCTGTGATAAACACAGCATTCAGAAAAATTGTATATAGCCTGCGCATTCGGGTGAACTTTCGTTATGGGGTGGCTAATTAAGGCCGAAAGCCTATGCACCAAAGCAGATGTAAATTCAATGACAGATAAACCGATTATAAGAACGCCGTGCTGCTGTGCAATCATGGCACCACAGGTCGCAAAGCCTTGCAACGCATCCAACCCAAATGCCGCTTTGCCGCCTGTTTGGTGCGCCCTTTGTGCGACGGTGTTGCAAAGCCTTGGGGCAGGGTGAACACTGCCAAGACTTCGGGCAAAACCCTGCCCCAGCCTTGGTATGTCAGGAAAGCCCATGTCCCAATCCGCCACACTCAACCGCCGCATCGTCTTGGCAGAGCGTCCGGTGGGCGAACCTTCGCCCGCAACGCTGCGCTTGGAATCTGGCGCTGTGCCCAAGGCGGGCGCGGGGCAAATGCTGCTGCGCACGCAGTATCTGTCGCTTGACCCCTATATGCGCGGGCGGATGAGCGATGCGCCGTCTTACGCGCCACCCGTGGCCTTGGGCGAGGTGATGGTGGGTGGCACGGTGGGGCAGGTGGTCGAAAGCCACTTGGCGGGATATGCGGCGGGCGATTGGGTTCTTGGGTATTCGGGCTGGCAAGATTATGCGCTGTCGGATGGTACTGGTGTCACCCCCTTGGGCCGTGCGCCGCAAAACCCAAGCTGGGCCTTGGGGGTTTTGGGCATGCCCGGCATGACGGCTTGGGCGGGGCTAACACAAATCGGCCAGCCCAAAGCGGGCGAGACCCTGTGTGTTGCCGCCGCCACGGGCCCTGTGGGGGCCACGGTGGGGCAGATCGGCAAGATCATGGGGTGCCGCGTTGTCGGCATAGCAGGCGGGCCAGACAAATGCGCCTTTGCGATGAACACCTTGGGCTTTGATCTGTGCCTTGACCACAAATCTCCCGATTTTGGCGCCCAATTGCGGCTGGCCTGTCCCAAGGGCATTGATATCTATTTCGAAAATGTCGGCGGAGCGGTGTTTGACGCCGTGATGCCGCTGTTAAACACCAGTGCGCGCGTTCCGGTTTGCGGCCTTGTCGCGGGCTATAATGCCACCGACCTGCCACAGGGGCCCGACCGGATTGGTCAATGGATGGGCCAAATCTTGCGCAAACGGATGACGGTGCGCGGATTTATCGTCTCGCAAGATTTTGGCGCACTTTACGGGGAATTTGGCACGGCCATGACCGCTTGGATCACGGCTGGAAAAATCCACTACAAAGAGGCCATGATTGACGGGCTAGAGGCCGCCCCCGCCGCCTTTCTTGCCATGCTGCGCGGCGAGAATTTCGGCAAAACCGTTATCCGCCTTGGGCCCGCAGGGTAAGATCGGGTCGGGCCTTCCCGCTTAGGCCTGCAGGGGGGGTTGGGGCGCTAAACGGCGACCCCTGCGCGCAACCCGTCAAACACCACCTCTTCCGCCGTGCGCGGGCTGAGGCAATCGCCGATCATCTGCACCGCAACCCCCATCGCTTGCAGGCTGTCAGACAGCTCATCCACGCTGTGATGGCCCAAAGCCAGCACCACGCTGTCGATGCCAGACACCTCGATGGCGGCACCGCTGGCGGTGTGTTGCAGATAGACCGTATCGCCCGCAGTGCCATACAAACGGGCATAGGGCACAATCTGCACGCCCAAGCCCTGCAAGGTCGCGGCCAAAGTGTCGCGCACGTACAGCGGCAGCGATTCGCCCGCATGCGTGCCGTTCACGGCCAAGGTGACATGCGCCCCGGCGCGGGTCAGGCGTTCGGCCAAGCCCGGGCCGATCCAGTCGCAGCGCCAGTCGGCCACCACGACCTTTGCGCCGGTTGTCACTTTGCCCTCTAGCACATCCCAAGCGGTGACGATCTGGATTTGGCCGTCGGTGGGCAGGTCGGGCACATAGGGCCGCGCGCCGCTGGCCAAGATCACGGCATCGGGGCGCTCTGCGGCGACAAGCTCTTCCGTCACCCGCACGCCGCGCCGGATGGTCACCTGCGCCAGCTCCATTTCGCGGGTGAGGTTGGTGACGATGCCGCCGAATTCGGCCCGCCCGGGCAAAAGCTGGGCTTTCAGGGCTTGGCCGCCCAAGTGGGGGGCGGCTTCGTACAGCGTCACATGGTGCCCGCGCTGGGCGGCAGTGGCGGCGGCTTTCATCCCCGCAGGCCCGCCGCCCACCACCATGATGCGCTTGGGCGATGGGGTGGGCGGCAAGGTGCCGTAAGCCAATTCGCGGCCCGTTTGGGGGTGTTGAATGCACGACACCGGCAAGCCGCGATGAAAATGCCCGATGCAGGCCTGATTGCAGCCGATACAGGCGCGAATGTCATCGAGCGCGCCGCGCGCGGCTTTGTTGGGCATTTCGGGATCGGCGATCATTGCACGGGTCATGCCGCACATATCGGCTTGGCCCGCGGTCAGGATCGCCTCGGCGATCTGGGGTTGGTTGATGCGGCCCGCCACTAAGACCGGCACCTTCAAGGCGCGCTTAAAGACGCCAGCGTCAGGGGCGACATAGCCTGCAGCAAAGGCCATGGGCGGGGCGATATGCACCGCGCCCCCGACACTGGCCGATGTGCCTGTGGTGACATTCACATAATCCAGATGCGGTTCCAGCGCGATCGTCGCGGCCACAGCTTCGTTTAGCGTCAGGCCGGCATCGTCCCGCTCGCCGCCGCTGATGCGCAGGCCGATCACAAAGCCGTCGTCGGTGGCGGCGCGGATGGCCTGTAGCACTTGGGCCAAGAACCGCTGCCGGTTGGCATCGCTGCCGCCGTAAGCGTCTTGGCGCAGGTTCAGGCGCGGGTTTAAGAACTGCGCGGGCAAGTAGCCGTGGCTGGCCACCACCTCGACCCCGTCCAGACCCGCTTGGCGCATCCGGCGCGCGGCATTGCCATAGCCTGCGATGATCTCGTCGATCAGGGCCGCGGGCAGGGCGCGGGGCATGACGTGAAAGCGTTCGTTGGGCACGGCAGAGGGGGCATAGGCCACGGCCAGCAAGCCGTCGGCACTTTCCATAATCTCGCGCCCCGGATGGAACAGTTGCGAAAAGATCGCGCACCCCTCGGCATGGACCGCCTCGGCCAAGGCCTGATAGCCTGCGATGCAGGCATCGCTTGTGGCCATCAACAGATGCGAGGTGTAGCGCGCCGTTTCATGCACGCCTGCCACTTGGGTGACAATCAACCCCGCCCCGCCTTTGGCCCTTGCGCGGTGATATTCAATCAAGGCCGCATTGACCGTGCCGTCGGTGGGCAAGGTTGTGTCATGGCCCGTTGACAAAATGCGGTTGCGCAAGGTCACCCCCCGCAGCGTCAGGGGCGAGAAGAGATGGGCAAACTGCGGCATGGTCATCCCCTTATGGTCGGCCCCGCAGGCCTAGTTCAGCGCGCGGGGTTTGAAAAGGGCCAGCCCCTTATCTGCAAGGATTTGCAGAACTGCCGCAATGGGCTTGGAATATTCGTTCCAGACTGTTAGCCTTGGGCACCTGAACTGGAAAGCCCATGGACCAAACGCCCCCCCCC
>CANFSY010000062.1 GCA_947449875.1 Paracoccaceae bacterium
AGGCGTCTTTGTTCTGCCCGCCGCCCACATGTTTGTTCAACGCCTTTTGTGCCCCCACGGTGGTTTCCCATGCGTAACTGTCGCGCCCCGGGGCTTTGTAATCGTGGCAAACGAAAATCCGCGTCGCATCGGGCAGCGCCAGAATGCGCTGGATGCTGTCATACATCACCGCCGCCGATCCGCCCGGAAAGTCGCAGCGCGCCGTGCCATAATCTGGCATGAACAGCGTGTCGCCGACAAAGGCCGCATCACCGATCACAAAGGTCATGCAGGCGGGGGTATGGCCGGGGGTGTGCAGCGCCTCGGCGCGCATTTGGCCGATCATCACGCTGTCACCGTCTTGCAGCAGGCGGTCAAACTGCGACCCGTCGCGGGCAAACCTTGTGCCTTCGTTAAAGACCTTGCCAAAGGTGTCTTGCACCAGCGTGATCTTTTCGCCAATCGCCAGTTTGCCGCCCAAAGCCTGTTGCAGATAGGGCGCGGCAGACAGGTGGTCGGCATGGACATGGGTTTCTAAAATCCACTCCAGCCGAAAACCTTGCGCGCGCACAAAGGCGATCACCGCATCGGCCGAGCGCGTGTCGGTCGCGCCAGATGCATAGTCAAAATCCAGCACCGAATCGATGATGGCGCAGGCAGAGCCTTGGGGTTCGGCCACGACATAGGTGACGGTGTTGGTGGCTTCGTCAAAAAAGGCGTGAACGCGCGGGTGCATGGGGGGCCTTTTGGGTTGGGGGCGACAGGGCAGCTATACATTTGATTTCAAGAATATGTAAGCGGTTTTGTGAAAGCTTTGATGTGAATCAATTTTTGGCCGCCGAAAAAAGCCTAACCTGACCCTATGACGAGGAGATTCCCATGACCCCCACAACCCAGCGCAAAGCCGTTTTAGAAGCCCGACAAGCCAGCCTGCTGCGGCGGATCGGCGCGATCCGGCAGGAACTTGTTTCCCATCAGGAAAAGGATTGGGAAGAGCTGGCCACCCAGCGCGAAGGCGATGACGTGCTGGAAACTTTGGGCGTGGAAGCGCAGGCAGAGCTGCGCACGATCAAAGGGGCCTTGGCGCGGCTGGAGTCTGGCGATTATGGCCGATGCCAGACCTGCGGCGCCCCGATCAGTGCCGCGCGGTTGAACATTCTGCCCGACACCCCGTTTTGCAAGGATTGCGCGCCATGACCCCTTCAAACCGCATAGCCGCCCCTGACCTGTTAACAGAGCTTTCCGAAGGTGCGATCTTAGCGGCGTTAAAGCTGCAACTGGAAGGCCTGGCCGTTTTGTTCGGGGGCACCGCCGAGCCCGCACAAACCGACATAGCCAAGACGGATGCCATGGCAGAAGCGCTCTTTGACAACATGCCCGTTTAGCGCAGCAAAAGCCCTGCCACCACACCCATCAAGCCCAGAATGGCCACACCGACGGCGGCCAAATTCCACGCCACAACGCGCCCCATCAGGGTGCGGGCCTGATCCTCGGGTAAGGTGCGGGCTTTCATGGATTGCGCTGCGCACAGCATCAGCCCTGCCACGCCCAACAGCGTCACCACAGCCCCGCCCCAGATCAAAGCCGTCATTGCATCCCTCCGCCCGCGTTTCGAACGGGGTAGCGGTTTGGTCGGGCGCTGTCCAGCCTTTGGGCCTGCGCGGTCTTGCACGACAGCCCCCGCCCAGTATAGGGATTTGCCCTGACCCTGTCCTGTATGAGGCCCCCATGTCCAGCCCGAACGATGCCTATTCCGTCACCGCCGACGAACTGCGCCAGTTCATCGAACGCTTCGAGCAATTGGAAGCCGAAAAAAAGGACGTGGCCGATCAGTTGAAAGAGGCCATGGCCGAGGCCAAGGGCCGTGGCTATGATACCAAGGTCTTGCGCAAGGTGCTGGCGATGCGCAAGCGCAAGCCCGACGAGTTGGCCGAGGAAGAGGCCGTGCTGGAAGTCTACAAAGCTGCCCTAGGCATGGCATAACGCAGCTTTTGCCCCTTGCGGGCAGGGCTTTTGTGGACAGGCCAAGCCCTTTGGGGTAACAGGCGTTTATGACCCAGCAAAAGAGTCAACAAAACAGCACGCTCCGCCCTGATCTTTGGTCGGTGGGCGCGTGTTTGATCGCTTTGGTGGTCGTAGCACCCGTGCTGGCGGTGATCTGGCTGGCCTTTCATCCGACCGAGAATATCTGGCCACATCTGATGGCCACCGTCTTGCCGCGCTACGTGGCCAACACGCTGATCTTGGCCGCCGGAGTGGGGGCTTTGTCGGTCGCGATGGGCACGGGGGCGGCATGGCTTGTGGTGATGTACCGCTTCCCTCTGTCGCGGCTGTTGGATCAGGCGCTGCTGTTTCCCTTGGCGATCCCGGCCTATATCGGCGCTTATGCCTTGGTGGATTTTCTCGATTACTCTGGCCCCTTGCAGGGCGCGTTGCGGCTGGCGATGGGCTGGACTTCGGCCAAAGACTACGCCTTCCCCGAGGTGCATTCGCTCAGCTTTGCCACCTTGGTGCTGTCTGCGGCCTTTTATCCTTACGTCTACCTTCTGGCCCGCGCCGCCTTTCGCGAGCAATCGGGCGGCACCTACGAGGTGGCGCGCGCCTTGGGGGCGGGGCCTTGGGGCCTGTTCTGGCGGGTGGGTCTGCCCTTGGCGCGGCCCGCCATCGCGGCAGGCTTGGCGCTGGTCTTGATGGAAACCGTCGCCGATTTTGGCACGGTGCAGCATTTTGCCGTGCAGACGCTGACGACGGGGGTGTTCTCGACGTGGCTGAATGGTGACAATGCCGGCGGGGCTGCGCAATTGGCCGGCGTGATCTTGGTTTTGATCCTTGGCCTGATCTTTGTGGAACGCGCCAGCCGGCGCAATGCGCGGTTTCATAAACCCTCGCGCGCGGTGCGCCCTGTGGTGCCGCTGCGGCTGGCGGGGGTGGGGGCTTGGGGGGCGATGGTCGCCTGTCTGGTGCCGCTGACCATGGGCTTTGTGCTGCCGGTGGCGGTGATGCTGGCCCATGCGCTGCAAAAGCCCAAGGCGTGGCTTGCACCCGGTTTGGGGCAAGCGGTGGTCAACACGCTGGTGGTGGGGGCGGTCGCGGCTGTGCTGACCGTGGGGGCTGCGACCTTTCTGATCCACGGCCTGCGCCTGTCGCGGCGCGGCTTGGCCCGCGTGATCTTGCCGCTGACCTCGTTAGGATATGCCGCACCCGGTGCTGTGCTGGCGGTGGGCATTCTGATTCCGCTGGCAGCCCTAGACCATAAGCTGGCCGATGCGGTCTTGGCCCTGACCGGCTATGATCCGGGCTTGCTGCTGACGGGCACGGCTGCGGCCCTTGTGCTGGCCTATGCCGTTCGCTTTTTTGGCATCGCGCAGGGTGCGGTCGAGGCCGCCTTTGGCCGTGTCGCCCCCACCTTGCCCATGGCGGCCCGCTCGCTGGGCCAAACCGCAGGCGGCGTGCTGCGCCGGATCTATCTTCCGATGATGCGCGGATCGGTCAGCACGGCCCTGCTGATGGTGTTCGTCGACTGCGTCAAAGAACTGCCCGCCACCCTGATGCTGCGCCCGTTCAATTTTAACACCCTGTCCACCCGCGCCTATGACTTGGCCAGCCTAGAGAAAATCACCGAAGCCGCCCCCGCCGCCCTCCTGGTGATCGCCTTTAGCCTGACCGCCGTCGCCATAATGGCAAGATCTTCGCACGCCTAAGGCTTGCAAGGGGGGGAAATCTTGGCTAAAGGATACGCGCTGCCTCTATAGCTCAGCTGGTAGAGCACCTGATTTGTAATCAGGGGGTCACGGGTTCGATCCCTGTTGGGGGCACCAAGATTTTCAATAGGTTAGCGCCTAAATTGACCCCTTCGCCTTCGGGCGAGGGGGAAAATCTTGCATAAATCTTGCACGGCTTCGCAAATGTTGCCCAATCGATTGTTCGAAGCCCATTCATATTGCCTTCAAACCGACGCAGGTTCCTGCGGAGGACGAGTACAAAAATACAAACTTCGGATCATTGATGGACATTCGGCGCGATGTTCCCAATGCTCAGTCGATGACCTCACGCCGCTTATGCCGCCCACTTTGCAGATAGAACTTCGGCCTGCTGAAGAACCACCTGTACCGCGCCGTCTTGAAGGTCGGGCGGATACCCATACTTCCGAAGGATGCGCTTGACCAAGATGCGCAGCTTGGCACGGGCGCTGTCACGGTGTGCCCAGTCTATCGTAATGTTGGATTGAAGATTTTGAAGCAGTTCGTGGGCCACAACCTTTAGCTGGTCGTTCCCCATGACCTGAACGGCGCTGTCGTTGTCTGCCAAGGCATCATAGAAGGCCAACTCATCTGGCGTCATGCCTTCCGCCTCACCACGCGCACGGGCCTCTTTGATTTCTTTGGCCAGATCAATCAGGGCCTGTATCACTTCCACCGTGCTGATGGCGTTGGTGTGGTAGCGGGCTATGGCCTGTTCCAGCCGCTCAGAGAAGCGCCGGGTCTCAGTCACGTTGCTTTTACTGCGAGAACGAATTTCATCGTTGAGAAGCCGCTTCAGGGCTTCCAAGGCAAGGTTCTTCTGCCCCATATTCTTAACTTCCGCGAGGAACTCATCCGACAGAATGGATATGTCCGGGGTGGTCATGCCCGCCGCTTGCAGAATGTCTACAATGCCAGCGGACGTGACGGCCCGATCCACCAACTGACGGATCGCCATTTCACGCCTAGCCGAGGTTTGGGTAGTGGTTACTGTTTCCTTGGCCATTGCAGCACGAACCGTTTGGAAAAAGCCCACTTCGTCGCGCACAGCCTTTGCCGCGTCACTGGCGGCTGCCATGGCATACGCTTTCGATAGGGCAAGCACCAAGTCCGGATAGCGGCGGTGCGCGCGCTTTTGCGCTTCAGGGTCGGTTTCTTTCTTGGCGGCTTCTTCTTGCTTTCCCAGTATCCAGTCCAAGGCGTAGGCGAGGACCGTCAACCTTTGTTTTGGGGTCCCTGTCAGGCCTGATTGATAGTCAAAGCCATGATACATCGCGCGCACGACATCCAGCTTTGACAAAAGGGCACCGACGGCCTCTGCCTCATCAATTCCGGTCTGCGCTCCATCCGTCCCTGAATACTGCCCAAGTGCGGATTTCAGGTTTTGAGCAATGCCAATATAGTCCACGACCAAACCAGCGGGCTTGTCGCGGAAGACCCTGTTGACGCGGGCAATGGCCTGCATCAGCCCATGGCCCTTCATCGGTTTGTCGATGTACATCGTGTGCATGGAAGGGGCATCAAAGCCCGTCAGCCACATGTCGCGCACGATCACCAGCTTGAGCGCATCGTTGGGGTCCTTGGCGCGCTTAGCCAGCAGATCGCGCCGTGCTTTGCCGCCGATATGAGGCTGCCAGCTTTGTTGGTCACTGGCTGAACCGGTCATCACAACCTTGACCATGCCCTCGGCATCATCGTCTGAGTGCCAATCTGGGCGCAGCTTGATCAAAGCATCGTAGAATGCCACGCAGATGCGACGGCTCATGCAGACCACCATGGCCTTGCCGTCCATGCTTTCTACGCGCGCTTCGAAATGCTTCACTAAGTCTTCGGTGACAGCTTCAAGCCGCTTTTCCGAACCCACCAAGGCTTCGACTGTCGACCACTTCTTCTTAAGTCGTTCCTGTTCGTTTTCCGCTTCATCTTCGGTCAGGTCGGCTATGTCGGCGTCCAGCTTTGGTTTTTCGTCATCTGGCAGTTCAATGCGGGCAAGGCGGCTTTCGTAGTAAATCGGCACCGTGGCCCCATCTTCCACCGCCCTGCTGATGTCATAAATGTCGATGTAATGGCCAAACACCGCTGGGGTATTCACATCATCTTGTTCAATCGGCGTGCCGGTGAAGCCGATGAAAGACGCGTTGGGCAGGGCATCGCGCAGGTACTTGGCGAAACCATAGGCGATGTCGCCGCTTTTCTCGATCCTTGCTTTAAAGCCGTACTGGCTGCGGTGCGCTTCATCGGCAACGACAATCACGTTGCGGCGGTCTGTAAGCGGCGGATAGGTCTCGCCCTTGGGCGGTGCGAACTTCTGAATGGTGGTAAAGACCACCCCGCCAGAGGCCCGCGCAAGTGCCTGTTGCAGGTCTTCGCGGCTTTCGGCCTGAACGGGGGTTTGACGGATCAGGTCACGGCACATCGAAAAGGTGCTGTAAAGCTGGTCGTCCAGATCGTTGCGGTCGGTGATCACGACGATGGTGGGGTTTTCCATCGCGGGTTCGCGTACCAGCTGCCCAGCATAGAAGGCCATCAGCAGGCTTTTACCTGACCCCTGCGTGTGCCAGATCACCCCCACCTTACGGTCGCCCTTGGCTTGGCTGGCTTCCACTGTCGCCGCCACCGCCTTCTTGACAGCGTGGAACTGGTGATAACCTGCGATGATCTTGGCCGTCCCGCCGCCCATTTCGCCAAACACCGTGAAATCGCGCAGCAGCGACAAAAAGCGCTGGCGGTGGAACACCCCGTCGATAAGGACAGACATTTCGGGATGCCCTTTGGGTGCCACATCTGCGCCATCTGTCGTGCGCCAAGGCATGAAGCGCTCGTCGTTCGCGGTCAAAGACCCCACGCGGGCGAGGATGCCATCCGTTGTCACCAACACGCCGTTGGTGCGAAACAGCGAGGGGATTTGCATTTTGTAGGTCTGAAGCTGGTTATAGGCGGCCCCCAGCGTGGCGTTCTCGGCCCCGGGCTTTTTCACCTCGATCACGCCGACCGGCAGGCCGTTGAGAAAGACCACAACATCTGGGCGGCGGTTGTAGCCGCCTTCAATGACCGTGAACTGGGATATGGCCAGCCAGTCGTTGTGCTGGTCGTCAGGGTCGATCAGGCGCACAGTTTCATACTTTATCGTCCCGTCGTCGCCGCGAAATTCCACCTTCACCCCGTCGGTCATCAAGTGATGCAAGCGGCGGTTTTCTTCGATCAGGGTGGGGCGTTCGGCGGCAATGACCTTGCGAATGGCATCCTCGCGCGCGTCTTCCGGCAGCTTGGGGTTCAACCTGACCACCGCTTGGCGAAACCGCTTCATCAGCAAGACGTCGGAATAGGCATCACGCTCTGGCACTTTGCCATCAGGGCAACTGATGGCATCATTTAGGCAAGTGTAACCAAGGCGGGCTAGGTGATCGAGCAGGATGGCTTCGACGTCAGCTTCCGTCAGAATGGACATTTTGGTCTCTCAACGGTTCAAAGAGTGATGGGTTTGTGGATCACTTATTGCCATCAAAGGCGTTTGTTGGGCAAAAATTGGCAGAAAGTGATCCTCAAGAACTTTTGTCGTGCATAAGTGATCTTCAAAATGCATCCTTGCCCTCCGAAATGTTCAAAAGCTCTGGGAACGCCAGCACCGCAGCTCTTCGACCACTGGATGGCCGAATTTCTCGCAGCAATCCGTTGTCGCGCACCAAACGCAAAATGCGTTTGGCGGTAGCCTCTGGAATATCAACGTGCAGGAAGAAATCAGTCGCACTAAAAATGGGGCGGCTGAAAAACCAGTCTAGTGCGCGCACCCCGTATTGCGACCGCGTCGCCTCTACCATCCAATCCTTGCGCTGGTTGTAAAGCGCGTGGATCGCTTGTGCTTTGGCCTGATTGGTTCCGGCTTGTGTAATGATCGCTTTCAGGAAAAAGCCGCACCAGCCCGTCCAGTCGCCATCACGCGAAACGGCCAAAAGCCGGTCGTAATATTCGTCTCTGTGGCTCTCTAGATATTCGCTCAAATAAAAATTAGGCCTCGACAACAGCCCCTTAGCCTTCAAAAACAAGGGGACGATCAATCGCCCCAGCCGCCCGTTGCCGTCAAGAAACGGGTGGATCGCCTCAAATTCGGCATGCGCAATGGCCAGTTGCACCAAGGCATCGGGGGCGGGGTCGTGCAGATAATGCTCCCAAGCGCTCATCGCATCGGGCAGATGTTCGGCAGAACAGGGCACAAAGCGCGCTTGTTCGATCGTGCAGCCTTCGGGACCTATCCAGTTCGGGATGCGGCGGTATTCGCCCGGGTCCTTGCTGCGCCCGCGCACGCCCTGCATCAGGCGGGCGTGGGTCAACCGCACCAAACGCTGCGATAAGGGCAGAGTGTCCAAAAGGGCTGTCGCTTCGGCCAAGGCGGCCCGGTAATTCAGCACTTCGCGAATGTCAGCCTTTTTCGGGGTACTTTCATCGTCAATATCTCCACCCGCTTCAAACTCCAGAACTTCGCCAAGCGTCGCCTGCGTTCCTTCGATCCTGCTGGAAAGCACAGCTTCCTGCGAGGTCAAAGGCGATAGCAAAACATTGGGGTTGGGAATGCCATGCAAGACGCCCTCGTACCGCGCCACCGCCGCATTGGCCGGTCCGATCAACGGCAAAAGGTGCACCCAATCGAGGGCAGGTGGCGGGAAGCCGCCCTGATGATAGAGAACCGGCATTACAGCACCTGCTCGATGGCAGGGTCCGCCTCTGCCACCCGCAACTCGCCCGACATCAGGCGGGGCAGGAGGAGGTCACGGGTTTGGGCTAGGATGCGGGTTTCGCGTTCGTTTCGTTTGATTTGGTGATCCATAGCGCTGGCCGTCTCTTCAAAGGCTTTCAGCAAATCTGAACCCGGATCAACGGTCGGCAGAGCCTCAAACTGCTTCCTGTTGATCGCGCCGAACACCGTCCCGGTGTTTTCGTATTGCCGAAGTTCCTCCTGAAGCGCCCAAGCCGTGTAGTAAGTGAATGACGGTCGATCATCCTTGTGCCGCAGCGCGGCCACACCGCGACCGATGCAGCACCGTTCGGCAGCGATGTTGATGTCACCAACGGGCGCTCGGACGCTGACCAGAGTGTCGCCCTTTTCAGCGATGCGGGTTGGCGCAGAGCAATACTTTCGGTTTTCGGGAAATCGGAACCCGAAATCAGTTCGGCCTTGGAAGAATGGAAGGCCATCGCCTTCGTCGTTGTACGTGTCACCGGGTGGGGATTGCCCCATGAGCAAATGAAATGCTTCGCTCAGCGGCTTGACCTCCCACCCCTCCGGCTTGCCCTCGGCGTCGAGGCTGGCGGGGAAGAGGTCCCAGAGGGCGGGGGAGAGGTAGGGGGCTTGGCCTGCCATCTTGGCGCGGGTGGGGCCGAAGTCGACGAACCAGTCGCGGAACAACGCCCGCGCCATCGCCTCCAACGTCTCGTTCATCCGCCGGTTCAGGTCGATCTTGTCATCCAGCGCGCCAAGGGTCGCTGCGATGGCGCGTTGTTCGGGGAGTGGCGGTATAGGTATTTTTATCCGCCGAATATCCCGGATCGGTAGTTGGGGCTGTGCGCTGCCGGAAGTCAGGGCACGAACCTGCTCGTCGAACAGTGACGAACGAAGAAACAGATAAAGGTAATATGCATCAAGATAGCGCTCATCGGGACGCACGATAACCATGCCCGAATTTATGCGCAGATTTTGATAGGATACATCTTTTCCGAAGAACGCAACATTACCGACAGTGCCACGGGTGGTCAGAATACTGTCGTTACGCTTGAGCTTTCCCTTGTTCAGTAGCTGGTCTCGTTCTCGGGAGACAAACGCGCAGTCTGAGAAATCGAAGCCGTTCTTGGTGACGTTGCCCGCGTTCAAGAAGAGGCAGTACCCCGAACGTGTAAATTCCTCCTGTCCCGGATAATTCTTGCCGCGATCCCCATCAATAATCTCGATTGGTGCATCAGCAAAAGTAAGCTCGCTCCACCCCGCCGCACCATCGAAGCCCATCATTCCACCATTACCCCCGCCAGCCGTGCCCGTATCGTGGCGGTCAGTGCATCGGCCCGCGCGAACTGCTCGTTCAGCTTCTCCTGCAAGGCGGTGAAGCGGTCGATGAAGGGCACGTCGTCCTCCTCTGCCGCCTCGGCCCCGACATAGCGGCCCGGGGTCAGAACGTGGCCGTGGGCGCGGATTTCGTCAAGGCTGGCGGATTTGCAGAAGCCGGGGATGTCGGCGTAACCCTCGCCCAGACGCCATGCGTGGTAGGTTTCGGCGATCTGGGCCATGTCGGCGTCGGTGAACTCTTTGCGGGTCCGGTCGACCATCACGCCCAGTTTGCGGGCGTCAATGAACAGCACTTCGCCGCGCCTGTCGCGCAGCTTCTTGCCCCGGGCGAGGCCGTTGGATTTGTCCTTGGCCAAGAACCACAGGCAGGCCGGAATTTGGGTGGAATAGAACAGCTGCCCCGGCAGGGCGATCATGCAATCGACCACCTCGCCCTCAATCAATGCTTTGCGCATGTCGCCTTCGCCCGATTGGGTGGACGACATCGACCCATTGGCCAGCACCACGCCCGCTGTGCCGGTGGGCGACAGCTGGTGCAGGATGTGTTGCAGCCACGCATAGTTGGCGTTGCCAGCGGGCGGGATGCCGTATTTCCAGCGGGCATCCTCGCGCAGCCGATCACCGCCCCAGTCGGAAATGTTGAAGGGCGGGTTGGCAAGGATGAAATCAAACCGCAGGTCGGCCAGTTCGTTCTTGTGAAAAGTGCCTTCGGTGTTCCATTTGATGTCGGCATCAATACCGCGCACGGCAAGGTTCATCTTGGCCAGCCGCCAAGTGGTGTAGTTCATTTCTTGGCCGTAAATGGCGATGTCGCCCAGCTTGCCGCCATGGGCTGCGACGAACTTTTCCGATTGCACAAACATGCCACCTGACCCACAGCAGGGGTCATAGATGCGGCCTTTGTAGGGTTCGAGCATTTCAACCATGGTGCGCACGACCGAACGGGGCGTGTAGAATTCACCGCCACGCTTGCCTTCAGAGCCTGCGAACTGGCCAAGGAAGTATTCGTAGACGCGGCCCAGCAGGTCGCTGGCGGTGTTGGATTTTTCGCCTAGGGCAATGCCGGAAATCAGGTCGATCAGTTCCCCCAGCATGACGGCAGAAAGGGCAGGGCGGCCAAAGTCTTTGGGCAGAACGCCCTTTAGGATCGGGTTAGCCTTTTCGATGGCCATCATGGCCTCGTCGATCAGCTTGCCGATGCTGGGCTGCTTGGCATTGGCTTGTAGGTGTGACCAACGGGCGTCTTGCGGCACCCAGAAGATGTTTTCGGCCAGATAGGCGTCGCGGTCTTCTGCCTCTTCGGGGTAATCCGCCAGAAGGCTTTCGTGTTTGGCTTCGAACGTGCCGGAAATGTGGCGCAGGAAGATCAGGCCAAGCGCTACATGCTTGTAATCGCTGGGTTCCATGCTGCCGCGTAGCTTGTCTGCCGCCTTGAAAAGACTTGCCTCAAACCCAAGTTCACTATCCGCATTTGCCATATCAAGCCGCCCCTAATGATTAGAGCCAGCCTAAGACGTCCGCCCCCCGCAAGTCTAGGTGAAAAAAGAAAGTGTCGCGGTTCAAGGCTGGGTACTATCCGAAGTTATCACGGCGATATGTCCTGTTCGGAGGATGCTTCCCATGTGGGCATGCAAACGATAACCTTTGCTTTCAATTTTGCGATCAAGCCCGATGCTCTCGGTAGTTTAAACACCTTGAAGTGAGGCACGACTGTCTGATCCAAAGTGTGTTTCGATGTGGCAACTCCGCGCCACATCGAAATCTTTGTCACGGCGCTAGGTGCCGTCCTCCCAACGCCGGTTAATGAGCCAAGTTGCCGGCCAAGGGTCAGGCGTGCGATCCAAATTATTTTCTTTGCGGTATTTGAAGTAACGGTCGAGGCCTGTGTGCAGCCCATCGATACCTATCATCTGCTTTGCGGTCTCGAAGGCAGGGTAAGCGTGTTCCTTTCCCTTTTTTACCGGATAACGCGCCCACCATTCTTCGAATTCCACCGGATAGGTACGTTTTTTCCGCCGGGGCAGCGTTGCTTTGTGACCCGCGCTACCAGAGAGTTCGTTAGAACTCGGTAGGTTTTCGTCCTCACTTTCCCCCTCCTTATCCTTGTCCATTATATTGGCATTGCGGCCCGCATTACGGCCTGCATACCAGCCCTGTTTCGCACGGTCGCTCTGCCGCTTACTGAATGCTGCCGCCTTGGCTTCGCGGCCACGCATTTTCGCCCAACTGCTCTCGGCCTTTTCTGCCACGACCGGGTGGTACCAGCGATTGTCATCACACAGCACCCAAGGCTCCAAGACTGCATCTCTGATTTCCAACCACGTAAGCAAATCGACCATAGCAAAGCGTGCCAGAACCGCATCCTCATTTGGCAGCGAAGATGCAGGTATTTGGTGCCACGAAACGGCCCAAAGGTTGACCGAAACAGCCGCTAAGCGGGGGTCGGTCATCATGGACTTAATCCAGAACTGGCTTTGAAGTAGTCGCCGTACATCTAGTGGCATGAAGTCGAAGTCGGTAAGGTCGACCTCACCGGCGACCAATGGCGGCGGAGAATTGTCCCGTGATCCGATCCGCAATAGGGAACCATGTGGTTTCTTTGCTGGCATTTTGCCAGTGGGTCCAATGGCTGTCATCATCGGCATTTGTCTCGGCATGATGTTCTCCATTCGCATGAGTTTTCAGGTCCTGCGCCTTGCAGGGCGGTTCGTTTGATCGTTGTCGAAATTTTGTGCGGCTTCCTTCGCTTCAGGCGCAGAAACCTTTTTTCCGGCCCTACCGTTCACAGGCAGGGGCTGAGGATGACCTTAACTTCAGATGCCTATCAGCATCGGCGACCCTAAACGCGCGTACAGGGGTGCTCTACGGCCCAAGTGTCAGGGTCAATTTGTCGCCAAGCAACGGCGCGCTGTCCGCTGCGAACTAGGGCCGGGAAAGGGCCTTCGGTGATCATCGCGTAGATCGAAGAGCGTGATGGGTCGGTACGCTCGACGACATTTGGAAGGCGTGGAAATATAAGAACATTCTCCTTCTTTCTGGCCGGTATTGGCCGCCTGAGGAGTGACTTAAGTGACATTGGCTGGTTTTGGAAGAACAGCGTTTCCTTAGGGGCGCGGTGTCTGTCCTTTTCTTCTATCATGGCTATGATAAACGGCGGAAAGACGTTCCTTAAAGGGACCATTTATTTGCAAGTTTCAGTCGCGCGATAGGCTCTTAGATGGGAAAATTTTTCTTTTTTTGCTGCCGAAGCCGAGGTAAGTGTTAAGCGCGCTGTCCCGCAGGCGAGTATTGACCTTATAGTATATTTATCAACATGTTACTGTTGAGCCATGAACTTGCGCACGTTCTCGGCTTTCCAAGCCAGCCCATTGACCGTTTTTAGCCCGATCTCATTCAGGTGCGCCGCGATGCCAGCATAGGTGGCACCTTCGGCCTTCAAGCTGCTTATGGTCGACAGCGCAGTGGTTTTTAGGTCCTCCTTGGCAACTTGATAATCCGCATCCGTCTTGCGCCATGTGCGGAAGTGTTCGATCGGGTCCCATGACTTGCCATCGATGGTTTCAGGTTCTGGTGGAAGGCAGATGAATTTACTTTCATCCCCGATCAAGGCAAACAACGGGCCGTGCGGACGCCAGCCAAAAGCTAACGAAAAATCTACAAGGACCAACTGCGCGTTCAGCTTTTTCGCCTTTGCCAACGCCTTTCTAATGTCGCCCTCAATAGCGTCGGAGCCTCGATCTGGTCGATGGTCCATGGCGACCACTTCGCTCAGCAGGTGGCCTTTGTCATTTTTTACCCAGCGTCTGACGCGTGCCACTTGGTATCGAATGGTCTTGCTGACCTTGGCCGCCTCGTCGGGATCAGATGGCAATTCCCTGAAGTCCGCCCACAGCACGGGAAGGGTCCAATAAAATCCAACGTAATTCATTTAGCGCCCCCACCCGGAAAATCCCGACAAAACCACACAGCCCGCGTCTACACCGACACAACGGAGCCTCTTTCGTTCACCATAAAGGGTTCCCAATGACAAACCAACTCCAACTTCCCCATCCCGGCAGCCTGCTGGATGGTGTGATCCAAGCGGTGGCCGCTGCGGGCGCGTTGATCCGGGCAGAGTTTCATCGCCCCGGCGGGCCGCGTGGCAAGGGCAGCAAGGCCCCTGTCGATGCCGAGGCTGAAGCGTTGCTGCGCGAGCGGCTTTTGGCGCTGCACGCGTGCGATTGGCACGGCGAGGAGCTGCCGCGCCAGCACAGCGGCCATCCCGATTGCTGGATGGTTGATCCGCAAGATGGCACCTCGGCCTTCCTGAAAGGCTTTCGCGGGTCGGCGGTGTCTGTCGCCTTGGTGCGTAACGGCCTGCCCGTTCTCGCCGTGGTTTACGCCCCAACGGCCCCAACTGACACCGGCGATCTTTTCTTTTGGGCAGAGGGCATGCCCCCCGCGCGCAATGGCATCTTGATGCCGCCCATCGGGCCGCGCCCCGCGCCCTACGAGCCGATCCATGATTTGCCTTGGCCCCCCACCCCCGCAACCCCGCGCGCTTATTCTCACGCCACCACGCTGGCCATGAATGAACAAGCCGCAGACTTTGCCGCCCATAATCACGCGGCCTTTGCCCCTGCCGCGATTAGGGCGATCCCCAGCATCGCCTACCGCCTTGCCCTTGCTGCGGCGGGAGAGGTGGATGCTGCCATCAGCATCACCAAGGGCTTGGACAGTTACGACATCGCGGGCGGGCATGGCTTGCTGTCAGCCGTGGGCGGCGCGCTGGTGCAGTTGGATGGCAGCCCCGTCACCCATTCTGCAGGTCGCTTCTTTGCAGGCTGCATCGGCGGGCGGCCCGAGATTGTCGATGCCGTGCGCCAAAGACGCCCATCAGAAGGGCACCGTGTGCCGCGCACCCCCTGCAAGCCCAAGCGGCGCATTGCGGCCAACGGCCCGCTGAACTGGGCGCAAGGGGCCATGCTGGGCCTGTTGGTTGGCGATGCCCTTGGCGCGCAGGTGGAGTTTCAGGATGCGGCAAAGATCAAGGCGCAGCACCCCAACGGCTTGCGAGATCTGTCACCGGGGGGCACTTGGAACTTGCTTGCGGGCCAACCCACCGATGATGGCGAACTGGCGCTGGCCCTTGCGCGGGCTTTGGTGGCCTCGGGCGGGTTCGACGAAAACCGCATTGGCGCGGCCTATGTGCAATGGGGCGCATCGCAGCCCTTCGACATTGGTGGCACCACACGGGCAGGACTGGATGCGCTGCAAGGCAAAGGTCGGCCCAATTTGACCAGCCAAGCCAATGGCGCTTTGATGCGCGTGGCCCCCATCGGCATTGCCTGCGCCGCAGACCCCCAAAAGGCGGCGGCATGGGCGCGCAAGGATGCAGCCCTCACCCATCCCCACCCCGTGTGCCAAGCGGCCTCTGCCGCCTTGTGTGCGGCCATTGCTGCGGGTGTCGATGGGGCGGACCACCGCGCGATGTGGTCAGTGGCCCATGCCTGCGCGGGGGACGATGCCGGAGGGGCCGAAATCCGCACCTGCCTGAACGAAGCGCGCGACGGCCTGCCGCCATCCTTCACCCACAACCAAGGGTGGGTGTTGACAGCCTTTGGCAACGCCTTTCACCGCCTTTGGGCCACGCAGGGCTTTGAAGAAGCGCTGGTCGACACGGTCATGCAGGGCGGCGACACCGATACCAACGCCGCGATTGCAGGGGCATTGCTGGGGGCCGCTTGGGGCGTATCCAGCATCCCGCTGCGTTGGGCCAATCAGGTCTTGGGCTGCCGCGCGGTCAAAATGACTGGCGTGCAGCATCCGCGCCCGATGGACTACTGGCCTGACGATGCAAGGGAGTTGGCCGAAGGGTTGTTGGGCTTGAGGTAGGGGCGGAGGTTTTTTATAGCCGCCTGAAACTTTCCTCAGACTGTGCCCCCAAGCGAGGGGGCGCAGTCGCCGACAATGACCGCGCATGTGACAACGCGATTGACGTGGAAAGAAAGATGAGACCGAGCGCATCAAACTCTCTGCACTTCACGGTCAGCCGAAACTGTGGCCTTGCTACGGTAACCACTGGGGGCATGGAGACAGCATAGTCTCTTTTTTAAGGTGTCAAATACCTTCGTTTGCCATCGAGCTCGGATGAAATTTTTTTGTTATTCAGATGCTTGATGAAAAAAGGTTCAACGTACTATCTATGTTTCAAAGATTGCTTTCGTTCTTCTTTTTCATTCATTGGTTGTGTCGGTTGGGCGTGACGGGCATAGGGCGACTACCCCGGATAAAAGCCGAGGTAGTCCCGAACTCCTTGCATTCACCGGCAGGCCAGCCGGGCGCTTAGAGCCCAACATGTCCTAAAGGAACGGCATGTTGGTCAGTCGCTGCTATCACGCAGGTGTTCCTTCCCACGGCGCTCCCCGCTCGACCTTTCGGGCTCGGGTTGGACTTGAGCGCACCCCACGGTAGTCCAAAAAATCCTAAGCAGCCCCGCCGTTAGTGAACCGACGACTGCCTCGGTAGAAAGTCTTGCTGACTAGTTGTCCCGGCTTTCGATGCGCAGGGACAGCCAACCCACAACTTCGTCCTCGATCCAGCCAACGGCGCGTCGCCCAAGACGGATGGGTGCGGGGAATTCGCCCTGCGCAATCATCGCGTAAGTGGTCGACCGCGAAAGGCCAGTTGTCTTGAGAACGTCAGGGAGACGAAGAACGGTCATACTCGCTTCCTTTATGTTCGTTTTGATGCATTGAACTGCTATGGCATCCAGCGATTTCTGTAAAGAGTTTTTTGGCTAAGTGTAAGAAATAATTGAAACTATCACGCCTGTGATAGTTCTTTGAGCCGAAAAAATATCATGATTGTGATAGTCGTGGAAAAGCGGTGTGTTACGTTTGTGACACACCGCTGCAACTGACGTTGGATGTTTACTGAGAGCGCACGATCTGGGCGTCAACCCTCTTGGTTTTTGGTCTTCTTGATCGATACGATGGCCGCCCATCGCCCCAGCACCATGTCTTCCCAAAGGTCCAGTGCCTCGGCCCGTTCCGGCAGCTTTTGAGCCCGATTATAGACGGCGGCGACAGCACTTGCCCGACTTCCGCCCGCAATGTGGTTTTGAATTCGGTCGACCACGCCTTCATCGACACCTGCTTCGGCCAAAGCAGTGGCCTGAGCGCGTCTAAGATCGTGCATCCGCCAGTGCGCCATTGACGGCAAGCCTGCCTTGCTGCGCCGTGCGTTGATGGTAGCATCAAGACGTGCCTTGGGTTTAGTGAAGTCTGACATGGGGGTTGTTCCGGTCGTCGAGAACAGAAGGCCGGTTTGCGGTATCTCGCCGTTCGGCTTTAGCGCCTGAATTTCTGCCACTGAGGCCGGGCTTAGGTGCACGATGTGCGGCAATCCATTCTTGGGATTGGGTATGCAAAAGCGGCTTTTTGACCACTCAATCCATTCCCACCGCATGGACATAACTTCAGAGCGCGACCGTTGGCCTGTCAGGATGCAAAGCCGAAAGTAAGCTCCCCAATTCGGCCCTTGTTCAAAGGTCGCGTCCCATATTTCACGCACTTCTTCCAAAGAAGGTGTTCTGGTGCGAGGTTTTTCTTTTCCCGCCTTTTGGACCCGTTCAGCGGGGTTGTTTTCGATGTGGCCGCGCTTTTCTGCCCAACCAAAAAACGCGGTTAGGGCCGCTCTGATACGATTGGCCATGACCACTTTTCCTTGCGCCGCTTTTGCATCCACGATCAATTGCAAATGTGAACGTGTGATATTCCGGATGCGCTCTTCGCTCAGTGTGGAAAGGTGCGTCCGCAGTTGGGCTACACGGTCATTGCGGGCTTTGCCCGGCTTCAAGTTCTGTTCGATATGGGTGGTGACGTATGTGTCGAGGATTTCCTTGACGCTGCGGGCAGCAAGTGCTTGTAACCGCTTATCTGCCTCGGCTTGCTGAGCCATTTCAATGCGGTCAATGCCCGCCTCTGCTTCTGTTTGAAGCACAAAAGCTTGTGCGCGTGCTGCCTTTAGCGACACGGAGGGGTAGTTGCCTAATGTCACAAAGATGCGCCGTCCGCGCTTGACCTTCTTTTGAACCACCCATGCCAAAGCACCAGTGAAACTGGCTCGCAAGGTAAGTCCCGGTTGCTTGACGTCCGAGTAATTGGCATAGCCCTCTTTGGGGATGTCAATTTTCTCGATGAACGCGTTGGTCAGGTTCGTTTTCATGGCTTCGCTCTCTTGCAAAAATCTTGCACGAAACGGGCGGCTGTCAGAGGATTTGACAGGACGCTCTCGGACGTACAGTGCGCGCGGGATTGCTCACACGTCCTTGTTTCTATTGAGAGTTCGAGGGTGCATTGGCGCTTGTCGGAGTTTTCCGGATCACCCCGGAAAAGAGAAAAGGCGTGTTTTGTAATCAGGGGGTCACGGGTTCGATCCCTGTTGGGGGCACCATTTAAATCAAGGGGTTACCGGATTTCTCCGCCCCAATTTTTGGGGCGGGGTTACATATGGGTTACAAAAACCTGAAGTGACTTGTGTGAAGCTGGTGCTGATTCCCATTCTGGGGGCCATACCCTCCCCCCTTTGAAAAAATGGACCAAGGCTGAACCCCACCCGGGTGGCACCCCCAATTTGCCGCTTACCTCCCCCTGTTTCGCTATACGGTAGATTTTGCTCATCCATCCACCAAATGGCCCTAATCAGGGCGGGGATGAAGAAAGGGCCAGAAGTTCATTAGCACTATTTCAGCCGCGCCGGACAGCTTGGAGAGTTTTTTGGCGGTTAGTTTGCTTGACTGCGGCAACTGAAACCGCTGCAGCGAACGCCTTTTGACGAAGACGGTACAGTTCATCAATGTGAACCACCTGTAGCTAGATGTATAGCCATATCCCCACATTCCGCTTACACCGCGATCAAGATGCATCCGAGCGCGACCTCATACCGCGTAGAGTGGGCAAATATGTTAAGGTTGCGGAACCGGCACCTCCGCGCGCCTGTGGTTGTCACCCCAAAAGCACGCGCTTCGTTCTTCTAGGGTAGAGCGTGATGGGATCTAGGCCAGTCTCCTGAAACAGAAGATTTCAATCTCCAAAGTCGCCTTCGCGGGCATCCCAACCTAGAATCGCCCCAATCTTTGGAATGGTCATAGGGATCGGTTCGCGTCATTATACACGACAACATCCATCGTTATTGTGAGTTATCATATGTCCTACCGCATCGCTGGTTTCGCTGGAAGTTTCAGCACCCCATCCAAAACCCGCGCCTTGGTTGACCTGGCCGCCTCCCGCACCGCCGCCCGTTTCGGGGCTACGGCTGTCACCTATGATCTGACCGATCTTGACGGGTTGGGGCAGGCGCGCTCGTTAGATGACCTAGCACCTTTGCCACGCGCCATTGTTGACAGTCTTTTGTCAGCCGATGTGCTGATCGTGGGCAGCCCTGTTTATA
>CANFSY010000063.1 GCA_947449875.1 Paracoccaceae bacterium
AGGCTTATGAAGGTCTTGGTCATCAGCGAACACTATTTTCCCCGCTTGGGGGGAACGGTGAGTTACGTTCACGAAACGTTGCAAGCCCTTTCTGATCAAGATGTGGATATAGAGCTTTGGGTGCCCGGACCGCAGCCAGATCATTGGGCCGCTGAGGGCGTCAGCAAACCGCGCTATAAGGTGGTGTTTATTGATGCGGCCTATCCGATCGGCCGCGAGCCTGACAAATCCGCGCGCTACCGCTTTTGCGCTTTGGCGAATACGGCGGCCCTGAAACGGGCGCAAAGCAGCGATGCGCCTGATATCGTGCACGTCGCCTTTGGCTTGTTCTTGATGGAAGTGCTCGACACAGATCAACTGCGAGCATCGGGCGTTCGTTCGATTGCGACAGTCCACAATGTTCCGCCGCAGGAATGCCGCAGAGTGTCACCACAGGCGGCATTTGCCCAAAGGTTTGCCGAGGACCTGCGCCTTAAGGCCGTGGGATGGAAAAATCGCAGCCGATTGCGCGGGCATGACTATGACGGGATCGTCGTGCCCTCTGACCAAGTGCGCGATTTTCTGGCGCGGGTGATCGGCGGGAAACAGATCAACGTTGTGGGCCATGGCCCGACGGGTGCACTGCTTGACAGGGTGCAGGTTGCGTCCTCACGCCGTCCGACACAGGGCAGTCCGGTGCGGATTTTGACGGCGGGCGGCTATGCTCCGCACAAACGCCAGCACCTGATCCCCCAGATTTGCACGTTGCTGTTGGTCGCAGGTGTAGAGTTTGAATGGGACATTGTGGGTCCGGCAGGGCGCGTTGCAGGGTACTGGAGCAGCGTTGCGGCGGCGGTTGCCGCAGCAGGCCTGCAAGATAAGGTTCGCGTCAGACAAGCGGTCGCCTTAGACGATCTTGCAGCACTCTACAGTGCCGCGCATCTGTATGTGCAACCCTCCATCGAAGAGGGGTTTTGCATCACGGCGCTTGATGCTGCGGCCGTGGGCCTGCCAGTGATCGCCAGTCCTGCAGGCGCCTTGGCACGCATCACGCGCGCATCAGGCGGTGTCCTTGTCCGTAGCCAAGCCAAACCCTTGGCAGAGGCCATCGTTAATTTTGTGACCAAAGACCAGTGGGGGGATGCCAAAGCGCAAGCGATGGCCGTCAGACAGACCTTCGCTTGGACCGCCGCCGCCCGCGATCTTAAGGCCTTGTATACCAAAATTTCGGGACAAGGTTGACGTGGGCGATCCGTTAAAAGTGGCGCTGTTGACAGGGAAAATGTCACCCGCAGCGGGCGGACTTGGCGTATCTGTGCCCGGGCTCGCCTTTGGCGTCGATGCCTTTGATGACATTGACATGCATGTTTTCGGCACCCAAGACCCAAACGATCCAATGGCGGCGCGCAACTGGGGCCCAAGGGTGACATCCTTTCGCGCGACCAAACCCGTCGCACTGCAAAGAGCCCCTGCAATGGCGAAAGCTCTCGCAGACCTGCAACCCGATTTGGTGGATGTTCAAGGGCTTTGGACTTGGGCATCTAAAGTAAGCCTTGATCATTTTAAGCGCACTCAAACCCCCTATATCGTGACACCCCGAGGCATGCTTGACCCTTGGGCGCGGCGAAACTCCGCTTGGAAAAAACGCCTCTTCGCCGCCTTTGCAGAAAACGCCCATCTGAGAGCGGCGCGCTGCCTTCGCGCCACATCCGAACTGGAAGCCAGCCATTTTCGTGACATTGGCCTGATCAATCCCATCGCTATCGTTGCAAATGGCATTGACTTGCCAGATCTTGCAGAACGCGAAATCCAACCCCTTCGCACCTTGCTTTTTATCAGCCGCATTCATCCCAAAAAAGGACTCAGCTTTCTCTTGAATAGCTGGGAGGCTGTCTATCAAGATTATCCAGATTGGCAGCTGATCATCGCCGGCATTGATGAAGGTGGCCACGAGGCTGAACTGAAGCGAATGGCAAACGACAAACACTTAAAGCGCATCCATTTCGTCGGGGCGGTGCACGGCGCGCAAAAGCAAAAGTTGTACAGAAACGCCGATGTATTCATCCTTCCCAGCCACGGCGAAAACTTTGGACTGGTTATCGCAGAAGCTTTGGCACAGGAAACGCCCGTCATAACCACCACGAATACGCCGTGGTCAGGTCTGAAAACGCACGCCTGCGGTTGGTCGATCGAACTTGAGCAGACAAAACTCAATGACACCCTCCGCCATGCATTGATGCAGAAACCAGCGGCTCTGCAAATCATGGGAAAACGTGGGCGCAAATGGGTGCGTGACGATTTTAGCGCAGAACAAGTAAGTGTCAAAATGCGCGAAATCTACCTTTGGGCGGCAGGGCACAGAGCGCGGCCAGACCACGTGGACGGATGATCAAGTATATGCGGTTGGACAATTTCTCAAATTCTGATTTCGATCGCGGCGCTTCGCGACTTACCGAAATTGCGTGGACTGTGATTCAAGGCCTGCTCTTTTCAACGTGGATCCCCGGATCACTTTGGCGCTGTATTTTACTTCGGTTGTTCGGCGCTAGAATTGGACTTGGCGTAGTCATTAAGCCGAATGTTGTGATCAAATTTCCGTGGCGTTTGGTCATCGGGGATCACGTGTGGATCGGTGAAAGGGTCTGGATAGACAATCTTAGCCTTGTGCGCATCGGCACGCACACCTGCCTTTCCCAAGGCGCTTACCTGTGCACTGGAAGCCACAATTGGAGTGACCCCAATTTTGCGCTGATGACAACAGGAATTGATATTGGGCAAGGTTGCTGGGTGGGGGCTTTTGCAAAACTGGCCCCGGGTTGCCGTCTGAAAGACGGTGCCGTGCTGGCCATGAACGCCTTTGGTTGCGGCACGTTGGAAGCTCATACAATAAGATTTTCCGATGGCAAAACGAAACAAAGACCCCGTCATTTTTAACATATTTGCGCGAAGGTAAAAATGGTTTTCGGATACACAAATTTCGACCCTTTGGTGGTTATATTCGGTACCCTTTTAGCGATTTGGTATTTAAATAGAAATGCCGTAAAGTTGATTGGGTTTATGCCAACCGCTTTGAGTTTGTGGTTTTTCATCCCATGGTTCAACACTTTTACGCTGTCGCAAGCCCTTCCGTTGGTTTTGACAGCAAGAGCTGCGCTGAAAGGGTCAATTAAACTGCCGAAAATGGCAAGACCTGTATTGTTGATTTTGGCTCCTTGTGTTGCAGTGTCGTGCTTAATCGCGTTTTCATTAGGTGCTCAGCAAGCCCGCGCGATTATTCGCATCATTTATTATTTGAGTCTTTTTGCTATGTTTGGGTTTTCCTACGAGTTGGGTCGAAAACCAGAGGCCACCAAAATTTTGTTGAAAGGGTTCGTAATACTGGGAATTGTTTATTCTATGTATGGTGCTTATCAGATCCTTGCCTATTACACGGAACTTCCCGTTCGTGGCATTGTTCGCGATACGTCGGGCGGCAGCACAATAGCGGCAATGCGGGGACTTCCGCGCGTAAACAGTCTGGCCAACGAACCGAAGCGGTTAGGGTACGTCCTGTTTTTGTCTGCATTAGCCTGTGTTTTTCTGGCACGCATCCAGTCACGAAAAGTCTCTCAGAAACTTTACGGGTCGGCAACCTTCATTGTTGCGATGTCGATCATGACTTTTTCAAGTTCTTATTTTCTCGCACTTGCATGCTTCAGTGTGGGTTTGCTTTTTTTAAAACCATCGAAGAGCATGCTATACACTGTCGGAATTGCAATTATCGCTGTTATAATCGTACTGCTTCTGCCAAACTCAGGTATTTTGCAAGCGATAGTAAATTCTTATGATCAGCGAATGTCTGAGTTCGATCACGGAATAGATAATACTGTTGTTTACCGCCAAGAGTTCTTCGCATGGGATTACTTGTTCAAAAATCCATGGGCTGCATTGTTTGGAGTTGGGCTTGGCCAATACTATTCGGTGCTTAACGAAACCTACGGCTACGGCGCTGGATTGGGAGAGGGTGGAGATCTTTTGCCGCTGAATTCGAACTTCCTAGAACTGGTTTTCGATTTTGGCGGAATAGCGACACTTACGATCTATAGTTCTCTTGTCGCACTCATCATAAAACTTCAAAAGATGAAGGAATTTTTTTATTGTTATGGAATTCTATTTCTCTTATGTCAAAGTTTTACGATACTAACTTTGATTTTCACTACATTACTCGCTGGGCTTGCTGTCGGACGAATCTCTAAATGAGAAAAAACCATCGCTTATTGATTTCCCGCGAACAAGCGGTAACTTTCTGATTTTATGTTGCAATAATGTTTTTTCGTCGTGCGTTCCTGCAAATTTTGTATAATTTTGAACGGCACCCTGCCATTTCGATTCTGGTCATAAAGCAACGACTACGCCCCGAGCAACGAGGCGATCTGCTTCGTTTGCGCCTGACGAATATGATCAATCCGCGGCATTAGTGGGTGAAACTTACGAAGCTGAACGACGGGGAGGTCTTTGAACGGGAGTGGCCTAGTTCGCACCTCTCACAAAGGGCGGCCTGCGACCGATCCGTGGTGAGGGGTTGGGCCGCGCTATCTGCCGGACGCCCATCGGCTGTCGGAGGCGGCGATGGGCGCACGTTAGGTCGAAAACCCCACGATCAGCACTTCACCGGCGAGACCTTTTTCATGCACCCTCTTCCCCTTGATCCGTCTTCCCTGCCACACTGGCAGTGGCGCATCGACGACGAGGGCGTGGTATGGCTGATGACCCAGACGATCCGGGCCAGCCACAATTCCGGCATGATCGACGAGGACAGCACCAAGCGCGCGACTGTCGATACGCCCATAATGGAAACGAATACCGCCTCTCTCACGGGGGCCCGGCTTTTAGAAAGGGCGCGCAGGCACGGGGTGAAACCGACACAGGGGGCTGAAGTGGATCTGCGGCAATCCCAAGCCCGACTTACCGTGAGGCTTGCGCTGCCGGTCGGCCGCTGTGCCCGTGCCAAGCAGGTCAAGCGGCCGCGCAAGTCATTGAAGAGGCTGACGGGCTACACTGGCCTTATCCTGCGCGACCTGCGTCGTAAGGGGATAGTGTCATGGGGGGGAACGCTGCGGGATCAGATTGTCGCCAAGCGCGCCTTGGTGTCTCAGTTGCGCCATCACCAGCCCAAAGGTGGTGACAAGCTTTATGCCTTGCAAAACCCTGAGGTGGATCACATGCCAAGTGCAAGGCCAGCGTGCGCGATTACCTCCGCCACCGCAGCGCGATCGAAAGCGAAATTGGCCACATGAAAGTCGACGACCGCCAGCCGCCGTTATCCCCTGACGGGCGCCATCGGCAAATCCGTCTTTGCCGTCCTGACCACTTGCGGCCACAACCGTCGCAAGATCTCGGTCAACCGCCGGGCTCGTCGTGCCTGAATTATTGCCGTGCTATGGAACCCAGAAATCTTCCCAAACCTCGGCTATCTGACAGCACATGCAGCCCCAAAGCTTTGTTCGAGGAGAGCTATGCTATGTTTGGAGATGAGTTGACAACACGGTAAACCGCTCCATCCCTTTTGCATCCCTCAAGTCGCAATGCGCCATTTAAAAGCGGTTGGCAGATTGATTGCGGTACAACGACGCCTCCATTAGACCAATTTCCAATTGCCAATTTGAAATAGGCTTGGCTCCAGAAATAAGGATTTTTAATCCCTTCTCATTAGAACATCCATGACTTGCACCTCTGCTTGCCAATCTTACTTATCGCCATTGACGAGAGGCGCTTTCCGGGGATGAAGCCTGCGACAACATGTGACAATGACAGGAAGAATTATGACCAAGTTGGCTTAGCGCATAACACCGTGCGTCAAAAACGACCAGTCATTTGTGTAACGTTGCCTCACTCGGCACTTTAATGGAAATTAGAATGTAGCAGCACGCTTTGCAAAGCGCTTACAATTTTTTAACTCCCGTCCTTCGCTTCAGTCGTCTGCGTGTAAAATTTCTGATAAAATGTAATTTACGTCGTACCAGCAGGCATTACAATACTCCAAACGACATAAAACAATGGATAACGCATCAATGAAGATCTCGGTTGTAACTGCCGTTTTGAACCGAGAATCCACAATCGGGCAGACTATAGAAAGCATTCGCGATCAAACCTATGCTAATGTCGAACACATTGTCATGGACGGCGGTTCTCAAGACGGCACACCCGCAATACTTCAAAAATTCGCATCACGAAACATGATCGTCACAAGCGCCCGCGATGGCGGTATCTACGAGGGTATCAACAAAGGGATCTTGAGGGCAACCGGTGACGTGATAGGCCTATTGCATTCTGATGATACCTTTGCCTCTTCAAATACGCTTAAATACGTTGCAAACGCCATGATAGATAAAAACGTGGATGGTGTATTTGGTGACCTAGAATATGTTACTGCCAATGCGGAACAAAGTATAGTCCGATATTGGAGAGCTGGTGAATTTCATCCAGACAAGTTAAAATGGGGTTGGATGCCCCCGCACCCAACTGTTTACCTTCGCAGGGAAGTTTTTGAACGGCTCGGGCTGTACGATACAACCTTTAGAATCGCGGCTGACTATGAAGCGATGTTACGTTTTCTAATCGAGGGACAGATTAAATTAACTTATGTTACAAATGTCATGGTGCGAATGCGTGTTCGCGGCGAAAGCAATGCTAGTTTCGGGAACGTACTCAAAAAAAGCGTGGAAGACTACCGAATCATCCGACGTTACGAATTGGGTGGTGTCGGAACGCTTTTGGCAAAAAACCTGCGCAAATTACGCCAGTTTACTCAAAGAGACGAAGAAAGCAAATGAAAAAGCGCGCACTTATCACTGGAATAACCGGTCAAGACGGTTCCTATCTAGCGGAGTTTCTACTTGAGCAAGGCTATGAGGTTCATGGGATAAAAAGACGTGCATCTTCTTTGAACACAGGAAGGATCGATCACATTTATCAAGATCTTCACAACCCAAATCCCCAACTGTTTCTCCACTATGGCGATCTGACAGACACTTCATGTCTTACGCGGATTTTAAGTGATGTTCAGCCTGACGAAGTCTATAATCTTGGCGCTCAAAGTCACGTTGCCGTTAGTTTTGAAGCACCCGAATATACCGCAGATGTTGATGCCATTGGAACATTGCGACTGCTAGAAGCAATTCGTTTTCTTGGAATGGGAGAACGGACGCGTTTTTATCAGGCTTCCACATCGGAACTTTACGGCCTTGTTCAAGAAACTCCACAGTCCGAAACAACACCTTTTCACCCACGCAGTCCATATGCCGTTGCAAAGATGTATGCCTACTGGATCACAGTAAATTACCGAGAAGCTTACGGGATGTATGCTTGCAACGGAATACTCTTTAATCACGAAAGTCCACGTCGTGGTGAGACATTTGTAACTCGAAAAATAACCCGCGGATTGGCTTATATCGCACAGGGCTTAGAGCAATGCCTTTATTTAGGCAACATTGATAGTTTGCGTGACTGGGGACATGCTAAGGATTATGTGAGGATGCAATGGATGATGTTGCAGCAAGACTCCCCTGAAGATTATGTTATCGCGACGGGTGAACAGCATTCTGTTCGCGATTTCATTCAATGGTCGGCGGCCGAACTTGGGATAATACTATCATTTGAAGGAAGTGGCGTTGCTGAGTATGCCGTTGTTGAACAGGCAGACGCAAATCATGCTCCGTTTGTTAAGCCAGGTCAGGTTGTGTTGCGGATAGATCCACGATATTTCAGACCAGCTGAAGTTGAAACTTTGCTTGGCGATCCCACGAAAGCGAAGAAAAAGCTGGGATGGAGTCCTCAATTTTCTGCAAGACAAATGTGTGCAGAGATGGTGGCCGAAGATTTGCGAATAGCACGTCGACACCGCCTGTTACGCGAACATGACCTTGATTTACCGTTGTCACTGGAGGGGTGAAATGACTGTATTTGTGGCCGGTCACAATGGCATGGTGGGTGGGGCAATCTTAAGACTTTTGCGTAAACGCGGTGTTGAAACAATCACACGCACGCGCGATGAGTTGGACCTAACCAATCAAGAGGCTGTTCGTTCGTTCATGCAATACGAAAAACCAAGTGCTGTCATACTTGCGGCGGCAAAGGTTGGAGGAATTCATGCGAACAACACTTATCCTGCAGACTTTATCTACAACAACCTGATGATTCAGACAAACGTGATCCATGAGGCGTTTAATGCCGGTATCACCCAACTTTTGTTCCTTGGTTCATCATGCATCTACCCGCGCGATGCCACGCAGCCAATGGGCGAAGAAGCTTTACTTACGGGGCCTCTTGAACCCACCAACGAGCCATACGCCATCGCTAAGATCGCCGGGATTAAATTGTGCGAAAGCTATAATCGGCAATATGGCGTTGACTTTAGAAGCATAATGCCCACAAATCTTTACGGCCCGGGTGATAACTTTCATCCTGAGAATAGTCACGTCTTGCCTGCTCTGCTTAGACGCTTTTACGAGGCAAAACTGAAGTCCCTCGAAGAGGTGAAAGTTTGGGGCAATGGCGTACCACGACGAGAGTTTCTTCATGTCGACGACATGGCTGACGCTGCTATTTTTGTATTCAATCTTCCAAGATCTATTTATCTGGAAAATACTGAAACGATGCAAAGTCACATCAATGTGGGCCAAGGATCCGATGTATCTATAGCCGAACTTGCCCATACCATCGCTGAAATTACGGGGTTTCGCGGGCGGGTTACTTTCGATCCTTCAAAACCTCAAGGTCCATTAAGAAAACTGCTAGACGTGTCGCGGTTAAAAGATATGGGGTGGGCTTCAAAGATTGAACTTAAGGACGGGATAACTCATACGTATAAATGGTTTCTCGAAAACTGTGTTTCGGTGCGGAGCGATTAGGAAACGCAGGGCAATGAGGGTTTGGCAAAGTTGCAGTTTTTTGTGGAGCGTCGCGATTGTACGCATTAGATAAACTTAGATTCGGGAAATAAATTAAATGGAATCTGACTTACTGGCGAAACGTTATATGTTGTGCAGGCCGACAGGAGGCTTGAACGATACATTCTGTCATATTGAAAGATGTTTTGTGTATGCAAAGCGATTCCATCGAACTCTGATTATTGATCTTAGCTTCAGTGATGGCTTAACCGATCTTAGAAAATTTTTCTTGCCACTTCAAAGTGACCAAGAGGTGGTTTTGAATGCAAATCTAGATGATCTGCGGTTCTTAAATGCACTCGACTGCTTTCCTACAGCTTTTTCAGGAAAGTTGTTTGATTATAAAACGGTTTGGGGACGAGATGAACAGGGGACTATGATAAACAGAGACTCCAAATCTGGAGTCTCACTGCAGATTGACCTTTCGATCGACTATCCGGAGCCAATGCTTTTGTACCATCACAAGGGTGGGGCCGATTTTGGGATTGAATTCTTGAAACGTTTCACGCTGGAAGCGCATCTTGCGGATGAGGTTCTTGCGCGAATTTTGGCAATAGGCCCAGATTACTCTGCTGTACATATCCGAAACTCTGACTACAAGACCGATTGGGTCCAATTCTTAAGAAAAATAAGGCGTCAATTACGCAATAAAACTGTGCTTGTCTGCAGCGATGATTTTGAAGTTGTGCAAGAAGTTGATACCATCTTAGAAAGCTCATCCATCAAGCGGGTCTCTGATGTTGCGTTCAAAGACGGCAAACCGTTGCACATCCGGGAGATTAGCGTAGAGGCGAAGGATGCGGTGGCCCGATCGGCGCTTATCGATCTCTTGGCGTTGGGGGGAGCGTCAGACCTTTACATTACCCCGACCAAGTCAGGTCCGATATCAGGATTCTCCCAACTCGCGGGTTCTCTATGTCGAAACAAGGACGTGATCAATTCGCTTTTGGGACGAGAGGTTTTTTCCGTGTCAAAGGCAGTTGGCAAAGTGCATTTGGTGCAAACCTTCGAAATTCGTTTGCGGTTTTTCCTTTTCCGATTGGGACAATCATATCGAAGACGAGGCATGAAGCGATTTGTGTTTCGCGTTTTCCAGAGAATTTTTAATAAGACAGTCTAGAACGGCACTGCCACGTCTCTTCCAATTCTTTCAGAAGTATATCTTCCGGTGTACCAGTGGGTTTCGTGACCTTATTGGTTGCTTGCCTTTTTTATGATTGCAAAGTTGGCTGCTTGATTTTTCACACCAAGTGGTCACCTGCGTCGGTCAGCACTTCACTGTGTCGTATTGCGAGAGTTGGTCCGCAGGACTGCGTATTCCAAGTGCGGGCATGGCCTATTTCTTTGTGGTTCGCCAATCAATGCGATCCAATCTGCCCTCCCTTGCGCCCATGTCAATCTTGCGGCATCCCTTCCGGATGAGCCAATTTTTGAACGTTGATCTTTCTTTAACCGGACGGCGCTGGTCGGGCCCTTCGCCGCAGACGGAGCGTTTGGCCGAGGCTATGGGTCAGGCAACCCGCCTTCCCGCCGCCCTGTGCCAGACCTTGGCCCTGCGCGGTGTCACGGCGCAAAGTGCTGCGGCCTATCTGTCGCCCGCGCTGCGCGACTTGTTGCCTGACCCGCAAACCCTGCGCGATATGGACCGTGCGGCCTATCGCCTGTTGCAGGCTGTCAGCCTTCGGCAACGCATTGCGATTTTTGCGGATTATGATGTTGACGGTGGCGCTTCGGCGGCGCTGTTGATCATCTGGCTGCGCCATTTCGGACTGACGCCGACCCTATACATCCCTGACCGCATTGACGAGGGCTATGGGCCCAACGTGCCCGCTATGGCAGCGCTTGGGGCGGCGCATGATCTAATTTTCTGCGTGGATTGCGGCACGCTGAGCCACGAGCCGATTGCCGCTGCCGCCTGCGATGTTGTCGTGCTGGATCACCATTTGGGCGCCGAGACGCTTCCGAATGCTTTTGCCGTGGTCAACCCCAACCGTCAGGACGAATCCGGTGATCTGGCCCATCTTTGCGCGGCCTCGGTGGTCTTTCTAACACTGGTTGAAGCCAATCGCCGCTTGAAAGCGCAAGGCCAGCAAGGGCCGGATCTGATGGCCATGCTGGATCTGGTGGCCCTTGCCACGGTGGCCGATGTTGCCCCGCTGATCGGGGTGAACCGCGCCTTTGTGCGGCAGGGATTAAAGGTGATGGCGCGGCGCGATCGGGTGGGGCTGCGCGCTTTGGCCGACAAAGCGCGGCTGGATCAGGCCCCCACCTCTTATGCCCTTGGCTTTGTTTTGGGGCCGCGCATCAATGCCGGTGGCCGTATTGGCCAAGCCGATCTGGGCGCGCGCCTTTTGTCCACCGACCAAGAGGGCGAGGCGGCAGCCCTCGCCGCCCGACTTGAAACCCTCAACGCCGAACGCCGCGAGATCGAATCGCAGGTGCGCGAACTGGCCCTCGCCCAGGTAGATGCGCATGGGCCCGATGGCGCACTCGCTTGGGCCGCAGAAGAGGGTTGGCACCCGGGCGTGGTGGGAATCGTCGCCGCCCGTGTAAAAGAGGCGCTGCACAAACCCGCCGTGGTGATCGGGTTCGAGGGGGATATCGGCAAAGGCTCTGCCCGTTCGGTCAGCGGGGTTGACCTTGGCTCTGCCATCCAGCGGCTTGCGGCAGAGGGGCTGATCCTGAAGGGCGGCGGTCATAAGATGGCCGCAGGCCTGACGCTGACGCGCGACCAGTTGTTGCCCGCGATGCAGCGCCTTGACGCCCTGTTGGCGCGCCAAGGGGCCGGAAACCACGGCGCGGGCGATTTGGACATCACCGCCCTGCTGATGCCAACAGCGGCAACGGTCGAGCTGATCGAACAGATCGAGCAGGCAGGCCCTTTCGGCGCCTCCTCGCCCGCACCGCGCTTTGTCTTTGCCGACCAAAGCGTCGCCACCCGCCGCATGGGCACCGCCCATCTGCGCATCACCTTTGGCGAGTCCATGGGCGCGCGGGTAGAAGGCGTTTTGTTCAACGCCTTTGACACGCCCCTTGGCGATGCGCTGGAAGGTGCGGGTCACCGCCGCCTGCATCTGGCCGGACGGCTGGAAATCAACCATTGGAACGGCAAGTCAAAACCACAATTTCGTTTGGAAGACGCGGCCTTTGCATAAGGTGCAAATTTCCTCTTGCGCAGCCCGAAGACCTTGATTAGACAGCCTCTCACCGACAGTGGCCCGTTCGTCTATCGGTTAGGACACCTGGTTTTCAACCAGGTAAGAGGGGTTCGACTCCCCTACGGGCTGCCATGTCGGCAAATAGGTTGTGCTTTGAAATCTGGTAGGGTTTCAGATTTAGCACCCTAGATTATCCACAAAGTCGAAGAAATTTGCGCTGCTGCGCCTTTCGCTACGGCGGCGGCGGATGTACGGCATTTAGTGATAATAGGCCACGACGGTTGTGCGGCCAGATTTTTCTTAGCCCTCACAGCAATTGATCAGTCAATCCACTTCCGCAGGCTGAGCGAATCTTATTGCAATCCGCCGTACCATCGCTACACTTTCGTGTAATCTATTTTTCGCAACTGGATTCTTGTATCTCTTTGGTTGAAGACGGGTGGCCGTGATCCTCGTTCCTTTCGCGCTTAGCTTGATCACGGCGGTGGCTCTTGTCAGTCTTGGTCGGCTGTATCCGGGCCGTCGCGGTGATGTGCACGCCGTGCAGGCCAGCCACACGCGGCCCACGCCGCGTTTGGGGGGCGTGGCGATTGCCGTGGGTTTAGCGGGGGCGCTGCTTGTGCTGCCGACGGCGCAGGCCACCGCGCTGCAAGGTCTGATGCTTAGCGCCTTGCCGGTCTTTGTGGCAGGCCTGTTGGAAGATTCGGGCTGGCGCGTGGCACCGCTTTGGCGCTTGGCGGCGTCGGTGTGCAGTGCTTTGGTGGCGATTGCGGTGTTTGGCATTTTAATTCCACGCATCGGCTTTGCGCCGCTTGACGCAGTCTTTGCCGGTGGCCTGCCGGCCGTGCTGCTGACAGCCCTTGTTTTAAGCGGTACGGCGCAAGCCTTTAATTTGGTCGACGGATTGCATGGGCTGTGTGGCTTTGCCAGCCTGATCACGGGCGGAGCTTTGGCGCTGATCGCGTCGAACACCGGACAAGATGCCTTGGCGTCGGTGCTGCTGAGTGTAATGGCCGCTGTTGGCGGGGTGCTTGTGGTAAACTTTCCGCGCGGGCTTTTGTTTATGGGCGATGCAGGCGCTTATGTTTTGGGATTTATTCTGGCCTGCATCGCGGTAAATATGGTGCAGCGCATCCCAGACTTGTCGGCGGGGGCGGTGGTTTTGGTCTTCTTTTGGCCGCTGGCGGATATGGTTTTTGCGGTTGTCCGCCGAACCGCCAAACGCCGCTCGCCGTTTCGCGCAGATCGGCTGCACTTTCACCATATCGTCCTGCGCAATGTCGACATTCTTTTGGTTGGAAAAAAGGCTGGCACCCTTAGCAATCCGATATCCACGCTGATTTTGCTGCCACTTATGGCAGCGCCCGCGTGCTTGGGCGTATTGGTTTGGAACCACAACGGGTTGGCCTTTGCCTATGTCGGGCTGTCGGCTGTTCTCTTCGTGCTGACCTACCGAGCCATCGTCGCTGCGGCCAAAGGTCAAACCTTTCTCGTGAACCGCGCTAAGCCCAAGCAACCCTAGAGCAATTTGCCCCGCCTTTTTTAACGCCTTCCAGCGAAAACTCCCTCGCAGGAAAGCGCCATTCAAATTCATATATTTTAATCCATATCGCAAAGACACCCCATGTCCTATATCATCACAGGCGGCAGCGGCTTTATCGGCACCTATCTTGGCTTGGCCCTGCATCAGGCAGGGGAAAGTTTTCGCATTATCGACAAAAGACCCAGCGCAACCTTTCCTGATTTGGTCACGCTGTTAGACATTCTGGATGCCGACCGTTTACCACAAAGCCTTTCAGGCGATACGCTCTTTCACCTTGCCGCAGAGCACCGCGATGATGTGACACCGGTTGACCGATACCACCTTGTTAATGTCGAAGGCACCCGCACGCTATGCCGCGCAGCCAGTTTGCGCGGGATCAACCGGATCATTTTCACCTCTTCCGTGGCGGTCTACGGATTTGCGCCGATAGGCACGGATGAAACGGGGGCCATCAATCCGGTCAACGCTTACGGCGCATCCAAATATGCCGCCGAGCAAGTCCTGCGCGCTTGGGCAAGCGAAGCGCCACAGACGCGGTCTTTAACGATCATTCGGCCAACCGTTGTTTTTGGCCCCGGCAATCGCGGCAATGTTTACACGCTGTTTCAACAGATCGCCTTGGGGCGCTTTGTGATGGTAGGTCGCGGGGAAAACCGCAAATCTTTGGCTTACATCGACAATCTGGTGGCCTTTTTACGCCACAGCGCCCATTCGGGGCCGGGCGTGCAAGTGTTCAATTACGTTGACACCCCCGATCTCACGATGCACGCGCTTGTGTCTTTGGCGCGCCAGGTCTTGCGGGCACAATCGGGCACAGGCCCTGCCCTGCCCTTGGCCTTGGGGCTGGGATTAGGCCACCTGAGCGATGGAATTGCAAAACTGACGGGGCGGCGATTGCCCATCAGCGCCGTGCGCGTGCGCAAATTCACCGCCAATTCGTCTTTTACCTCACGGGCGCACGGCCATCACGGTTTTCGCGCACCCGTGTCTTTAGAAGCAGGCATTCACTCAACCCTGCAAGCCGAATTCCTGAACCCGCAACCCCGTCCGGTCTTTTACACCGAATAGGTCAGCCGCTTAGAAATCGGTTGGCGCGCCGCCTTCTTGTTTGCGCTTGGCCACAAAGCGGCGCAGGTCTTCTTGGTGGTCGCCGTTCATCTCGGGCGGGACAAATTCCGCCATGATGGCTTTGTACATCTTATGCGCGCGTTCCGCCGTCCACATCGCGCCGTCGATATTCCACGCCTCGTAATTGCGCCAATCGGCAAGGAAGGGGGCATAAAAGGCCGTGGTATAGCGCGATTGCGTGTGCGGCGTGCCAAAGTAATGCCCCGAAGGGCCAACATCGCGGATCGCCTCGATCGCAATATCGTCTTCGGTTGTGGCATAAGTCGCCGCTTCGAAATAGCGCTGGATCATTTGCAGCACTTCGCAGTCCATAATGAACTTTTCAGGGCTGGCAATCAGCCCGCCTTCCAGCCATCCAGCCGCATGATAAACCATATTGGTGCCGCTTTGGACCGAGGCCCACAGGCTGTTTGACGTTTCCCACATCGCCTGCCCGTCGGGCACATTGGCGGCACACACCCCTGACGAGCGCAGCGGCAATTTATAAAACCGCACCAATTGCCCCGTCATTTGCGTCGCGCGCATATATTCCGGCGTCCCGAAGGCGGGTGCACCCGATTTCATATCGACGTTCGAGGTAAAGGTGCCAATCGCCACCGGACAACCCGGAGCGATAAACTGCAACAGCGCCACCGCTGCCAACGCCTCGGCCAGCGACAGGGTCACAGCGCCTGCCATCGTCACCGGCGCCATAGCCCCCGCCAAGGTAAAGGGCGTGATCACCACAGGCTGGCCGCGCTTGGCCAAACGCATCGCGCCGTCCAGCATCGGATAGTCGTGCTTCAGGGGCGAGACAGAGTTGATGTTGGTGTACATCCGCGGCTTGGCTTGGAATTCTTCCTCGCTCAATCCCCCCGCAAGGCGGACCATTTCCATCACGTCTTCAACGCGTTCGGCCCCCAGCGAATAGGCATGCACCACCTTGTCGGTGATTGTCAGCTTTTCATACAGACAATCGAGGTGGCGCACCGAAGGGTGAATGTCGATGGGTTCGACCGGATAGCCGCCCGCAATATGGATGCAGTTGAAATACTGCGTCAAACGCATGAAATCTTTAAAGGTTTCAAAATCGCCCGAGCGTTTGCCCCGTTCCAGATCCCACGAATTCGGCGGAGAGGAGACGTTGACAAACAGCATATGTTTGCCGCCCATAATCACTTCGCGCTCGACATTGCGCGGGGTGATGGTAAAGGTTTCGGGCGCACGCGCCAGCATTTCCATGACGAAATCTTCGTCCATGCGCACATTGGTGCCGTTCACCAAACAGCCCGCCCGTTTCAGATGCTCCACGGCATCGGGGTTCAGAAATTCAATCCCGATGTCGCGCAAAATCTTCATCGCACCGCGGTGGATCGCCTGAACGCCGTCCGCATCCAAAGGCTCTGTCGGGCGGTCGGGGTTGACCGGAATGCGCCATGGCATCTGGTCGATGACGGAAGATCCCGCACGTTCCTTGTTGCCGGCACGACCCCCCGCCCTGCGGCGCTTGGTGGCTTCTTCGGTCATGCGGGTACCCTCCTGTCGCGGGGATTGCGCCCCTTTGTTCGCTTTTGCCAGAATGACGGAAAGCGCCCTGCGGCGCTGACTTTGTTTCCGACATGAAAGCGTCGTTTTTGGATGTGGGCCGCGTCAGGCGGCGTTCATCCCGTCAATCCAAGGGCCAAGTTCGGCAATTGTACCCAAAACCACGTCGGCATGGGGGGTCAAATGGGCGCGGGTGGCGGGGCCGGTCAGAACGCCCACGGCCTTCATTCCGGCGCGCCGCGCGGCATCTAGATCGTGCAGGCTGTCGCCCACCATGGCAATCTGCGCAGGGGCCAAGGCGACATGGGCGGCAAAGGCCAAAAGCTGCCCCGGCTCGGGCTTGCCGCCAAAGCCGGAATCGCACCCTGCGACAAAGTCGAACAGATGCGTCACCCCCGCGCCCGCCAAATGGGCGCGGGCGGGGACTTCGGTGTCATTGGTGGCCAAGCCCAGCGCGAGGCCCTTGGCTTTCAGGCCCGCTAGAACCTTGGGCAGATCCACCGCCGGCACCATCGGGGCCGAGGTGCCCAGATCGTTCATAATCTGCAACAGCGCAGGCATAGAAACACCGTCCAGATGCGGCAAGATCAGGTCGGCGATGTCAAAGGTGGTATGGGCGATGACAGCACTGTCGGGGGCAAAGGAAAACCCTTCCCGATCAAAGCCCAAGACCTGCCCCAAATCGCCGCGCGTTACGGGTTGCAGCTTGTCAAGCAGCGCCAAAGTCCACGCTCCCCAGCTTTGGCGAAAGTCAAACAAGGTACCGTCTTTGTCGAAGATAACCGCTTTGATCATGATCTTAGGTCCAATGATATATCTCGCCGCCGGGCAAGGCTGCGCGCGCCGCTTGCGGCACGCTATAGGCCAAAGCGGCCGAATCGCAAAAGCCTATCACCAAGCGGTCCTCGCTTAACACAAAGTCCATGACCGCCCCCAACATACGCGCATCGCCCGCTTGGGCCATCAGGTCGGCAGGGGAAAGCCCGCTCAGCGCCAGAAAGGCGTTAAGATTTTCAGGATCGCCCGCCAGCCACCCCAAAGCTTGAAGCGCAATGGTTTCGGCCATTTGCCGCCCGATTTTGCCGCTCTCTTTTGGGTTATGCACAGGTTCCCTCAAACTTTACGGATTTGGTCAAGGCGGCGGAAAGGATTTGTTAACGAGTTGAGAGCAAGAGTATCCCCATGCAAGTAGCAAGTGGGTCCGCTTTCCATGATCGGCAAAATCCTCATCGTTGATGATGTGTCGTCAAACCGCATCGTCTTCAAGGTCAAACTGACGGCCGCAGGCTATCAAACCGTCGCCACCGCCGATGCCGAGGGGGCGCTGCGTTTGGCTTTGGGTGAGCGGCCCGATGTCATTTTGCTGACCCTGTCTATGGGGTTTGATGCGCTTGGCGCTTTGAAAGGGCATGCGCAAACGCGGCGCATTCCGGTGATTATCGTGGCCGACCCATCCCAAGCACCGCTGCGCAGTCAGGCCTTGGGCCACGGCGCGGAAGATTTCATGATTCGCCCGATTGATGATCAACTGCTGCAAGCGCGTTTGCGCGCGGTCTTGCGGATGCGCCAAGCCTTGGCGGGCATGGGCGCGGGGGCCGGCCAAGATCTGGGGGTGCTGGGTCTGGCTGAACCGCGCCAGCCCTTTGCCCTGCCCGGGCAGATTGCCCTTGTGCTGCCCCAAGCGGACAAGGCGCTGCGGATGCGGCGCGATTTGGCGGCGATCGGGCATGACCGCTTTGTGATCATGGCCCCGGAAGAGGTCCATACCAACCCCGCAAGTGCCGCCCCCGATGTCTATCTGATCCCCGCCGATCTGGGCGAGCCGGGCGGCGGGTTGCGGATGATGTCGGAACTGCTGGCCCGTCAAAGCACGCGCACCGCTTCCTTTTGCATCTATGCCCCTGATACCGCATCCGCCCGCGCGGCGAGTGCGTTTGACCTTGGCGCGCATGAGGTGGTGGATGAAACCATGCCCACAGCAGAACTGGCGCTGCGGTTGCACCGTCTGGTCGCGCGCAAGCGCGAGGGGGACCGCCTGCGCGCCTCGGTCGAAGACGGGTTGCGCATGGCTGTTTATGACCCTTTGACGGGCCTGCACAACCGCCGCTATGGCCTTGCGCAATTGACAGCCATCGCTGACCGCGCATCGACCAGCCTGCGCGAATTTGCGGTGCTGGTGGTGGATATTGACCGCTTCAAATCCGTCAACGACCGGTGGGGCCATGCCGCAGGCGACGCCGTTCTGGTCGAGGTCGCCCGCCGCCTGACCCAGTGCCTGCGCCCGACCGACCTTTTGGCCCGCATCGGCGGAGAAGAGTTTTTGATCGCCCTGCCCGACACCCCCCTTGCCCATGCCCAAGACCTTGCCCAAGGCCTGTGCCGCGCGGTCGATGGCAGCGCCGTGGTGCTGGCCGATGGCACACAGGTCAAGGCGACGATTTCCATTGGCATGACAACGGGTGGCGAGGGGCCTGCCGATCCGGTGCAAGCCAGCGATCTGGTGGCACAGGCCGACCGCGCCTTGATGCACTCCAAAACCCACGGCCGCAATCAGGTCACCATCGTGCGCCGCGCTGCTTAACAAAGCGGGGTAAGGTCTTGGGGGCGCGCCATAGGCTGGCCCATGTCGCCCGTGGTTGAGCCATTCTTCCAAACGGTCGGCAAAGGCCGACCGCGCCTTGATGCACTCCAAAACCCACGTCCGCAATCACGTCCCCATCGTGCTCCGCGCTGCTTTAGACAGCGGGGCTAGTTCTTAG
>CANFSY010000064.1 GCA_947449875.1 Paracoccaceae bacterium
CGATTTGCCTGACGACCTTGCAGGCCCGCCCGCCTCGGTCGAAGAATTCCGCGCCCGTTTGGCTGACATTCTGGACGATTTGCCCCGCCGACTGCGGCAATGCGCGGATTATGTTGCCGCCAACACCGACCGTATCGCCGTGTCGACCGTGGCAGAGCTTGCGGCGGGGGCTGATGTGCCCCCCTCGGCCGTGATGCGGTTTTGCCAGATTTTGGGGTTTTCGGGCTTTTCCGAGATGCAGCGCCTGTTTCGCGAGGCGTATAGCCCCGGTTGGCCCGATTATTCCACCCGACTAAAGAACCTTAAAGAGGGAGGGGCGGGCAGCCCCTCGGCCCTGCTGGCCGAGTTTATCGAGGCCGGGCGGCAATCGCTGGAATCTTTGGCAAAATCGGCCGACGAGGTGGCGCTACAACGCGCTGTGGCCGTGCTGTCAGGGGCGGATACGGTGCATGTCGTGGGCCTGCGCCGTGCCTTTCCGGTGGCAAGCTATCTGGCCTATGTCTTTGAAAAGATGTCAGTTCCAGCCATGCTGCACGACGGGGTGGGCAAGCTGGATCACCGCTTTGCGCTGCGGCCCGGTGACGCTGTTTTGGCGATCACCTTTGCGCCGTATTCGGAAGAAACCCTTGTGCTTGCCCAAGACGCCAAAGCGCGCGGTTTGCCGGTTGTGGCGCTGACAGACCGCATGACCTCACCCTTGGTGCGCTTTTCTGAGGCGATTTTAACAGTGCCGGAAGTGGATTTTGGCGCGTTTCGGTCCTTGTCGGCGACGATTGCCATGGCTATTGCGCTGGCGGTGGCGGTTGGATCGGCGCGCGAAAGCTAGGGGGGCAAGAAAACCCTTTGCCATCGGTAAGCTTTTGGAATAAAAATTCCAAAAATGCAGTCCGGCCGCGAGTCTTGGCCCTGCGCCGCTTTGGGAGCCTGTGCCATGAAAACGCTTGATGTCATCACCATTGGCAGGTCGTCGGTTGACCTGTACGGCGCGCAGGTGGGCGGTCGGCTGGAAGACATGGCGTCTTTTCAAAAATATGTCGGCGGATCGCCCACCAATATGGCCACGGGCACAGCACGGCTGGGCCTGAAATCGGCGCTGATCACGCGGGTTGGCAACGAGCATATGGGCCGCTTTATCTTGGAAGAGCTGGCCAAAGAAGGGGTCGACACGCGCGGGGTGAAAACCGATCCAGAGCGGTTGACAGCCTTGGTTTTGCTGGGGATTCGCGATGAAAAGCAGTTCCCCTTGATTTTCTACCGCGAAAACTGCGCGGATATGGCGCTGTGCGAGGATGATATTGACGAGGGCTTCATTGCCCAATCGCGTTCGGTCGTGGCCACGGGCACGCATCTGTCGCATACCAAGACCGAAGCGGCGGTGCTCAAAGCCTTGACTTTGGCGCGCAAACACGGCGCGCGCACGGCGTTGGATATCGACTATCGCCCGAACCTGTGGGGCCTTGCCGGCCACGGCGACGGTGAAAGCCGCTTTATCGAAAGTGCCAAGGTCACGGCCAAATTGCAGCAAACGCTGCACTTGTTTGATCTGATCGTGGGCACAGAAGAAGAGTTTCACATCGCAGGTGGCACCACCGACACCATTGCCGCTTTGCGTGCCGTGCGGGCGGTTTCTTCGGCCACCTTGGTGTGCAAACGCGGGCCAATGGGCGCTGTGGCTTTCAGCGATGCCGTGCCCGACAGTCTTGACGATGGCCAAACCGGCCCCGGTTTTCCGATCGAGGTGTTTAACGTTCTGGGCGCGGGTGATGGGTTCATGTCTGGCTTGCTGAAAGGCTGGCTGGATGATGAACCTTGGCCCACGGCGCTTAAATATGCCAATGTCTGCGGGGCCTTCGCTGTTTCGCGCCATGGCTGCACGCCCGCCTATCCGTCATGGGAAGAGATGCAGTTTTTCCTAAAACGCGGCATCGTGAACAAGGCTTTGCGCAAGGATTTGGCCCTAGAGCAGGTGCATTGGGCCACCAACCGCCGCAAAGTGTGGGGCGAGGTTAAAGCCTTTGCCTATGACCACCGCATCCAGATGGAAGATATCCCGGGTGCTACCCCTGAAAAGATCGCAGCCTTTAAAGAATTGTGCGTCGATGCCACGGTTGAGGTGGCGCAGGGCCGCGAAGGTTTTGGCCTGCTGTGTGACAGCCGCTTGGGGCGCACAGCCCTATACCGTGCGGCAGGGCAGGGGCTTTGGATCGGGCGTCCGGTGGAATGGCCCACCTCGCGCCCGCTGTCGCTGGAGCCCGAGATTGGCCCCGATTTCGGTGGCCTATCGGAATGGCCTTTGGAACATATCGTCAAGGTTTTGTGCTTTTGCCACCCCGACGATTCCGACGAGATGCGCGCCGCCCAAGAAGACACCGTCACCCGCCTGTTTGCGGCCTGTCGGCGCAATCGGCTAGAGATGTTGTTGGAAATCATCCCGTCCAAGGTTGGTCCGGTCGATGATCTGACCAATGCCCGATTGATCCAGCGTTGGTATGATATTGGCGTCTTTCCCGATTGGTGGAAGCTGGAACCGATGCAAACGACGCAAGCGTGGGCCGCGACCTGTGCCGCGATCGAGGCGAACGATCCTTATGTGCAAGGCATCGTCATTCTGGGTCTGGGCCAGACGGAAGACGAACTCGCCGCCTCTTTCCGGCTTGCAGCCCCCTTTCCGCTGGTGAAAGGGTTTGCCGTGGGCCGCACGATTCACGCCGATGTCGGGCGCGACTGGATCGCGGGCAAGATCGACGATGCAACCGCCGTGGCCACAATGGCCGCCAATTACCGCCGTTTGGTGGGCTACTGGGATGACGCCCGCACCGGGCAAGGAGCCGCAAAATGACCACACTCCGCTTAACCGCCGCCCAAGCCATGGTCAAATGGCTGTCGGTCCAGATGACAGAAGAGGGGCAACCCTTCATCGCCGGTGTTTGGGCGATTTTCGGCCACGGCAACGTGGCAGGCTTGGGCGAGGCGTTGCACGGCATAGGCCCCGCCTTGCCCACATGGCGCGGCCAGAATGAGCAGACCATGGCCCATACGGCGATTGCCTATGCTAAAACCATGAACCGCAGACGGGCGATGGCAGTCACCTCGTCTATCGGGCCGGGGGCTACGAATATGGTCACGGCGGCGGCGCTGGCGCATGTGAACCGCGTGCCGGTCTTGCTTATTCCGGGCGATGTCTTTGCCAGCCGCGCGCCCGACCCCGTGCTGCAACAGGTCGAAGATTTCGACGATGGCACCGTGTCGGCCAACGATTGCTTCCGTCCGGTCAGCCGCTACTTCGACCGCATCAGCCGCCCCGAACATCTGCTGACCGCCTTGCCCCGCGCCTTGCGGGTGATGACCGATCCGGCCAACTGCGGCCCCGTGACGCTGGCGTTCTGCCAAGACACGCAAGCAGAAGCCTATGATTACCCAGTCGAATTCTTTGACCCCAAGGTCTGGTACATAGCGCGCCCCGAACCTGATGCGCGCGAACTTGCCGCTGCTGTGGCTGCGATCAAAGCCGCAAAGTCGCCCCTGATCGTGGCGGGTGGCGGCGTGCTCTATTCCGGCGCGCAAGAGGCTTTGCTGGCCTTTGCGCGCACCCACAACATCCCCTTGGTCGAAACCCAAGCTGGCAAAGGTGCGGTAGACGGTGACGAAAAGCTGCATTTTGGCACACCGGGGGTGACGGGCACCGCTTGCGGGAACGAACTTGCGGCGAAAGCTGATCTGGTGATCGGGGTTGGCACGCGGTTTTCCGATTTCACCACGGGGTCGTGGACGGTCTTTTCCGCCCCTAACCGCAAGATTTTGTCGATCAACGTGCATGGCTATGATGCCGCCAAACGCGGGGCCATGGCGTTGGTGTCAGATGCCAAAGTGGCGTTGGAAAAGATCAGTCAGGCTTTGGGAACCACCCGCTTTGCCGACCCCGACTTTGCCGCCCGCGAGGCGTGGTTTGCACTGGTCGATGGCCTGACAGCGCTTCCCGCTGGCAACCAGCTGCCCAGCGATGCGCAGGTGATTGGTGCTGTGCAGCGCAACACCGGCAAAACCTCGGTCGTGATGAGTGCGGCAGGCACTATGCCCGGCGCTCTCCACACGCTGTTGCGCACCGCCAAGGGCGGCTATCATATGGAATACGGCTTTTCCTGCATGGGCTATGAAATTGCCGGAGCGATGGGTGTGAAACTCGCACGGCCTGAGGCGGATGTGATCTGCATGGTGGGCGATGGCAGCTATATGATGGCCAACAGTGAATTGGCCACCGCTGTGATGATGGGCGTGCCCTTCACCGTGGTGTTGACCGACAACCGCGGCTATGGCTGCATCAACCGTTTGCAAAAGGCCACGGGCGGTGCGCCGTTCAACAATCTGCTGGACGACAGCTATCATGTGAACCCCGCCAACATCGACTTTGTGACCCATGCCGGTTCGATGGGGGCCCATGTGGTCAAAGCGGGTTCGGTGCAAGATCTTGAAGCGGCGATGCAAGCCGCCAAATCGGCCCGCCTGCCCACGGTGATTGTGATTGACACAGATCCGATGCCCGGCACCGGTGGCGGCGGCAGCTGGTGGGAGGTGGCCGTGCCCGAGGTGTCGGTGCGCCCGCAAGTTCAAGCCGCTCGCGATGCCTATATCGCGGGGGCAGCGCATCAGGCCTTGGTGCGTTAACGGTTTTCGCCATTTCACAGGGGTCTGTCATGTCACATTTGCTGCGCAAACCAACCGGCACCACAGGCAAGGTGCATGACATCACCGCCCAAGGGGCGGGTTGGTCCTATGTGGGCTTCGGCCTGTACCGTCTTGCGGCGGGCGAAACCGCCGCTGAAGTCACGGGCGACCGCGAGGTCATCTTGGTGCTGGTCGAAGGCAAAGCCAAGATCACGGGCGCGGGTCAAGATTTCGGCGAAATGGGCGACCGGATGAGCGTGTTCGAAAAGACCCCGCCGCATTGTGTCTACTTTCCCGCCGACACCTCATGGAGCGTAGTTGCCACCACCGCCTGCACCTTGGCCGTCTGCACCGCCCCCGCCAAAGGCGCTTATCCCGCCCGCCGCTTGGGGCCAGAGGGCATCTCGATGCTGCCGCGCGGCACAGGGGCCAACACCCGCTTTGTCAACAACATCGCCATGGAAGGCCGCGACGTGGCGTCAAGTCTGCTGGTGACCGAAGTCTTCACCCCCCAAGGCAATTGGTCGTCCTACCCCAGCCACCGCCATGACGAGGATGACTTTCCCCGCATGACCTATCTGGAAGAAACCTATTATCACCGCCTGAACCCCGCCCAAGGCTTTGGCATCCAGCGTGTGTATACCGAGGATGGCAGTCTGGATGAAACAATGGCCGTCAAGAACCATGACGTCACCTTGGTGCCCAAAGGCCACCATCCCTGCGGTGCGCCCTATGGGTATGAAATGTATTACCTGAACGTCATGGCCGGCCCCTTGCGCAAATGGCGCTTTGCCAATGATCCGGACCACGACTGGATCTACAAGCGCGACACGCCAACCGCCTAAAGCACAAGCTGCGCTTGAGAATAAACGTGGGGGTCTGGGGGGTTAACCCCCCAGCCGGGGCCGCCGCGCGCCCTTGGGCTTAGATCGTCATCTGCTGGCCCATCTCGACCACGCGGTTCGACGGCAGGCCGTAAAAGGCCGTGGCATCGGCGGCGGATTTGGACAGGCCAATAAAGATACGCTCTTGCCACAGCGGCAGGCCCTGATGGCGGGCGGATCGGAAGGTGCGGCGGTTCAAGAAGAAGCTGGTCGTCATGATGTCGAACTTCTCGCCCCGCTTGCGCGCCAGCGACAAGCCACGCGGCACGTTGGGCCGTTCCATATAGCCAAACGTCATCACCACGCGCACAAAGCGGTCTGATAGCCGCTCGATCACGACCTTCTTTTCATCCGACACGGTGGGCGTGTTGGCGACCATCACTGTCACGATGAAATTCTGGCTGTGCAAAACGCGGTTGTGCTTGAGGTTGTGCAACAGGGCCGAGGGCGCGGTGTTGGGGTCTTGGGTCAAAAACACTGCCGTTCCGGGCACCGACATGGGTTGCGATTTGTCCAGCATGGCAATCAGTTTGACCAGCGAAATAGCCGAATCCGCCGCCTTTTGCTTCACATGGTTGGTGCCGCGCACCCAAGACCAGATCAGCACACACATCGTCGCCGCAATCGCCACCGGCACATAGCCGCCGTCATGCAGCTTCATCATATTCGCACCAAGGAACATCAGCTCCACGACCAAGATCGGGGCCACAACGGCAATGACCGCCACCAAGTGCCATTTCCACGCCTTAAGAAACAGCACAAACGCCAAGATCGAGGTGATGACCATATCCCCGCTGACAGCGATGCCATAGGCCGAGGCCAACCGGCTGGACGAGCCAAACGCAATGACCAGACAAATCACCGCAAACAGCAAGATCGCATTGACGCGCGGCATATAGATCTGGCCGTGCTGGGTCTCAGAGGTGTGGCGAATTTCCAAGCGCGGCAGCAAGCCCATCTGAACGGCCTGTTGCATCATCGAAAACGCGCCCGAAATCACGGCCTGCGAAGCGATAACGGCCGCCGCCGTGGCCAAAATGACCAAGGGCAACAGCAAAACTTTGGGGGCCATCAAGAAGAACGGATCACTGGCTGCGGCCGGATGGCTTAGAACAAACGCCCCTTGTCCCAGATAGCTCAGCGCCAAGGCCGGAAAGACCAAAAGGCTCCACGCCCAACGAATTGGAGTGCGGCCAAAGTGGCCCATGTCGGCATAAAGCGCCTCACCACCCGTGACCGCCAAAAAGACCGACCCCAGAATAAAGAACGACCCGAGTTTATGGGCCGCCAAAAAGGTCAGCGCGTGCAGCGGGTTTAACGCCGCAAGGATCTGGGCGTTGTCGCCGATGTGAACCACCCCAAGGGCCGCCATGGTCAAGAACCAAACCACCATGATCGGCCCGAACAGGATCGACACCCGCTCGGTTCCTTGGGCTTGCAAGACGAACAGGCCAATGATGATCCCCAAAGTTGCAGGCACCACATAGGGGCCGAAGGCGGGCGCCACGATGGCCATACCTTCCACGGCCGAAAGCACCGACATGGCAGGGGTGATCATGGCATCGCCAAAGAACAGCGAAATCCCCACGACGCCAATCGCAATCAACCACCCCGGCCGCCGCTTCAGCGCCTGTTGCACCAAGGCGACCAGCGACAGCGTGCCACCCTCGCCCCGGTTATCGGCGCGCATGATCAACAGCACATATTTGATCGAGACGATCAGCACCAAGGTCCACAGCAGCAGCGAGACAATCCCCACCACCTCCGACCCGTCCTTACCATCCCATCCCGCGCCATGCAGAGATTCGCGCAGGGCGTACAACGGCGAGGTGCCGATGTCGCCGTAGACTACGCCGATGCACCCAAGCACCAGTTTTCCAAGGTTTTTAGGCTTATCATGGGCGGCGGGATGAGGCTGCGCCGTGTCGGCTGGGGCAGTCTTTGGTCCGGTTTTGGCAGAAACCGGTTCGTCGGATGTTTTTTGTTCGTTCATGACCTGTGGCCGTGGACCTATTTCGCCCGCTGCCTACACCCGCCGCAGGGCCGCGTCCAGCGATGCCTTGTGTGATCTTTTGAACCGGCAAAGATCACCTCAAGCCCAAAGCGTCAGGGCGGGCTGACCGATAGGGTGCGGCGGAAAAGGTGGTCCAGAAAGGCTTCGGCCTCGTCAAAGGGATCATGGCCAGTTCCCAGCACGGCGCGGACTTGCACGTCAAAGTCGGCGTAATGCTGGGTGAGCGACCAGACCGAAAAGATCAGATGCACCGGATGAAGGCGCGCCATGCGCCCCGCGTCCATCCAGCCCTGCAAGACGGCGGCCTTTTCATCGACCAGCTCTTTAAGCGGCCCTTGAATGCCCTCGATCAGGCGCGAGGCCCCTTGCAGCACCTCATTCGCAAAAAGCCTGCTTTCGCGCGGAAAGTTGCGCGACAATTCCAGTTTGCGGCGCACATAGGCCAGCATTTCTTCGATCGGGTCGCCCGCGGGGTCGATCTGGCGCAAAGGGTCCAGCCACGTTTCCAACTGGCGCGACAAAATCGCCGCATAAACCGCGTCTTTGGAAGGGAAGTAGTACAGCAAATTCGGTTTAGACAGGCCCGCCACCTCGGCGATCTGGTCCAAGGTTGCCCCGCGAAAGCCTTGCTTGGCAAAGACATCCAACCCCGCATCCAGAATGGCGAGGTGGTTGCGTTCTTGAATGCGGGTTTTGGGTTTGAGCATTTTGTCCTGTCTGGCCCGTTAAGGCGAAGCGTTCCGCAAAACGGCGCAAGATGCAAACAGGTTTGTCAACGGGGCTGGCGGGGCGGGCTTGGGCGGCCTATCAAAAGCGATCCCCTGATGGAGAATGCCATGCGCCCCGCCTGCACCGCCACCCGTCTTGTCGAAGATGACCGCGTCATCGTCACCCGCTTTGACTTTGCCCCCGGGGCCGAAACCGGCTGGCATCGCCACGGCCACGATTATGTCATCACCGCCGTCACCGATTGCCATATGCTGCTGGAAGACCCCGACGGCGGCGCGCGGCGCGTTTTGGTGCCTGCGGGCACCGCGTACCGCCGCATGGAAGGGGTCGAGCATAACGTGGTCAACGACGGCCCTGCGCCGATGAGCTTTGTGGAAGTCGAGCTGAAATAGCCCCCCCGCAGCGGCTACTGCCTTAGCCCATCACCGAGCGGATCGCTTCCACCACCATCTGATGGTCTTCCACTTGGGGTAATCCCGACACGGTGGCCACAGCCACGATCCCCGCGCCTGCCACACGCAGCGGCACGGCCCCGCCGCTGTCGGAAAAGTCTGTCAGCGACCAACCCTCACCCTCAACCGTGCGGTTGTGGGCGGCATGGCGCATCCCGATCAGCAAAGAGGCATGGCCCGCCATCAGCGCCGCATTCGACTTGCGCCGCGCCCAGTTGTCGTTGTTGGCCGATGATCCGGGCAGGGCGGCGTGAAAAAAGCAGCGACTGGCGTTGCGGATATTGACCACGACGGGCGCCTTGCGCGCTTGGGCCAAGGCGACAATCGCATTGCCCAAACGCAGCGCCATGGTTTCGTCGAAATAGGGCAGGATCAGGGTGGGGTCTTCTGCCTCAAGCTCGGGCAAGGTGGGGGCGGTCATGGGCTCTCCAGTCAGATGTGTTCGCGTCACCCTAGGGGGCGGCGGCGGGTTTGTAAAAGGGGGTTACAGCGCGCCAATGCCGCGCAAGATCATGGTTTTCACGCTGTCCGTGGCCTTTTGCCAATCGGCATCGCTTAAAGGCCCAGCGTTGAGAGTTTCGATCTGGTGGCCGAAATCGGCGTAATGCTGGGTGGTGGCCCACAGCATATAGAGCAGATGTTCCGGATCAACGGGTGCCATCTTGCCCTCGGCGATCCAGCGTTCGATCAGGCGCACGCGGCCTGTCGTCCACGCGCGCAGGGTGGTTTCCAGATAATCCTGAATGACGGGCGCACGGTGCATCACCTCGAACGCCCAGACTTTTGATCCGTTGGGATGGCGGCGCGAGATGTCCATCTTGGCTTGAATATACGCCCCAATCCCTTCGATGGGGCCGGGCGCTTGATCCATACTGTCGGCGGCGTGCAGCCAGATTTCGAAAATGTCTTGCACGACGCGGCGGTAAAGATCCTCTTTGGTGGGAAAGTAGTAATGCAGATTGGCCTTGGGCAGCCCCGCCATATCGGCGATCAGCTGCATCGTGGCCCCGCCAAACCCCGCCTCGGCAAAGACTTTCTCGGCCGCCTGCAAGATCAAAGCTTCCTTATGTTGCCGAATTTCGGTGCGGCGCGGCGGGCGAAGAGTATCTGTCATGAAGTTTGCATCAGAATTTTCTTGACCGGTTGGTCAGGCTGTGGTGCGCTTTGGTCTGACCATACGGTCAGGAAAAGATTCGTCGCAAGAGGCATCAAGACCCCGGCGACATAAGGGGAGAGATCTATGCCCGCACCCGGTGAAAACCTGCGCATCAATCCGGCGCGCCTTTGGGACAGCTTGGACCAAATGGCCCAGATCGGCCCGGGCATTGCGGGCGGCAACAACCGCCAAACCCTGACCGATGCCGACAGCGCGGGCCGCCACCTGTTTGCGCGCTGGTGCGCGGATGCCGGCATGACAATGGGCGTGGATACGATGGGCAATATGTTTGCCACCCGCGCCGGCACTGACCCTGCAGCGCTGCCCGTCTATATGGGCAGCCATCTGGACACCCAACCCACCGGCGGGCGCTATGACGGCGTGCTGGGCGTCTTGGGCGCTTTGGAAGTGGTGCGCAGCCTGAACGATCTGGGCATTCAAACCAAACATCCCATCGTTGTGACCAATTGGACAAATGAAGAGGGCGCAAGATTCGCCCCTGCGATGCTGGCATCCGGCGTCTTTGCGGGGCTGCATACCGAAGATTACGCCAAATCCCGCCGCGATCTGGACGGCAAAGTTTTTGGCGAAGAACTGGCGCGGATCGGCTGGGTGGGCGATGAAAAGGTGGGCGCGCGCAAAATCCATGCGATGTTTGAACTGCACATCGAACAAGGCCCGATCCTAGAGGCTGAAGGAAAGACGATTGGCGTGGTCACCCATGGCCAAGGCCTGTGGTGGCTGGAAATCACCCTGACCGGCAAAGATGCCCATACCGGATCAACGCCCATGAACATGCGCGTGAATGCAGGCTTAGGGATGGCGCGCATCACCGAACGTGTGCACCAGATCGCCATGAGCCATCAGCCCAACGCTGTGGGCGCGGTGGGGCAGGTGAAGGTCTATCCCAACTCGCGCAACGTTATTCCGGGCAAAGTGGTCTTCACCGTCGACATTCGCAGCCCCGACCTGCCCAAGCTCGAAGCGATGAAAGCCGAAGTGATCCGCGCAGCCCATGCCGTGGCGGCAGAGCTGGGCTTGGGGATTGGCATTGAAGATGTGGGGCACTTTGACCCTGTGACCTTCGATCCGCGGCTTGTGGCGGTGGTGCGCCAAGCCGCTGAAAAACTGGGCCATTCGCATCAAGACATCGTCTCTGGCGCAGGCCATGACGCCTGCTGGATCAACCGCGTGGCCCCGACCGTGATGATCATGTGCCCCTGTGTCGGTGGGTTAAGCCATAACGAGGCCGAAGAAATCTCGCCCGAATGGGCCGCAGCGGGGGCGGATGTGATGCTGCATGCCGTGCTGGACGTGGCAGAGGTGGTAGGATGATCCATCTTGACCACAACCGCCCCGATGGGCGGCCAACCTTTTACGACCCCTTGCCCGACGCTCCCCGTCTTTCATAGGAATTTGGCAAATGACCCTGATCAAAAACGGCACCATCGTCACCGCTGACCTGACCTACCAGGCCGATGTGCGCATTGAAGGCGGCATCATCACCGAAATCGGGCCGAACCTGAAGGGCGGTGATGAACTCGACGCCACGGGCTGTTATGTCATGCCAGGCGGAATTGATCCGCACACCCATTTGGAAATGCCCTTCATGGGCACCTATTCCGCCGACGATTTCGAATCCGGCACCCGCGCGGCGCTGTCGGGTGGCACGACCATGGTGGTGGATTTTGTCCTGCCCGGGCAGGGGCAGGGCCTGATGGATGCCGCCCAAATGTGGCACAACAAATCGGGCCGCGCCTCTTGCGACTATTCCTATCACATGGCCATCACGTGGTGGGGCCAAAAGGTGTGGGACGATATGGCCGACTCGGTCAAAGCCGGCATGACCTCTTTTAAACATTTCATGGCCTATAAGGGCGCGTTGATGGTCAACGACGATGAGATGTACCAATCTTTCAAACGGGTTGGCGATTTGGGCGGCTTGGCGATGGTGCATGCCGAAAACGGCGATGTCGTGGCCGAACTGACCGCAAAGCTGCTGGCCGAAGGCAACTCCGGCCCCGAAGCCCACGCCTATTCCCGCCCCCCGCAGGTGGAAGGCGAAGCGACCAACCGCGCCATTATGATTGCCGACATGGCCGGCGTGCCGCTGTATGTGGTGCACACCTCCTGCGAAGAGGCGCACGAAGCCATTCGCCGTGCGCGCCAACAGGGCAAGCGCGTGTGGGGTGAACCGCTGATCCAGCACCTGACGCTGGACGAATCCGAGTATTTCCACCCCGATTGGGACCACGCCGCGCGCCGCGTCATGTCACCGCCCTTCCGCGCCAAGACCCACCAAGACAGCCTGTGGGCGGGCTTGCAAGCGGGCAGCCTGTCGTGCGTGGCGACCGACCACTGCGCCTTTACCACCGCGCAAAAACGCTTTGGTCTGGACAGTTTCGCCAAAATTCCCAATGGAACCGGTGGCTTAGAAGACCGTATGCCGATGCTGTGGACCACGGGGGTTGAAACCGGCCGTTTGACACCGAACGAATTTGTCGCCGTCACCTCGACCAATATTGCCAAGATTTTGAACTGCTATCCCAAAAAGGGGGCCGTTTTGGTGGGGGCTGATGCCGATTTGGTGGTTTTGGACCCGAACAAGGAAAAAACCATCCGCGCCGCGACCCAGCAGTCGAAAATCGACTATAACGTCTTTGAAGGGCACAAGGTTAAGGGCCTGCCGCGTTATACCCTGACGCGCGGGCAATTGGCGGTGAACGACGGTGTGGTGCAAACGCAAGAAGGCCACGGCAAATTCATCGCCCGCGCCCCGCGCCCTGCGGTCAACCGCGCGCTAAGTGCTTGGAAAGACTTGACGGCGCCGCGCCCCGTGCAGCGCACGGGCGTTCCGGCGACGGGGGTGTAATGGGCCCTTGCAAGCAAAAGGTGCACCTATGAGTGCCGCAGTCATCGACGCCAAAGGTGTTAATCTGGTGTTTCAAACCGGCGACGGGCCGGTTCAGGCGCTCAAAGACATCAACCTGACGGTGGGCAAGGGTGAGTTTGTCTCTTTCATCGGGCCAAGTGGTTGCGGTAAAACAACTTTCCTGCGCGCCATTGCGGCGTTAGAACATCCGACCTCGGGCCAGTTAACGGTCAACGGCATGACGCCGGATGAGGCGCGGCGCAAGCGCGCCTATGGCTATGTGTTTCAGGCAGCAGGCTTATATCCTTGGCGCACAATTGCCAAAAATATCGCCCTTCCGCTGGAAATCATGGGGTTTTCCAAAGACGAACAACAATCCCGCGTTAATCGTGTTTTGGAATTGGTCGAGCTTTCGGGCTTTGGCAATAAATTTCCATGGCAATTGTCGGGCGGTATGCAACAACGCGCCTCAATCGCGCGGGCTTTGGCGTTTGACGCCGATATATTGCTGATGGACGAACCCTTTGGGGCTTTGGACGAAATCGTTCGCGACAGATTGAATGAAGAGCTGCTAAAGCTTTGGAACAGAACGGGAAAGACAATTGGTTTTGTCACCCACTCAATTCCCGAAGCAGTTTATCTGTCGACAAAGATCGTCGTGATGTCGCCCCGACCGGGCCGCATCACCGATATCATCGACAGCCCTTTGCCGCGCGAACGCCCGCTGGATATTCGCGATACCAAGGCCTTTATCGACATCGCCCACCGCGTGCGCGAAGGGTTGCGGGCGGGGCATTCCGATGAATAGGTCGCGCCGTTTTATGGGGGGCAGCCGATGAACCCCGTTGTCTTATTTTATCTAGCGGCCTCGACCGGCGTTTTTATGGTGGCGAATTCCCTGCTGAAAATCTATGCGGCCAAAGGCGGACCGTTGATGCTGATCGCGTCATTGGCCTGCTTTTGCTTGGGCAATTACCTGATGGTGCGGGTGATGCGTGAAAACGGTCTGGGATTGGCCTTGGCACTGTCGTTGGTGTTCCAATTGGTGGCGATCACGGTCATTGCGTTTGTTATCTTTGGAGAACGCCCGACTGGGTTGCAAGTGGCGGGGGTGGTGCTGGGAATTGTCTCAATTTCTATGATCGCTTGGCCACAGGGGGGCGCATCGTGAAAGCAGGGCCAGTGCTGGGGGTTTTAGCGGTGATCGTGGCACTTTGGTATGGGGCCGCGGTGTGGCTGAATGCGGCGTGGACCTACGACCAAGCCAGTCGGAATGGCACAGAGGTGACATTTGCACTGCTTCTTTCAGACACAATGGCGCAAGAACGCCCCGTTCTGCCGCCCCCGCATCAAGTGGGTGCAGAATTGTGGAAAGGGCTAACGGCTTATAACATCGCCTCAAAGAAAAGCCTTGTTTATCATGGCTATGTGACACTGGTGGCGACCTTTTCGGGGTTTTTGCTGGGTAGCCTTTTGGGTATTATTCTGGCTGTGGGCATTGTTCAAAGCCGAACGATGGAATTGGGTATGATGCCTTGGGCCGTTATCAGTCAGACCGTGCCGGTGGTGGCGATTGCGCCAATGATTGTGGTGCTGTCGAACGCGCTCGGGTTTGGTGATCATTTGGGGGTGTCGAATGCCCTTGTCTCCAAAACCATCATCTCCGCTTACCTGAGTTATTTTCCTGTTCTGGTCGGAATGGTGAAAGGATTGCGCAGCCCAGATCAGATGCAGTTGGACCAGCTTAAAACCTATAGCGCGTCAGAAGTGCAGGGCTTTTTTAAACTGCGTTTACCGTTGTCTGTGCCGTATCTTTTCACAAGCCTAAAGGTCGGCATCGCGGCAAGCCTTGTTGGCGCGATTGTGGGTGAATTGCCCACCGGTGCGATCGAAGGGTTGGGCGCGCGGATGCTGATTGGCAGTCAGTTTGGCTCGCCCATTGTCGTTTGGGCTGCCTTGTTTGCAGCGGCGATTTTGGCCGGAGTTTTGATTTTGATCGTGCGAACTGCTGAAACGCTTGTCATGCGGCGGATGGGGGTGCGGGCATGAGTGTTTGGGCAGCCCTTGGATTTTGGTTGGCTTGCTGGGCCGTGAATGGGGCGCTTGCGCGCTCTCGGTTTGCTGCGAAAAAAGCGGTACGTACAGCTATTCCTGTTCTATTTGGTCTGGCGATATTGGGCCTTTGGCAAGGAATCGTCACAGGATTTTCCGTGCCAGAAGTTATTTTACCCGCGCCGACGGCGATTGCTTTTGCAGTCAAGGCCAACCTTTCCACGCTTTGGGTCGATTTTGTTCAAACGATTTTGAAGGGGGCTTTGTCAGGCTATATTATGGGTACGGTTGCAGCCATAATCACGGCGATCTTTGTCGACCGGGTGCCGTTCCTGCGCGCAGGGCTTTTACCAATCGGCAATTTCGTAGCGGCTTTGCCGATTGTTGGGATCGCCCCCATCATGGTGATGTGGTTTGGTTTTGATTGGCAGTCAAAGGCCGCTGTGGTTGTTGTTATGGTTTTCTTTCCTGTGTTGGTGAATATGGTCGCCGGGCTTGCGGCCAGCGAACGGATGCAGCGGGATTTGATGGCAACTTGGGGGGGGACGTATTGGCAATCGCTGGTCAAATTGCGCCTGCCGGCGGCCATGCCTTTTTTGTTCAATGGGCTTAAAATTGCAGCCACCTTGGCGCTGATTGGGGCTATTGTGGCTGAGAACTTCGGCTCTCCGACGGTGGGCATGGGGTTTCGTATTTCTACGGCGGTTGGGCAATTGGCTTTGCCGCTGGTTTGGGCTGAAATTGCTGTCGCGGCATTGGCCGGGTCAGTGTTTTACGGGTTTGTGGCGGCATTGGAACGCGCTGTCACGTTTTGGCATCCCTCGCAAAGGGGGAGGTGAGTCAACATGGAGGTCTACACAATGAAGAAACTTCTGATCACGGCGGCGGCGTTTGCCGTGGCTGCAGGTGCTGCTTTTGCCAATGATACGGTAAAACTGCAGTTGAAATGGGTCACACAAGCCCAGTTTGCCGGATATTATGTCGCGGCGGCCAAGGGTTTTTACACGGACGAAGGTTTGGATGTGACGATCCTTCCCGGTGGTCCGGATATTGCGCCCGAACAGGTGATTGCCGGCGGTGGCGCGGATGTCATCGTTGATTGGTTGCCTGCTGCTTTGGCGGCGCGCGAAAAGGGTCTGCCTTTGGTAAACATCGCCCAGCCGTTCAAGCATTCGGGGCTGATGCTGACCTGCTTGAAGGAATCGGGCATTGCCTCTCCGGCTGATTTTGCGGATAAAACCTTGGGTGTATGGTTTTATGGCAACGAATATCCGTTCCTGTCGTGGATGAGCAAACTCGGCCTGAAAACCGATGGTTCAGCCGGTGGTGTCACCGTTCTGAAACAAGGTTTTAACGTTGATCCCTTGTTGCAAAAGCAAGCGGCGTGCATTTCGACCATGACTTACAACGAATATGGACAGGTGCTGGAGGCGGGCGTCAAAGCTGAAGATCTGGTGACCTTCAAATACGAAGACATGGGCGTGGCCACGTTGGAAGACGGGCTTTATGTGCTGCAAGACAATTTGAAAGATGCGGCATTTGCGGAGAAGATGGTGAAATTCGTCCGCGCGTCAGAAAAAGGCTGGAAATACGCCGAAGCCAATCCCGATGAAGCGGCAGGCATCGTTCTAGAGGCGGATCAGACGGGCGCACAAACCGAAGAGCATCAGAAATTCATGATGGGCGAAGTGGCCAAACTGACCGCAGGGTCGAATGGCGCTTTGGACGAGGCAGATTATAAGCGCACCGTCGAAACGCTGATGTCGGGCGGATCGGATCCGGTGATTACCAAAGAGCCGGAAGGCGCTTGGACGCACGAGATCAGCGATAAAGCTCTGCAATAAGTTGAATTTCGGGCGGCCGGATGCGGCCGCCCTTTCCTGACAAAAACGTGGTTTGGCCTTACAAATCGCGCTCGTTTAAACGTTTTGCTAACAGATTTGCGCCATGCTTGCCCAAACACGTGCAGGATGGCCCATGACCCCTTCTGATCTTCTTCGTCGCAAACTGGCGGGTCAACGCCTGCAACCTAATCTGGGATCCTCGGGGGTGGACCGCGCCTTTCGGTCCAGTTGGGGGCGGGCGGCGCGGGATGGTTTGAAAATTCAGCTTGATGTCGAAAAACTGTCGGTTGATCGGCGCTCGGTGGCGGAACTTGTGGAACTTGTTCCGGATTTTGCCCTGATTGCCGTTCTGGATGGCCCTGCGCAGGGTGCGGGTGCGTTGATTTTATCACAGCCCGTGGTGGCCGGCTTTATCGAGGCGCAGACGGTGGGCCGCGTGCGCAGCCAAGATTTGTTGCCGCGCAGGCCCACGCGCACGGATGGGGCGATGGTGTCGGGGGTGATCGACAGCGCTTTGACGATCTTGGAAAAGTTGCTCAGTGCCGATGTGGATGTTGGGTGGGTTGGCGGCTTTCGTGTGGGAAGTTTTCTGGACGATCCGCGGCCGCTTCCTGTGGTGCTAGAGGATGTGTCTTTGCGCGTTTTGACCGCAGAGATAAAGCTTTCCAATGGGTTGCGCAGCGGACGGATTATCTTTGCGGTCCCGGCAGAGGGGCGCTTTCCGGTGCCCTTCGCGCAGTTGTTTGGAAGCGGTGACGATGGGGGGGCTGCGTTTCGTGCTGCGATGGAAGACCGCGTTGATGGGGCATGTGTTCAACTGAATGCCGTCTTGACGCGTGTTTTGCTGCCAATTGCCGATGTCTTGACTATGGCGGCGGGCATGGTTTTGCCCTTGGGCGATGCGGCCCTTGGCGGCATCAGCCTTGAGGGGTTGGACGGGCGCTGCGTGGGGCTGGGAAAGCTTGGCCAAAATCGCGGGATGCGGGCCCTGCGGTTAACCGATTTAGCCCCCGATTTGCCGCGTAAAATCGTTCGCGCCAGTCGGGTCATTGCCGCGCCAAGCCAGCCGAAACTTGCCATGAATGCCGTCGATGGTGTGCGCAAGGTGCCCGCAGGTTTGGCTGTGGTTGACAGTTATGTGCCACCTTCGGGCGCGAGATTGATGGACGATATCGCACAGGGTTCTGGCCTGACACCCCCGCCTCGCAAGATCAGCGAGGCGCGGGAGCTTTTTGATTTGCGCAGCACCGGAACAGACTAGCCATTCCAGACCGTGTGGTCTTAACGCCCTGCAGCGTCGATCTTGGGGCGAAGCGCTTCCAGATTGTACCCAAAGCGGGCGGGGATGGCGATCAGCTCATCCGTTGGCCGCTGGCCGCCCTGCATCAGGGCCCAAACGCACGACGACCGGTTGCCCGAAGCGCAATAGGCAAAGACCGCGCCCTGTGACTGTGCGACAGCGGCGCGCTGGGTGTTAATCACTTTGTCCGAAAAATCACCGGGCAGAACGGGGTTGTTCACGAAGGTCAGGCCCAACGCCTCCGCCTCGGCCTGCATGGCGGCGGCTTGCCATGCGGGGGGGATTTCGCCGTCGGGGCGGTTGTTGATCACCGTGGTAAAGCCTGCCGCTTTGATGACGGCCAGATCGGCCAGATCAATTTGGGGCGAGACGGCGTAATCGGGGGTTAGGGCGCGAATATCCATGTTGCTCCTTAAGGCTTTCGGGCCATCGATGCGCTTGGCCATGGCCGGTGCCGCAACCATACCCGCTGCCATGGCGATAAGAAAGACCAGACCGCCCGCACCCCCAAAACTCAGCGAGGCCAGCGCAGGCCCCGGGCACAGACCCGCCAAGGCCCACCCCATGCCGAACAGCACCGATCCGATCACCAGCTTGGGGCCGACCTCGGCCTTGGGTTTTTCAGGCAGGGCAAAGCCAAGGATCGAGGCTTTGCGCCGTGCCGCCACCCGCCATGCCACGGCCATGGGCAAGACCGCCCCGCCCATCACAAAG
>CANFSY010000065.1 GCA_947449875.1 Paracoccaceae bacterium
CCCACGCTGTCGATCCTGCAAGAGCGCGGGCTGAAAGTGGCGCTGGTGACCGACGGGCGCATGTCTGGTGCGTCGGGCAAAGTGCCCGCAGCAATCCATGTCTCGCCCGAAGCGGCTGCGGGCGGGCCCATCGCCAAACTGCGCGACGGCGATGTGGTGCGGCTGGATGCCGTGGCAGGCACGCTCAGCGTGCTGGACGCCGATTTCGACCAGCGCCCGCTGGCCACAGCCGACCTTTCCGCCAACGCTTGGGGCCTAGGCCGCGAGCTTTTCGCCGCCTTTCGCGCCCAAGTAGGCCCTTCGACCGAAGGGGCCTCTAGCCTTTACTGAGGCCCCAAAGAAAAAGTGCCTCCGGCGGGGATATTTTAACAAGTATGAAAGGAATAGCGCGGAGTATGAGAGAGCGGTACAGGCGGGGACGCCGATGACCGCCAAGTGTGAAAGGCCCCCCGCTGCCCCCGGTTTCCGGCCCGTGGCGGGGGGTCAGATCGCCTCTAACATTCTTGCCCTTTCATCCTTGCCCAAATATCCCCGCCGGAGGCTCCTGCCCTCTCCCCAAGCGCCCAAGGGCGAAAGGAAATCCTCATGACCCCCGCCCAGCAATCGCTCAAAGCCGCCGAGATCTGCCGCCTTGCCCCCGTGGTGCCGGTGATCGTGGTGGACCATCTGGCCCATGCCCGCAATCTGGCCCAAGCTTTGGTCGCAGGCGGCTTGCCCGCGCTAGAAGTGACGCTGCGCACCCCCGTGGCGCTCGACGCCATTCGCATCATGGCCGAGGTTGAGGGCGGTGTCGTGGGGGCAGGCACGTTGCTGACCCCGGCCGATGTCAAGGCCGCCAAGGCGGCGGGGGCCAAGTTTGGGGTCTCTCCCGGCGCGACAGAGCGGCTGTTGGATGCCTGCGCAGAGTACGAGTTGCCCTTGTTGCCCGGCGCTGCCACGGCGTCCGAGATTATGGCGCTGCTGGAAAAAGGCTATACGGTGCAAAAGTTCTTTCCCGCCGAACAAGCGGGTGGGGCGGCGTATCTTAAGTCCATCGGGTCGCCCCTGCCGCAGGTGAAATTCTGCCCCACGGGCGGGATCAGCCTCAAGAATGCGCGCGATTATTTAAGCCTGTCCAACATCTTATGCGTCGGCGGCAGTTGGGTCGCCCCGAAAGAGGCTTTGGCCAAGGGCGATTGGGCCCAGATTACCGCCCTTGCCGCCGAGGCGCGGGCTTTGCGCGGCTAAGGTGCAAGGCCAGCCGCCCGAAGCACGCGATGTATCGCCGCTTCGGGCGGGTCGGGACAATGCTTAAGCGGCGGGCGGGGCGGCGGCGCGGTCGGATTTTTTGACCCAAACGCCGCTCTCATCGCTCCAATACTGCGCGGCCAAGCCCCATCCGGTCATCTGGGCCCAACTTTGGCGGGCTTTGGCCACCGCCTCGGGGTCTGCACCGTCAAACAAGACCCAGATACGCTGTAGTGCGGCCATTTCGTCGCGCGCAGCTTCGGCCCCTGCCAGCAGCATCAGGCCCTGCGCGCCGTTGGTGATCGGCCCTTGGCCCAAAAGAACGGGCTGATCGGCATCTTGCGCCCCGCCTGCCAGACCATGGGCCAAAAACCCCTCTTCCGGCCCCAGCCACAGCTTGGCATCCAGATGCTGCAACAAGGCCGCATCGGGCGCGCGAATCATCACGCGCCAGCCCGCGCCTTGGGCGCGGGTGACGGTGGTCATCACCGTCTCGTCCAAGCCCGCGCGCAGCAGGTGGTAAAAGACCGCTGTGGCGGGCATGTCCGGATCACACCGCCTTAGGGGCCGTTTCGAACGTGTCGGCGATCAGGCGGTTCAGCGCCAGCACGCCCCAGCCCGTGGCCCCCTTGGGGGCTGTGGGCGTATCACCTTTGAGCAGTGTGACCCCTGCGATATCCAAATGCACCCACGGCATATCGTCCTTGATGAACCGCTTGATGAACTGGGCCGCCACAATCGCCCCGCCGTCACGCCCGCCCACATTCATCATATCGGCCAGCCGCGATTTCAGCCTGTCGTCATAGGCCTGCCCCATGGGCATGCGCCATGCGCCCTCGTGCTCGGCGGCTGCCGCTTTGAGGAAGGCGTTGCACAGGGTGTCATTGTTGGAAAACACCCCCGCGTGTTCCGAGCCCAAGGCCACGATAATCGCCCCCGTCAGCGTGGCCAGATTGATGATTGCCTTGGGGTGAAAGGTTTCTTGCGCATACCACAGCACATCGGCCAGAACCAAGCGGCCCTCGGCATCGGTGTTGATCACCTCGACCGTGTCGCCTTTCATGGACTTGACGATATCGCCGGGCCTTTGGGCGCGCCCGTCGGGCATGTTTTCCACCAGCCCCACCAGCCCGACGACATTGGCCTTGGCCCCGCGCAGGGCGAGGGTTTTCATCACCCCGGCCACAACCCCTGCCCCGCCCATATCCATCGTCATCTCTTCCATCCCGCCCGCCGGCTTGATCGAGATGCCGCCTGTGTCAAAGCACACGCCCTTGCCTACCAGCGCAAAGGGGGCCTCGCCCGCCTGGCCGCCGTTCCAGCGCATCACCACGACCTGCGAGGGGCATTCCGACCCGACCCCCACCGCCAGCAAAAGCCGCATCCCAAGGCGTTCCAACTCTGCCTCGTCCAGCACTTCGACATGCACGCCAAGATCGCGCAGGCCGGTCAGGCGGTGGGAGAATTCGGTGGTGGTCAGCACATTGGCCGGTTCATTGACCAGATCGCGCGTTAAGAACACCCCCTGTGCCAAGGCCGTCGCCGCCGTCACCGAGGCTTGCACTGCGGCGACATCGGCCACCATCAGGCTGACGGCGGCTTTGGCCTTTTTCTCGCCGGATTTGTACTGATCAAAGCTGTAGGCCCGCAGCAAAAGGCCCAAGATCAGCTCGCCGTGGCGGGGATGGCCTTCGATCACGGCCAAGACGGGCTCTGCCCCGTAAAGCCGCGCAATCGTGCCGCCCGCCTTGCGCGCCGCCGCCAGATCAGCGCGGCGCGGCAGGTGCACCAGATGCAGCGCACTGGCGCCAAGCCCTGCGGGATAGGCAAGTTCCAGCGACTCGCCCGGCTTCACGCGGCCCCACGCCTCTGACGCCATGGCCCGCCCGACGGCCCCGCGCGTCAACCTGTCCAACCGCCGCGCTGCGGGCGTTGCCGGGGATGAACCCTCGACCAAGACCACAATTCGACCGGTCCGCGCCGCCAGATCATCGGCATCATAGGACAAGATTTCGGGAACCAGAACATCGCTCATCAAGGCAACTCCACCAAAGGGGCCGAACGCGGCCTGCGTCGGCAAGACTTGACCCCAAGCTAGCCCCCACCGCCGCAATTGGCCAGATACCAGTTTTCCCCGCCCTGCTTTGCGTTTAGGGTAAACCCACCCATGGCCCTGCCACGTTAACCCCAAAGGACCGGATTTGCCGCGGATCGACCGATATCTTCTGACGCAACTCCTGCAATTGTTCGGGTTCTTTGCGCTGGTTCTGGTGGGCGTTTACTGGATGAACAAGGCCGTCGGCCTGTTTGACCAGTTGATCGGCGACGGCCAATCGGCGCTGATTTTTCTGGAATTCTCGCTGCTGACGCTGCCTTTGGTGATCAAACTGGTGCTGCCGGTCGCAGCCTTTATCGCCACGGTCTATGTCACCAACCGCATGATGAGCGACAGCGAGATGGTGGTCATGCAGGCCACGGGCTTTTCGGCGTTCCGGCTGGCGCGGCCTGTGGTCTATTTCGGGCTGGTGGTGGCGGGAATGATGGCGTTGATGGGCCATGTGCTGGTGCCCGTCAGCCGCGCAGCCTTGGAACAGGCGCGGGCCGGGATTTCGGAAAACATCACAGCGCGGTATTTAACCGCAGGCAGCTTTACCCATCCCGCCCCCAACGTTACCCTGTATATCCGCGACATATCGCCCAAAGGGGCGCTGCTGGACGTGTTCTTGGCTGACAACCGCGCACCCCAAACCCGTACGACCTATACCGCCCGCAGTGCGCTGTTTGCGCGCGGCGACTCGGGGCCAAAACTGATCATGTTCAACGGCATGATCCAAGGGCTGGATCGGCGCACCCAAAGGCTGGCCGTGACGCGCTTTGCCGACTTTACCTTTGATCTGGGGGCTTTGCTGACCGCTAACGCCACCTACCGCCGGTCTGCAGGCGAGCTGTCAACGGCCCAGCTTTTGTGGCCCACGCCAGACCTGCTGAAGGAAACCGGCCAATCCGCGCAAAGGCTGGCCTATGAAGGCCACAGCCGGTTTTCCGAACCTCTTCTGGCGGTTTGTGTCAGTTTGATCGGCTTTGGGGCGCTGGTTTTGGGCGGGTTCAGCCGGTTTGGCCTGTGGCGTCAGATTGTGCTGGCGATTGCCCTTTTGATCGTGGTGCAAGCGTTGAACACATCGGCCGCCGACTGGGGGGGCAAAGTGGCGGGGGGATGGGCTTTGGCCTATCTTGCCCCTGCGCTTGGGCTGGCCTTGGCGTTTACGCTGCTCAGCCTTGCAGGGCGCAGGCGTCGGGTGGAACGGGGGCCTGCATGATCATCAACCTGTACATCGCGCGGCGTTTCTTGCTGCTGTTCGTGCAGATCGCCGCAGGGTTTTTCGCCCTGTTTGTGATGATCGACATGATCGACGAATTGCGCCGCTTTTCAAACCCCGGAATTAGCCTGTCTGAGGCAGCCCTCTTGGCGTCGCTGAATGTGCCCGCCACGATTTACCGGATTTTTCCCTTGATTGCGACTTTGGCGGCGATTGCCTTGTTCTTGGGTCTGTCGCGGTCGCAAGAGCTGGTCGTTGTGCGCACGGCGGGGCGGTCGGGCTTGTCGTTTTTGATGGCACCGGCGGTGATGGCCTTGGTCATCGGTGCCTTTGGCGTGGGGGTTTTGGACCCCTTGGTCGCAGCGACCGCGCACCGCTATGACACGCTGTCGTCGGGCCATGCGCGGGGGGGATCGGTGCTGTCGATTTCGGACGCGGGGCTATGGTTGCGCCAAGGCACCGCATCCGGCCAAACCGTGATCGAGGCCAAGCGCGCCAATCTGGATGGAACCGTGCTTTACGATGTGACCTTTTTAAGCTTTGGGCCCGACGGCACCCCCGAGCAGCGAATCGAGGCGGCTCAGGCGCATCTGGTGCCCGGTTTTTGGTCGCTGGACCAAGCGCACCAATGGCAGTTGACCGATGCCAACCCCCAGCGGGGGGTGCAAAGTCTGGCTTCAGGCGCAACCCTGCCGACCGACCTGACACGCGACCGCATCCATGACAGTTTCGGCACCCCCAGTGCGATCAGCTTTTGGGACCTGCCCGCCTATATCGCGGGGCTGGAACGGGCGGGCTTTTCGGCGCGCAGCCATGTGGTGTGGTATCAGATCGAACTGGCCCATCCCTTGTTGCTGGCCGCCATGGTCTTGATTGCCGCCGGATTTACCATGCGCCACGCCCGTTTGGCCAAAACCGGTGCTTTGGTGCTTTTCGCGCTGCTGGCCGGTTTCGGGGTGTTCTTTTTGCGCAACTTCGGGCAAGTCTTGGGCGAGAACGGCCAAATTCCGGTGATCTTGGCCGCGTGGAGCCCGCCTGTCGCGGCCCTGCTTTTGGCCTTGGGGTTCTTGCTCCATCTGGAGGATGGCTGATGCGTCGGCTGCTGGTACTTTCCTTGTGTCTTGCGGTGTCGTTCTCCGCACGCGCCCAGATTGGCGCAAGCGGTGTCGCCGGTCAGGCGACGCTGGTGGCAGACGAAGTTTCGGTTCAATCCAGCGATGTTCTGGTCGCCAAAGGCCATGTCGAGGTGTTTTTCAACGGCCAGCATCTGACAGCCTCGCAGGTGATCTATGACCAGTCGACAGATCGTCTGTCAATTCGCGGGCCTATCAAGATCGACGATGGTTTGGGCAATGTGATGTACGGCGATCAAGCCGATCTGGCGGCCGATCTGGCCGAAGGTCTTCTGATCTCGGCGCGCCTGATGTTGCAGCAAAAGTTGCAGATCGCGGGCAGCGAGATGCTGCGCGCAGACGGGGGGCGCTATACGGCGATGCGCAATGTCGCCGCATCGTCCTGCACGATCTGCGCGGGATCAAAGACGCCGCTGTGGGAAATTCGCGCGCACGAAGTGGTGCATGACGCGCAAGCCCAGCAAATCTGGTTTTCCCATGCCAGTTTGCGGTTTGCCGGCGTGCCTGTGATGTACTTGCCAATTTTGCGCGTGCCCGACCCGCGGCTGGACCGCGCCACAGGGTTTCTGACACCACACATGCGCACGACCTCGGCCTTGGGCACGGGCGTGTTGCTGCCCTATTTCATCGTTCTAGGGCCGAACCGCGATGTGACTTTGACGCCGTACATCACCTCGGGGGGGGGAAGTACGCTGAACCTGCGGTATCGGCAGGCCTTCTCTCATGGCACCCTGAGTGTGAACGGCGCTATGACGACAGACCAAACCCTGCCGGGCGAGGGGCGCGGATTTCTTGCAGCGACCGGTGAATTTGATCTGGGTCACGGCTACCAGCTGGATTTTCACGGCATCACCGTCAGCGACGACGCCTATCTGGTGGATTACGGCATCACCGAGGCCGACCGTCTGGATTCAACTGTGGGCGTCACCAAGGTTGAACGTTCCACCTATTTTTCGGGCCAATTCAGCGGCCTGCACTCGCTGCGCGAAGGCGAAAGCAACACGACCCAACCCGCGGCCTTGTCGGATGTCGTGCTGCACCATCGCCTTGTGCCCACGCTTTTGGGCGGTGAGAGTGATTTTGAGGTTCAATCGCATTCTTTGTACCGCCCATCCGATGTATCGTCTGACCTCAATGGCGATGGCGTGGCGGATGGCCGCGATATGGCGCGTCTGAGTTTTAAGGGCACTTGGCGGCGCAATTGGACCTTTGACAACGGGATGCAGCTGTCTGGCGGTTTGGACGGCGAAGCCGATTTTTACCGGATCGGTCAAGACGAGCATTACGCAGGCCACCCCGCGCGCAGCACGCTCACCGGTGGGCTGGCGCTGCGGTGGCCTCTGGTGAAGGCCGATGGCCGTGGCACGGTACACGTGATCGAACCGGTGGTGCAGATTGTGGCCGCCGACACCCCCAAGCAAAATATCCCCAACGAGGATTCCTCGCTGGTGGAATTTGATGAAAGCAACCTGTTCAGCCTTGACCGTTTCCCCGGCGCAGACGCCTTTGAAGGGGGAACGCGGGTGAATATGGGGGTGAATTACCTGCGCACGGCGGCGAGGGGATGGACACTGGGGGCCACAGCCGGACGGGTGCTGCGCAAAAGCGATCTGGCGCAGTTCAGCGACCCGTCGGGCCTTGCAGGGCGCAATTCGGATTGGCTGGTGTCGGGATCCTTGGAAAGCCCCGGCCAGATGGGCCTGTTGTCGCGCATGTTACTGGATGACGACTTTGAATTGTCCAAAGCCGAAATTCTGTTTCGTCTGACCCGCCCCAAGGTATCTGTCTCGGGCGGCTACCGCTATATTCTGGCCGATCAATCAGAGTACCGCAACGATGATGTGCGCGAACTTGTGCTTGACTCCAATTATGACGTGACGGGCAACTGGACGGCGCATCTGGCAAACCGCTACGATTTGGTGGCGGAAAGTCTCGCTCAGGCGGGCTTGCGGCTGACGTACACCAATGAGTGTATTTTCGTCGATCTTTCCGTCTCGCGCAGATACACATCCTCGACTAGTGTAGAGCCAAGCACGGATTTCGGCCTGATGGTCGAACTTTTGGGATTTGGCGGAAGCGGTGCGCAAGGACCGCAACATATGTGCCGTAAGTGACGCAACAGGAATGAGCCTATGACGCGCAAAGTGATGACAGGGATACGACTGGCACTGGCTTTCAGCCTAGCCCTTGGGCTGTTGATCTTGGGCCTTGGGTCAACCCCCGCCCGGGCAGAGGGTGATATGTTCACCCCTACTGTCACCGTCAATGGCGCGGTAATCACCCGCTATGAACTGTCCCAGCGGCTGGTGTTTTTGCAAGCCTTGCAGCAAACGGGCGATCTGGAAAAGCGCGCTTTGGACGATCTGATTGCGGACCGCTTGCAAATGGGTGCGGCCACGGCTTTGGGTGTCCGCGTCAGTGGCGACGAGGTGCGGGCAGGGATGGCAGAATTCGCCTCGCGGGCGAATATGGCACCGGATGATTTCATCAAGGCAATCGGCGAATCGGGGGTCGCACCGGAAACCTTTCGCGATTTTGTCAGGGCGGGCATCGTTTGGCGCGCGACGGTGCGGGCCAAGTTCGGTGGCGCTATCCGCGTAAGCGATGCCGAGATTGACCGTCGCATTTCCCAAGGGGCCGCATCCGGCGGGGCTTTGCGCGCGTTTCTGGCCGAATTGGTTCTGCCCGACGATGGCAAATCCGATGTGATGGCCTTGGCAACCAAGTTGCGGGCAAGGATGAAAACCCCGACCGATTTCAGCAATACGGCACGAATTTTCTCGAAGGGCAGCACGGCTGCCAAAGGCGGAGATTTGGGCTGGTTGGACACAACCACCCTTCCACCGCAGGTGGGGACTGCACTTGCCGGCCTGAAAGTGGGCGATATCACCGCCCCTGTGGCGTTGCAGGGGGCCGTCGCACTGTATCTTGTGCGCGATCAAAGCGAAGCTGCGGGCGCGATCAAAGGCGCCCCACAGGTGGATTATGCTGTCTTTCAACCCGGTGCCGGGCATGATCTGGCCAATGTTCAAGCCAAGACCACGGATTGCGCTGGCCTGAACGTCGCAGCGCGGGGTATGCCCGAACAAGCCCTGCAACGCCAAACCGTGGCCGAGGCAGCGGTACCGGCACCCCTGCGCGCCGTTCTGGCGGGTTTGGACGCGGGCGAAAGCGCGGTGGTGGGCGCAAACGAGTTGGTGATGCTATGCGCGCGCATTCCGCAATCTGGCGTGCCCGCCTCGCGCGATGATGTGCGCGCAAGTTTGACAAACGAAAAACTCGCTCTGTTGGCTGCGGCCTATTTGCAAGAATTGCGTACGCAAGCGATCATCGTTCAGCAATGAGCGCGGCAGGTCAAAGGCCTATCGCCCTGACCTGCGGCGAACCGGCAGGCATCGGGGCCGAGATTGCAGTTTTGGCCCGCTTGGCCCTGCCCGACCTGCCGTTTTTCTGGCTGGGCGACCCGCGCCATTTGCCCAAGGCCACGGGCTTTGCCGAAATCGCAGCGCCCGATCAGGTGGCCTTGGTGCCCAAGGGCGTTCTGCCCGTGCTGGCGCACCCCTTTGCCGGACAGGCCATTGCAGGCCACCCCGATCCGGCCAATGCCCAAGGGGTGATCGACGTGATCGCGCGGGCGGTGGATTTGGTGCAAACCGGCCAAGCGCTGGCCCTGTGCACGCTGCCTATCCACAAAAAGGCGCTGCAAGAGGGGGCGGGGTTCGCCTTTCCCGGCCATACCGAATATCTGGCGCATCTGGCGGGCGGGGCTTCGGTTGTGATGATGCTGGCGTGCGAGACGTTGCGCGTGGTGCCCGCCACGATCCACATTCCGCTAGCCCAAGTGCCCGCGACACTAACACCTGCCTTGCTGGAACAGGTGATCCGCGTGACCGTGCGCGGCTTGCAGCGCGATTTCGCCCTGCCTCATCCGCGCTTGGCCATCGCAGGCCTAAACCCCCATGCGGGCGAAGGCGGGGCCATGGGCGGCGAAGAGATTGCCATGATCGCACCCTTGATCGCCCGCCTGCGGGCCGAGGGGTTTGATCTGCGCGGCCCCCTGTCGGCCGATACGATGTTTCACCCCCGCGCACGCGCCACCTATGATGCCGCGATTTGCATGTATCACGACCAAGCCCTGATCCCGATCAAGACGCTGGATTTTGACGGCGGGGTGAATGTGACCTTGGGGCTGCCGTTCATCCGCACCTCGCCCGATCATGGCACGGGGTTTGACATTGCGGGCAAGGGCTTGGCCGTGCCTGACAGCACCATCGCCGCCCTGCGCTTGGCCGCCAAAATGGCCGCGGCGCGGGCAGAGGCGGCTTAAGGGTTTGCTGGTGTTACGCCCTGAAAATCAAGCACTTTAGGCGCGCAAAAAGGCCACAAGGGCTTGGGTCGAACCGTCTTTGCCGGCCGTGCTTTGGTGCCCTTCCAGAATGGGTTGCAGGGCCACGGCCAGTTCCTTGCCCAATTCCACGCCCCATTGGTCATAGGAATTCAGGCCCAAAATCACCCCTTCGACAAAGACGCTGTGTTCATACAGCGCGATGATCTGGCCTAGGGTGAAGGGGGTCAGCTTGGCATAAGCCAGCGTGGTGGAAGGACGGTTGCCGGGGAAGACGCGGTGGCGGGCTTGGCGGTCAAGTTCTGCCCCGCTTAAGCCCTTTTGCGCCATGATCGCGGTGGCTTCTGCCAAGGAACGCCCGCGCAGCAGCGCTTCGGATTGCGCAAGGCAATTGGCGACCAAAAGCAGATGTTGGTGGGCAAGGTCGGGCTCAAAGCCCGCTTTGGCCACCAGAAACTCGCACGGGACCACGCGCGTTCCTTGGTGGATCAACTGGTAAAAGGCGTGTTGGCCATTGGTGCCCGGCTCTCCCCAAACCACGGGGCCAGAGGGATAGGGCAGATCGGAACCGTCCATCGCCACGCGCTTGCCGTTACTTTCCATTTCCAATTGCTGCAAATAGGCGGGCAGGCGCGACAGGCGCTGGTCATAGGGCAGCACGGCACGGGTGGCATAGCTGCAGATCTGGTTGTGCCAGATGCCGACCAAGGCCAAAAGGACGGGCATGTTGGCGCCATTGGGGGCCGTGCGGAAATGGTCATCCATGGCACGTCCACCGGCGAGGAACTGGTCAAACGCCTGCGCACCAACCGCCATCATAACGCCCAAGCCAATCGGGCCCCACAGCGAATAACGCCCGCCGACCCAATCTTCAAAGCCAAACACCCGCGACGGGTCGATGCCGTAAGCCGCCGTCTTGGCCGCCGCTGTCGACACCGCACAAAACTGCGCCGCAGGATTGGCCACTTTGCCCGCCATCCAACGCTTGGCGGTGTCGGCATTGGTCATGGTTTCAATCGTGGTGAAGGTTTTAGAGGCGACAATCACCAAGGTCGTTTCAGGGTTCAACCCCTTGAGCGTATCGGCAATATGGGCCCCATCCACGTTCGAGACATAGTGCAGTCGCGGCCCATCAGCATAGGGGGCCAGGGCCAGCGTGGCCATGGCAGGCCCCAGATCAGACCCGCCAATGCCGATATTGACCACATCGGTGATCCGCCCGCCCTGCCCCTGAAACGCGCCCGAGCGCACGGCATCGGCAAAGGTCGCCATCCGCGCGCGGGTGGCGCGCACCTCGGGCATGACATCTGCGCCGTCCACGAAAACCTGCGCCGCCTCGCCCGCCCGCAAGGCGGTGTGCAACACGGCGCGCCCTTCGGTGTCGTTGATCTTTTGGCCGGAAAACATCGCCGCGCGCTTGTCGGCCAATCCGGCGGAGTCTGCCAGCGACAGCAGCAGGGTCAGGGCGGCGGTGTCGATATTGGTCTTGGAATAGTCAAACAGCAGCCCGTCGGCTTGCAGCGAAAAGGCCGCTGCGCGCTGGTCGTCAAACAGGCCAAGAATCGCGCGGTTGGCCACTTGGGCGTGGTGGGCGTGCAGGGCGGAAAAACGGTTGGGCATGGGGCTACTCCGCCCAATGCACGGTGGCTTGGTCAAGCACGGTGCGGATTGGGGCCAACAGGGGGGGAAGGGTCAGGGCACGGTCCAGCGCTTGGCGCTTGTCAGGTCCGGTGATGAGGATGTGGATATGGCGCGCCGCTTGCAGAACACGGGCCGACAAGGTGATGCGCGGCTCGCCCGCAGCCTCTGCGCGCAGGGCCATCAGCACGGGCGCATCGGGGGCCAAGGCTTGGGGCAAGTGATCGGCGCCGGGGAAAAGCGATGCCGTGTGCATGTCGTTGCCCATGCCCAGCAGCAGCACGGTGATGGGCAAATGCGGGGCGATGGCTTGGGCCAAGGGGTCAAGCTGGTCTTCGGGCTGGGGGGATGGGGCGTAAAGGGGCAAAAGCTGCGCCGCCGCCGCTTTGCCACGCAGCAAGCGTTCGCGCAAAAGGCGGGTGTTCGAGCGCGGGCTGTCTTCGCCGACCCAGCGTTCGTCGTTGAGCAACACGTGAACGCGCGCCCAATCCAGATCGGTGTCAGACAAGGCGTCAAACACCGGTCCGGGGGTGGTGCCGCCGGGCACTGACAGCGTGGCGGGGCCGGTGCGCAGGGCCTGCGCCAGTTCGTCGGCAATGACCTTTGCAAGCCCTGCCATCAAAGAAGCGCGGTCAGCGTAGGCTTGAAAGATCATTCCTTGATCTCGCGCCAACGGCGGGAATCGCGGTGCAGCAGCATCAAGGCGTCTTCGGGGCCAGACGATCCGGCGTCATAACCCTGTGGGCGGTCGCCGCGGGCTTCCCAGCCTTGGATGATCGGATCGGTCCAAGCCCAAGCGGCCTCGACCTCGTCGCCGCGCATGAACAGGGTCTGGTTGCCACGGATCACATCCATAATCAGGCGCTCGTAGGCGTCTGGCACATCTTCGGCATCTGCGCCCAAAGCATCGGCAAAGGTCATATCCAAGGGAACCTGCATCAGGCGCATACCGCCCGGGCCGGGCTCTTTGATCATGACCATCAGGTTCATGCCTTCATTCGGTTGCAGGCGAATGACAAGGACATTGGGCTTCCAGCCCTTGGCATCATCAAAGATCGAATGGGGAGGTTCTTTGAAGGTGATGGCGATTTCCGAATAGCGCGCGCGCAGGCGTTTGCCGGTGCGCAGGTAAAAGGGCGTGCCCTTCCAGCGCCAATTGGCGATTTCAACTTTTAGCGCGATGTAGCTTTCGGTTTTGGAATTGGGGTCTTCGCTGTGTTCAATATACCCGCCCTCGTCTTTGGCGGGAAGATACTGGCCGCGCACGATGTTTTCTGGCGTCATGGGTTGTAAGGCGCGAATAACCTTGACCTTTTCATCGCGCACAGCGTCGGGGTCGAAGTGGTAAGGGGGTTCCATCGCAATCAGGCACAACAACTGCATCATATGGTTTTGCACCATATCGCGCATGGCCCCCGACTTGTCGTAATAGGCCCCGCGCCCCGCAACGCCCACGGTTTCGGCCACAGTGATTTGCACGTGGTCGATATATTGCGCCTTCCAGATCGGCTCGAATAAAATATTGGCAAAGCGCACAGCCATCAGGTTTTGGACGGTTTCTTTGCCCAAATAATGATCAATGCGGTAAATTTGCGCTTCGCTGAAATACTTGGCCAAAGTGGCATTCAACGCCCGCGCGCTGGTCAAATCGCGGCCAAAGGGCTTTTCCAGCACGATCCGGCTGGCGGCATCGGTGATCTGATGGGCGTGCAGGCGTTCGGCCAAATCGCCAAACAAGGCGGGGGCGACCGAAAAGTAAAAGGCATGCACCACAGAAGGGCGGATGATCTCTTTCAGCTTGGTCCAGCCTGATTCTTCTTTCGCATCAATCGCCACATAATCCAGATGTGCCAGAAAGGCAGCGATCGCAGCGGGGTCTTGGCGGTCGGCGGGCACAAATTCCACCAAGGCGGCTTGGATCATGTCGCGAAACTGCTGAACCGAGTTTTTGGCCCGCGCGGCCCCGATGATGCGGCTGTCGGCATTCATTTGCCCTGCCAGATAGCGCCGATACAGGCCCGGAAATATCTTGCGGCGGGCCAGATCGCCCGTGCCGCCAAAGATCACCAGATCGAACGTATCCACCGGGATGACACGGGAAACCATGAAAAGACCTCTTCCGCTGCGGTGCGCCGTTAGCGCTAACGAAGGCCTTCTACCCCGAACCGATATCAAAGTCTAGCAACTGCGCGCCGTCAGCGAAAGCGCAAGCGTTTGGATCGGCGATATTGCGGCGGTCACGCGTCGAGTTCGACATCCCAATACAGATAATCCATCCAGCTTTGATGCAGATGGTTAGGCGGAAAGCGCCGCCCGTGGCTTTGCATCTCTTCAGGCGACGGCGCACGCGGCGGGCGCGCAAGGCTTAACCCCGATTGGCGCAGCGATTTGGACCCTTTGTGCAGGTTGCACGGGCTGCAGGCGGCCACCACATTCTCCCAACTGGTGATCCCGCCACGGGCGCGCGGCACGACATGGTCAAAGGTCAGATCGCCCTTGTGCCCGCAATATTGGCAGCAAAACTCATCCCGCAGAAAAAGATTAAAGCGCGTGAAGGCCACGCGCTTTTGGGGTTGGACAAAATCTTTCAGCACCACGACCGAGGGCAACCTGAATTCGTGCCTTTGGCTGCGCACGGTCTGGTCGTATTCGGCCACCACCGTCACCCTGTCTAAGACGGCGGATTTGATCGCCTCTTGCCACGGCCACAGCGACAGGGGGTAATAGCTTAAGGGTCGAAAATCTGCGTTCAGCACCAAAGCCGGACAGAATTTCAACGTCGCCGGATCGCGCACGAAGGTCGTTCGAAAATCGCCGTCCATTTCGCAAAGCCCTTTTTGCAGGCCCGCGCCTTTGGCACAAGATGCGCCACTGCGCGTCACACTTTCACTATATATGGCGTTTGCCCGCTGGCAAGCCCCAACGTTTCGCCCCGACCTTTGTGGCAAAATCGCATGACAGGGGTGTGACACCGGCAAGCCCTTGCCAGTCGCGCCAAACGGGCGAAACTTTCGCTTTCTTGCCCCTGCCCGCCCCGTTAAGAGGCTGAAAACGAAAGGACCGACCCATGCCGATCCACCGCCGCGCCTTTCTGGCGCTTGGCCTTGCCGCTTTGGCCGCCTGCACGCCCAAAAAACCCGCAGAGTACCACCCCGGCCGCACCCCCGAGATGGACCGCTTGGTCGACAAATACGCCAAAATCTATGACATGCCCGCCAGTCTGATCCACCGCGTGATCCAGCGCGAAAGCGATTATAACGCGAAAGCGCGGCATGGGCCCTATTACGGGTTAATGCAAATCGTGCCGCAAACCGCAAAGACCATGGGGTTCCGCGGCCCCGACTCGGGCTTGCTGGATGCCGAAACCAACCTGAAATACGCCGGCAAATACCTGCGCGGTGCTTGGCTTTTGTCGCATGGCAGCCAAGACAAGGCGGTTTATTGGTATGCGCATGGCTATTATTACGAAGCCAAGCGCCGCAAGATGCTGAAAGAAACCGGCCTTGTCAGTTAAGCGCGGGTTTTAATACCAAGCGTCAGCGACCCCTGATTTCTTGCGCGCCACATAGTCGGCCAAAGCGTCATGGGTCGCCACATCCATCGGCGGGGCTTCATATTCGGCCAGTCGCTTTTTCCACAAGGCGTTGGCGCGGGTGGCGGCATCGGTTGAGCCCGCCGCCTCCCACTTCTCGAAGGGTTCATTGTCGGACAGATCGCTGTCCCAAAAGGCCGTCTCATAATGGGCCATGGTGTGCGAACAGCCAAAGAAGTGATTGCCGGGCCCGACCTCGGCAAAGGCATCCACGGCCAATTGGTCGTCGTCGATCTTGATGCCGTCCAGATAGGCATGCAATGCGCCGCACAGATCGGCGTCGAGCATGAATTTTTCGTAAGACATGCTCAAAAGCCCGTCCAAGAACCCCGCCGAATGCAAAATGAAATTCGCCCCGCAGTGCACCGCGGCCAGCATCGACATGGTGCCTTCCATCATTGCTTGGGCGTCGGGCAGTTTGGACGTGGTGAAATTGCCGCTGCAGCGCAAGGGCAGGTTCAAGCGCCGCGCCAATTGGCCGATCACCATTGACCCCATCGCAGGTTCTGGCGTGCCAAAGGTCGGGCTGCCCGAGCGCAAGCTCATCGAAGACAGGAAGTTGCCAAAAATCACCGGCGCGCCCTTGCGTTCCAACTGCGTCAGCGCACAGCCGACCATGGTTTCCGCCAAAGACTGCACGATTCCCCCCGCCGAGGTCACCGGCCCCATCGCCCCGCCCAAGATGAACGGCACAATCACCGCTGCTTGATTGGCCCGCGCATAAGCGCGCAGCGATTTGGTCATCGTGCCGTCCCACACAAGGGGCGAATTCACGTTCACATTGCCCAAGATCACGCAGTTTTGGTCCACAAAGTCTGACCCGAACAAAATGCGGCACATCTCTATATTGTCTTCCGACCGGTTTTCCGCCGTCACAGACCCCATGAACGGCCTGTCTGACAGCGTCATATGGGCCATAACCATATCCAGATGGCGCTTGTTGACGGCCACATCGGTCGGCTCGCAGATCGTGCCGCCCGAGTGGTGGAAATTGGGGCTGGACTGCGCCAGTTTGATGAAATTGCGAAAATCCTCGATCGTGCCAAAGCGGCGGCCACGATCAAGGTCCATCACAAAGGGGCTGCCGTAGGCGGGCGAAAAGACCACCGATTTGCCGCCGATCTCGACCGATTTGGCGGGGTTGCGGGCGTGTTGGGTAAAGGTCGCGGGTGCTGTTTTCAAAATTTCGCGCAGCATGCCGGATTCAAATTTTACCAACAGCCCGTCAACTTTTGCGCCCGCCTTGCGCCACATCTGCAAAGAGTCAGGGTCATCGCGAAATTCGATGCCGGTTTCTGCCAGCACACGGTCAGCGGCGCGTTCGATCTTGATCAGGTTCTCTTCCGACAAAACATCATAGGTCGGAATGTTGCGCACAATAAAAGGCCGCCCCAGCCCCGTGCCCTTCTTGGACCGTTCCGCTTGCCGTGCCTGACGTCCGGATCGTTTTGCGTCGCTCATGGTGCATCCCCCGCTTTTGCACCAGAAAAGACCAAGGCCCGCCAAAGACTTGGCCGAAACCGACCCTTGCACGTCGTTTCTTATGCTTTGCCTGATCCCTTAGGTGATCACATCGGGCGCAAGGCGTCCGGTGTGGGCTGCGATCTTGGCCAACAGATGTGCGGCGCGGATGACGGGGGCCAAGGCGTCTTGCGGGTCATGGTCCAGCCCGTTTGGCCCTGCGACATAGCGTTCCAGATACAGCCGCAAGGTCGCCCCTTGGGTGCCCGTGCCCGACAAGCGCAGCACGATGCGGCTGCCGTCTGCAAACAATATCCGCACGCCTTGGTTGTGGCTGACCGATCCATCGACCGGATCGGTATAGGCAAAATCATCGGCAGCACGGATCGTCATACCCTCGACCGTCTGGCCCACCAGCCCCGACAGGCCAGCGCGCAGCTCGGCCATCATCGCATCGGCCTTGGGTGTTTCAATCGCCTCAAAATCGTGGCGAGAGTAGTAGTTGCGCCCGAATTTCTGCCAATGGTCGGCCAAAATCTGCGCGACACTTTGGCCGCGCAGGGCCAGAATGTTCAGCCACAAAAGCACGGCCCAAAGCCCGTCCTTCTCGCGCACATGGTCTGATCCGGTGCCAAAACTTTCCTCGCCACAGATCGTCACACGGCCAGCGTCCAGCAGGTTGCCAAAGAACTTCCAGCCGGTGGGTGTTTCGTAAGAGGCTATCCCCAAAGCCGCCGCCACACGGTCCGCCGCGGCCGAGGTTGGCATCGACCGCGCAATCCCCTTCAGCCCGCCAAGATACCCTTTGGCCAGATGGGCATTGGCCGCCAGCACTGCCAAACTGTCAGACGGCGAAACATAAATCCCCCGCCCCACCACCATGTTCCGGTCGCCGTCCCCGTCAGACGCAGCGCCGAAATCAGGCGCATTCGGGCCAAACATTTCCTCCATCAAGGCCTTGGCCCACGTGGGGTTGGGGTCGGGGTGCATGCCGCCGAAATCAGGCAAGGGGGTGGCGTTCACGCAGGTGCCAGCCGAAGCCCCCAGACGGCGTTCGAGAATTTCCACCGCATAGGGGCCGGTGATGGCGCACATCGACTCCATCCGCATCGCAAAGCCCTTGGCAAACATCGCGCGAATGGCTTCGAAATCGAACAGCGTTTCCATCAGGTCGGCGTAGTCGGCCACGGGGTCCACGACATCGACGATCATACCGCCCAAAGTGGAGCGCCCAAGGATTGACAGGTCAACATCGGGGGCTGCAAGAATATGATAGGCGCTGATCGTGGTGGTGCGCTGATACATCGCCTCGGTCACCGATTCCGGGGCAGGCCCGCCGTTTGGAATGTTGAACTTAACGCCAAAATCCTCTAGTGGCCCGCCGGGGTTGTGCGAGGCCGACATGATGATGCCACCATCGGTTTTGTTCAGCCTGATCAGATGGCTGGCCGCCGGTGTTGACAGCAAGGCCCCCTGCCCCACGATCACCCGCGCCGCCCCGTTGGCTGCGGCCATCTTCAAGATCACCTGTGCCGCGCGGTCGTTGAAATAGCGCCCGTCGCCGCCCAGAACAAAGGTCTTATCCTGTGCGCCCACCACATCGAAAATCGACTGGATGAAGTTTTCCAGATAATCTTTCCCCATAAACACCGGCGTCTTTTTGCGCAGGCCAGAGGTGCCGGGTTTTTGGCCTGCGATGGGTTGGGTGGCAACGGTGGTCATGGCAGCACTCCTTCGGGGGCGGCGGTGAA
>CANFSY010000066.1 GCA_947449875.1 Paracoccaceae bacterium
GGGCTTTGGGGGTTGAAATGGCGCTAGAGACGACCCCGCCCAAGGTGTTTGCCCCGCAAGCGTCGATGGCCAACGTGCGCAGGTCATGGGGCGACGCGGTGGCGCGCGCGCGGCGTTAAAGCCGCGCTTGGTCGCCATGCGGCGCAATATGGCCGAAGTTGGGCGGGCCATGTGCACTGCGCACTTGGCCTTGGTTGGCGAATCTTGGTAAGGCTTCGCCCAAAGCGGCGCATCAGGCCGGTGGGAATAGGGGAAGTTGATGGGATACGAATATCGGGTCGTCCCCGCACCGCGTAAGGGCGAAAAAGGTCGGGGCCTGAAGTCTTCTGAAGATCGGTTTGCTCTTGCCCTGACCAATCTGATGAACACACTGGGCGCGCAGGGCTGGGAATACCAACGCGCTGACGCCTTACCCTGCGACGAGCGCAGTGGTTTGACGGGGACGAAAACCACCTTTCACAATGTGCTGGTCTTCCGCCGCCCGCTCGACATCGCTGAGGGTGAGTTGAGCACGGCGCGCCTCAGTTCGCCCGTGCCCGCCGCCCCCTTTACCGCCGTGCCGGACCCCCAAAGCGTGGCGGCCCCTGTTTTGGGGGCAGCCGTCCAACCCTTGGGGGCCGCTCCGGCGCTTGGTCCTGCGACCGCGGACGATTAAGCCGGACTCAGATCAGATAGCGCCAAGGGTAGGGCTTGGGCAAAGGCTGTCATGGCCGCATCATCGCCAAGGCTGACGCGGATGCAGCGGTCCAAGGGCGCGACCCCGGGCATGCGCACAAAAATGCCCCGCGCAATCAGCGCCTGCATGAGGGCGCGGGCATAAGCCCCGTCTTTGCCGCAGTCCATCGTGACGAAATTGGTGGCCGAGGGCAGGGGGGTTAGGCCATTGGCTAAGGCGATCTGCCCCAACCTCTGCCGCCCCGCCACGGCCCACGCTCGCACAGCGGCCAGATGGGCCGTGTCGCCCAAGGCCGCGATGCCGCCCGCTTGCGCGATGCGCCCCACGCCGAAATGGTTGCGCACCTTGTCAAAGGCCAAGGCCAGATCGGGGGCTGCCAGTGCATAGCCCAACCGCAGCCCCGCCATGCCATGCGCCTTTGAGAAGGTGCGAAAGCGGATCACGCGGGGGTCATCGGGGGCCACGACCGCCTCGGTTCCTGCGGGGGCAAGTTCAACATAGGCCTCGTCAAGGGCCAACAGGCACCCCTCGGGCAGGGCGTCGATCAGGGCCGCAGTCGTAGCTGCGGGGTGATGGCTGCCCATGGGATTGTCGGGATTGGCAAGGTAGATCAGCTTGGCCCCACTGGCGCGGGCGGCGGCCAAAAGGGCTGCGGGGTCTTCGTGGTCGCCCGCATAGGGCACGCGGATAATCTCTCCGCCAAACCCCGCCACATGAAAGTTAAACGTCGGATAAGCTCCGGCCGAGGTGACAACACGGTCCCCCGCCCCCACCATCAGCCGCACCAAAAGGCCCAAAAGGCCGTCAATTCCTTCGCCCACCACCACATGCGCGGGGGTTACGCCGTGGTGGGTGGCAATGGCGGCTTTGAGGTCATGGCATTCGGGGTCGCCGTACATCCACACCTCCTCCGCCGCTTGGCGCATCGCGGCCACGGCGTGCGGCGAGGGGCCAAAGAGGTTCTCATTCGCGCCCAAACGGGCGGCAAACGGGCGGCCACGGGCGCGGGTCATCGCCTCGGGCCCGACAAAGGGCACGGTTGAGGGCAGGCTTTGCGCCAGTTGGGTCAGGATCGGGTGTTTCATGAGCGAATAGGAAGCGTGAACCAACGCAAATGGCAAGCGCGTTAATGCGCCTGCCCGCGCAGCAGTTTTAGAACGTTCCACTCGCGGAAGACCAGCACGATCATCACCAGATCGAAAAATGACAAGATCAGAAAGGTATAGGACCCGTGGGTGATAAATTCTGTAATCTGGTAAACCACAAAGCCCGCCAGCAACACCATCGCCCCCGGATAGGCCCACAAGATCCGGCGGGCCAGCATGATGACCATGGTGAATTTCACCGCCCCGTGGCCCAACAGATAAAAGGCGTAAAAATGCTGCACTTGAAGCGGAAAGGCTTCGGTCAAATGCTGCACCCAAAGCGCCATATCGGCATTGGGCTGCTGGGTCAGATCGTGCCGTGTCAACCACGTGACAAAGCCGATAATCGTTGTGTTGGGCGTTAAAACCAACCCCAATCCGCCAAGGCTTTCTGCCGCCGCAAACAGGCCCTTGAGGATCAGGCTTGCCTCAAACAACCAGTGCAGCCACTTGCCAAGCCGGCTGGCCGGGTTGATCATAATCTCATCCTCAGTCCTGCCCGCGGTAGGGCTGGACATATTGCAGCGCCATATCCCAAGGGAAGAATATCCACGTATCCTGTGACACTTCTGTGATGTAGCTGTCGACCATGGGCTTGCCCGAGGGCTTGGCATAGACCGTGGCGAAATGCGCCTTGGGGTACAAGCGGCGCACCAGTTCCAGCGTTTTGCCGGTGTCGACCAGATCGTCGACCACCAAGATGCCCGTGCCATCGCCCATCAACTCGGCCTGAGGGGATTTGGTCACGATCGCCTCGGCGGCTTGGGATTGGTGGCTGTAGCTTTTGACGCTGATCGTGTCGACCACGCGAATGTCCAACTCGCGCGCGACGATCATGGCAGGCACAAGGCCGCCGCGGGTGATGCCCACAACCGCGCGCCATGCGCCGCCATCTGGCCCCTTGCCATCCAAACGCCACGCAAGGGCGCGGGCATCGCGGTGGATTTGGTCCCAGCTGACGTGGAAGCCTTTTTCATGTGGCAAACGGTCGATCATGCTATCCTCAGAAGGCGGCGATCTTCAGGCCCAGCAAGCCCAGAAGCCCGCCGAAGATCCGGTCAATGGTTGTCTTGGCACCGATATAGGCCCTACGGGTGCCTTGGAAAGAGAAGATCTTTGCCACAAGGATGTTCCAAGTGGTTTCGGCCGCAAACAGATAGACCAACAGCGCGCCGATCATGCCCGCAGCCGTGCCGGGCGGCACCATGCCCACGAAAATGGCCGACATGAGGACGGCAGGTTTTGGATTGGACAGTTGGGTGGTCAATCCCAGCCGAAAAGCCGACCTTGCGCTGCGCGGGGGGGCGGCTTCGGGGTCGACCAAGGGCTGGTCTGCTTTCCGCCACAGCCCCAAGCCCATCCACATCAGATAAAGCCCGCCGGCAATCTTAAAGCCCCACAGCAGGCCCGGCGCCAGTTTGAACACCATCGCAAGCCCTGACAGCGCCATAACAGCCCAAAACACCGCCCCAGACCCGATTCCCAGCGCCAAAAACACCCCGGTGCGCACCCCTTCCGTCAAGCCGGTGCGCGCTGACATCAGCACAGCCGGACCGGGGCTGATGGCCCCCATGGTCAGCAAGGCCGCAACAGTCAGGGCTGCGGCAAATGTCATTGGCCCTCTTTGCGCCCCGACACCACGTCAATATCGGGCGCATCGACGGCTTTCATGCCCACAACGTGATAGCCTGCATCGACATGCAGATTTTCGCCCGTGGTGCCAGAGCCAAGGTCAGACAGTAAGAACAGCGCGGCTTTGCCGACCTCTTCCTGATCAACATTGCGCCGCAGCGGCGAGTTCAGCTCGTTCCACTTCATGATATAGCGAAAATCACCAATGCCAGAGGCGGCAAGCGTCTTGATCGGCCCGGCCGAGATGGCGTTAACGCGGATGCCGTCTTTGCCCAGATCTTCGGCAAGATATTTAACCGACGCCTCAAGCGCGGCTTTGGCCACGCCCATCACATTATAATGCGGCATCACCTTTTCGGCACCGTAATAGGTCAGCGTCAGCAGGCTGCCGCCTTCGGTCATCATGGCTGCAGCCCTGCGGCTGACCGAGGTAAAGGAATACACCGAAATATCCATCGTCATCGCAAAGTTGGCTTTCGACGTGTCCACATAGCGGCCGCGCAACTCGTTTTTGTCGGAAAAGCCGATGGCATGAACCAGAAAGTCGATCTTGCCCCACTTTTCCCCAATCCGCGCAAACAGCGCGTCGATCGAGGCTTCGTTGCTGACATCGCATTCGATCATCTCGGTCATGCCGATGGAGGCGATCAGCGGATCCACCCGCTTTTTCAGCGCCTCGCCCTGATAGGAAAAGGCCATCTCTGCGCCGTGGTCGGCCAGCGTCTTGGCGATGCCCCAAGCAATGGATTTGTCGTTGGCCAGCCCCATGATAAGGCCGCGCTTGCCTGCCATTAGTCCAGTTGACATTCGCTTTTCCCCAGCCACCTTAATCGTTAGGTGTGGTGTAGGCGAAAGGCTCGTCTGCATCAAGGGTGGGGCGTAGGTCTTGCGTGTTTCAAATGTAAGGGATGACCAGATGGACAGAACAGGTATTTTCGCGGGCGACGACCCCTTTGTTCTGGCCCGCGCATGGCTGGCCGAGGCGGAAGCGGTTGAGGTCAACGATCCCAACGCCATTGCCCTGTCGACGGTTGATGCCGACGGCATGCCCAACGCCCGCATGGTGTTGCTCAAAGAGATCGAGGATGCAGCCTTTGTGTTTTACACCAACTATACCTCGAAAAAAGCGGTAGAGGTCGAAGGGGCCGGCAAGGCCGCCTTCGTGATGCACTGGAAATCTTTGCGCCGCCAAATCCGTGTGCGCGGGAGCGTGACACGCGAAGAGGGCGCGCAGGCCGATGCCTATTACGCCTCGCGCAGTTTGAAATCGCGCTTGGGCGCTTGGGCGAGTGCGCAGTCTCAACCCCTGTCGTCGCGCGGGGCCTTGATGGCCGAGGTCGCCAAAGTGACCTTGCAACAGGGGGCGAACCCGTCACGTCCGCCGTTTTGGGGCGGCTTTCGCATCACGCCGGTGGAAATCGAATTCTGGGCCGATGGCCCGTTCCGCCTGCACGACCGCTTTCGCTGGACAAGGACCGATCCTGCGGCCCCTTGGGTCATCGAACGGCTTAATCCGTAAGGGGGCGTTATGAAGACCTTCGCAGCTACGATGGTGCTGGCGCTTTGCGCCGCAAGCGGTGCACAGGCCGCCTGCCAACCCGGATCGGTTGACCTGCGCTGGCCGGGCGGGCAGGCGCGCTTTACGGTGGAGGTGGCCGCCGATCAGGCCGCGCGCGAAAAGGGTCTGATGTTTCGCGAGCATATGGCCTCTTCGGCGGGGATGATCTTTGTCTATGACACGCCCACCCATGCACGGTTTTGGATGAAAAACACCCTGATCCCGCTGGATATGATCTTTGCCGACCAATCCGGCCGTGTCACCGTGGTGCATTCTGATGCCATCCCCCAAGATCTGACACCGATTGATGGCGGCGAAGGGGTTGGGTATGTGCTTGAAATCAATGGCGGATTGGCAGCGCGCATTGGTATTGCGGCGGGGGCAGAGCTGCGCTCTGATCTGATTGATCCCACAAAAGCGGTGTGGAGCTGTGCAGACTGACCAAGGACGCCTTTTCATCCGCGCAAAATCCCGCTAAAGGGTGCAAACGGTCGGAGTGTAGCGCAGTCTGGTAGCGCGCCTGCTTTGGGAGCAGGATGTCGGGAGTTCGAATCTCTCCACTCCGACCAACTTTCCCAAACCCTGTCCGGCTTGTCAGCAAAGCCCCTGCACGCCATATCTGGGGTGCAAGGAGAGACCATGCCCCTGACCTTTGATCACAGCTACGCCCGCGATCTGCCCGGAACCTTTCTGGCCCAAACCCCCGCCCGCGCGCCTGCGCCGCGCTTGGTGGTGTTTAACGCCGCTTTGGCCGAAAGCTTGGCGCTTGATCTGACCCAAGACGATCAAACCTTGGCCAACTGGCTGTCTGGCGCGGTGCCTATGCCCGGATCGCAGCCCATCGCTTTGGCCTATGCCGGCCACCAATTCGGCGGCTTTTCGCCGCAACTGGGCGATGGGCGGGCGCATTTGCTGGGCGAACTTGTTACCCCCAAGGGGCGTTTTGATCTGCAACTAAAAGGCTCGGGCCGCACCGCCTTTTCGCGCGGGGGCGATGGCAAGGCGGCTTTGGGGCCGATGCTGCGGGAATATCTGATTTCGCAAGCCATGGCGGCGCTGGGCGTTCCCACCACGCGCTCTTTGGCGGTGGTGGCGACGGGCGAGGATATCTTGCGCGACACGGGCATGGTGCCCGGCGCGGTTGTGGCGCGTCTGGCGGCCAGCCATATTCGGGTCGGCACATTTCAATTCTTCGCCGCCCGAAATGAGATAGACCAGATCAAAGCGCTGGTCGCCTATACCATCGCCCGCCATTACCCCCACCTTGCCCCTGATGATGCGCTGGGCTTGTTTGATGCCGTCACAGCGCGGCAGGTCGATCTGATCGCCCAATGGATGGGCGTTGGCTTTGTGCACGGCGTGATGAACACCGACAACATGGCGCTGTCGGGCGAGACAATCGACTACGGCCCCTGCGCCTTTCTAGACGCTTATGACCCCGCCACGGTGTTTTCTTCGATCGACCGGCAGGGCCGCTATGCCTTTGCCAACCAACCGCTGATTCTGGCGTGGAACCTGTCGCGCTTGGCCCAAGCCCTGCTGCCGCTGATCGACGCGGACGAGGCGAAAGCGGTCGAGATTGCCAATGCACGGCTCGACGCCATAGACCCCGCCTTTCGCCAAGCTTGGCTGGAGGTGATGCGCCGCAAACTGGGGATTGAGGGGCAAGACCCCGCCGATGCCGCTTTGGCCGATGACTTTTGCACGGCCATCACAGGGGCGGATTGGACGCTGTCGTTTCGCAGCCTTGCCGCAGCGGCAGAGGGGCGGCCAGAGGCTTTGCTGGCGCAGGTGTCCGACCCTGCGCCCCTGCGCGCATGGCTCACGCGCTGGCAGGCGCGGTTGGGGCCGGATGCCCCCGCCCTGATCCGTAGCGCCAACCCTGCGGTAATTCCGCGCAATCATCTGGTGGAACAGGCCCTGACTGCGGCCACCCACGGCGAGATGGGCCCCTTCACCGCCCTGCTGGCCGCCGTGCAAGACCCCTTTGGCCCCGAACACGGGCGCGAGGGGTTCACCCTGCCCGCGCCATCCACCTTTGGCCCCTATGTCACCTTCTGCGGCACGTAAACGCGCAAAACTTGGGCGCTGATCTGGCCAAATTCCCCATAACCCGTTGACGCGGGGCGGGGGGCTGGCGTCTAGTGCGGCCATGATGCCGCGCTCTGATATCCACGACCGCCTCGCCGCCTCGTTGCGGCAAGCCCGCAAGGCGCGGGGGCTTAGTCTTGACGGCGTGGCCAAGCTGTCAGGGGTCAGCCGGTCCATGGTCAGCCAGATTGAACGGGGCGAAAGCTCGCCCACGGTGGCGACCTTGTGGAACCTGACCCAAGCCTTGCAGGTCGATTTTGCGGGCCTGCTCGAAGGCCGCCCCGCCCCGGGAATCGAAGTGATCCGCGCGGACGCCGCCCCCGTGATTGCCGGACGCGGCCATGATCTGGTGATCCGCATCCTATCGCCCGCCGAAGCGGTCGGCGCGCATGAGGTCTATGAGCTGACCTTTGGCCCCAAAGGCGAACTGGTCAGCGACCCGCATTCGCCCGGTTGCCGAGAGCATTTGACCGTCATCACAGGCCATCTGCGCGTGGTTTCGGGCGAGGATGACAGCCAGATCGGCCCGGGCGACACCGCCCGCTACCCCGCCGACCGCGACCATGCGATCTATGCGGTGGCAGGGCCTGCGCGGGCGATCTTGATCGTGCAGGATAGCTAAATAGCCACGACCCAAGATAGAGCCGTGGCTTAGGAGAGACGGCTGACACGCGCGTCCATTGACGACCCGCCGAAATTGCCATGCCCTTTTCGCCTATGAACCCTGTGGCAGCTTTTGGCGGATCACAGGGCCCGCTTTGGCAATACCATCACCCTTTCTTAAGGATCGCGCCGGACAGCGCTGTTGCCGGGGCGGCGCAAGGTACTGATATGCCTTTCGCGTCTTCGCACAGCATGTCTTCGGTGTGCAGGCCAATATACGCTTTGCCCGCGCGGATTTCTTCGACAACGAAAGCCGCATCGACCTTGGCACCGCCTTTGGGGGCTTCAATGGTCCAGTTGTCCAACACCAAAGTGAAACCATCCGGTGTTGCCGTGTAAACACCCGGCAATTGCAAAACAAAGAAGTTCGGCCCGCCTTGCGGCATGGAATGGATGTGGACAGCCCCCAGCGCCCCATTCTTTCCGGCTGCAGCCAATTTGGCGATTTTGACGCCTGTAACTGTCAGATGCAGGCTAAGTTTTGTGCCGTCATCGGACAATTCCAGGTCTGCCAAGCCGCTGCCGCTGTGATGCGACTTCCAGCTGTGGGCAACCTCATGACCCGCAGCGAGAGTTGCCGAATAACTTTCGGCAAGACAAGGCAACCCAAACGCAATTACTGCTGCTGCCGCCAGTGCGATACGTAAAACCATAGTTAGATATCCTTTCGAAGAAAACACGGAAGTGTGTAAAAACGTAAATAAAACTATCCTTATGAGAATTCAATTAGGCGTAAAAAAATCTTTCGAAAATTAAATCCGCCGAACGAGTGCACTAAACAAACTTAAGTTATTACATAAGATTAAAAAATGTTGTGATTTTTTGCAAAAAATCTCACTTTAGATAATATAACGCCAAACTTACGTTATTTCGGAAGCTGCCGATCAGGTTTGATGGCGGGAAAATGGAAAACGGCTGGTTCTTACCTTGCCCGACTCGTGCCACGGCGACTGCCTTTGCGACATGTGATCCAGCGTGCATCGCCCGCCGGTGTCAGTGGGGCGGTTCGACCGTGCAGCGATTCGCGCATGGTTCTTGTCGGATGCAGCCCAAGGGCACGCTGTCGCCCTTTAGGCTGTCTTGGGTGCCAACCGCGGGGCGGCGTTCCGTCGCGCGCTTGGCGTCGTACACAGGGGTTGCTTGGGCTGTGACGATTCGCAGATATGTCATGGCCCCAAGGGTCAGACCGCACAAAATTACCTGCGACGGCGGAAGTTTTCTCTATGTCGTGCGGCACCCTAGGGCTAGACTTTGCCCAAAGGACAGCGGCCCGCAGGTGGCCAAGGGGGAACATATGGCGTTCAAAATTACCATCATCGGCGCAGGCTCGGTCGGCTTTACCAAAAAGCTGTGCCAAGACATTCTCAAAGTGCCCGAATTTGAAGATGTCGAAATCGCTTTGACGGATATCAACGGCCATAACCTGGAGATGATCGCCCAGATCATCCGGCGGATTGTCTCCGTCAACGGGCTGAAAACCCGCGTCACCGCCACCACCGACCGCCGCCGTGCCTTGGAAGGGGCGCGCTATATCATGAACGTGGTGCGGATCGGCGGGCTAGAGGCTTTTGCCAGCGATATCGCCATTCCGCTGAAATACGGTGTGGATCAATGCGTGGGCGATACAATTTGCGCTGGCGGCATTTTATACGCGCAGCGCGGCATCCACGCGATGCTGGAATTCTGCCAAGACATCCGCGAGGTCTGCGAGCCAGGGGCTTTGCTGCTGAACTACGCCAATCCCATGGCCATGATGACATGGGCTGCGATTGACCACGGCAAAGTCAACACCGTGGGCCTGTGCCACGGGGTGCAAAACGGCCACCGCCAGATCAGCCGTGCCTTGGGCGTGCCGATGGAGGAAACCGATATCGTCTGCTCGGGGATCAACCATCAGACATGGTATCTCGATATCCGCCACAATGGCCGCAAGGTCACCCGCCAAGAGCTGACCGAGGCCTTCGAGGCGCATCCACTCTTTTCCGAACAGGAAAAGGTGCGCATCGATGTGCTGAAGCGTTTTGGCTATTATTCCACCGAAAGCAACGGGCACCTGTCGGAATATCTGCCGTGGTACCGCAAGCGCCCTGATCAGATCATGGACTGGATCAGCATGGATGAATGGATCCACGGGGAAACCGGCGGCTATCTGCGGTATTCGACCGAGAATCGTAACTGGTTCGAAGAAGATTTCCCGAAGTTTCTGGAAGAGGCGGGCGGGCAGCTTTCCGACTATGCGCGCACCGATGAACACGCCAGCCATATTCTGGAAGGGCTAGAGACGGGGCGCACCTATCGTGGGCATTTCAACGTGAAAAACGGCGGCATTATCCGCAACCTGCCCGCCGATTGCATCATCGAAAGCCCCGGTTTTGTTGACCGCTTTGGCATCAATATGGTCGAAGGCATCACCCTGCCCGATGCCTGTGCCGCCACCTGCATGGCCAGCGTGAATGTGCAGCGCATGGGCATGAAGGCCGCGATCACGGGCGATGTGGAACTGCTCAAGCAATCTGTTCTGCACGACCCCTTGGTGGGTGCGATCTGCACACCCGAAGAGGTGTGGCAAATGGTCGATGAAATGCTGGTAGCCCAAGCCCAATGGCTGCCGCAATATGCCCATGCCATCCCCGACGCCAAAAAGCGGCTGGAAAATCCCAAGGTCAAGACCCGTGACTGGGAAGGGGCCGCGCGGTTGGATGTGCGCTCTGTCGCGGTGCTGCGCGATGTGCAGGCCAAAAAGCAAGCGGCAGAGGGGCATGGGCTTGGTACCAAGGTGATGGGCTAAGCGCAGCCCGAAAGCGGGGGGCTAGCCCCCCCGCCTGCGGGATTTTAGTGGCAAGCGGGCGTGTGGCGCGCGAAAGGGGCTCTTTCGTGCGCCGCAGATTTTGCTGCTTGAAAGCTATACATGCTTATCATATGCGGGCTTATGGAAACACCCTCTCTTGGTCTGTTGTTGCATGATGCTGCCCGTGCGGTGCGCAAGCGCTTTGAGGCGCGGGCGGCGGTGTATGGGCTCACCTCGGCGCAGTGGCGCATGTTGGTGCGGGTGTGCAAAACCCAAGGCGGTGCGCCGCAGTCGCATTTCGCCGATCTGCTGGAGATCGAGCCCATCTCTGCCTCGCGCCTGTTAGACCGGATGGAAGCCTTGGGCTGGGTCACCCGCGCCCAAGACCCAAGTGATCGGCGGGTGCGGCTGGTGTTTCCCACGCCCAAAGCGCTGGACGCCTTTGCCACCTTCAAACCCGTGGCCGACACTGTTTATGCCGAAGCGCTGGCAGGCATGACGCCCGACCAACAGCGCCATCTGACCGAGGCTTTGGCCTTGGTGATCCACAATCTCGCGACGGCTGCCAGCGGCGGCCAGAAAGATCTTTCATGAACGCCCAAAGCCAACCGCAAAAAGCCACTGACCAAGGCGGCGATGTCGTCGTCAAAGCCAAACCCAAGCGCCGTCGCCTGTTGATGGTGGCCTTGCCCGCGCTGGTTTTGGCGGGCGCGGGTGTCTATTGGATCAACAGCGGGCGCTATGAAAGCACGGAAAACGCCTATTTCCATCAGGCGCGCATTGCGATTGCCTCTGACCTGTCGGGGCGGTTGGTGTCGGTCAATGTGGCCGATGGGCAGGTGGTGCCGCAAGGCGCGGTGATGTTCACTGTCGATCCGGAACCCTACAAGCTGGCCCTTGCGCAGGCCAATATCGCCGTGGATGCGGCCCGTTTGCTGGTGGAGCAGTTGAAGGGCGCCTATCAGGCCGCCTTGGCGCAAGAAAAAGTGGCCGAGGATGACGCGCTCTATCAAGCCGACCAGTTGACCAAGCAACAGGCCCTGTCGGCCAAGGGCGTAGGCACCGGATCGGATCTGGACGAGGCCCGCAACACCGCAAGGCGCGCCCAAGAAACCGCCGCCGTGGCCAAAGTGGCCGCCCAAAACGCCCGCATCGCGCTTGGCGGCGATCCGGCGGCGGCAACTGACGCCCACCCCGCCGTGCAAGCGGCCTTGGCGCAGCGCGATCAGGCGGCTTACAAACTGTCTTTGACCGAGGTGAAGGCCCCTGCGGACGGGATGGTTTATCAGGCAACCTCGTTCAAACCCGGCCAGTATTTGACCGCCGGCGCACCGCTGTTTGCCTTTTTGCCCGCCCAAGAAATCTGGGTCGAGGCGAATTTCAAAGAAACCCAGTTAACCCATCTGGCCCAAGGCCAAGCCGCCACGGTCACGTTTGATGGCGATCCGGGCCATCCGGTGCAGGGCCATGTCGAGGCGATTGGCGCGGGCACCGGATCGGAATTCTCGCTGCTTCCGGCACAAAATGCCACGGGCAACTGGGTGAAAGTCACCCAACGCGTGCCTGTACGAATCGTTCTGGATGCGCCCGATACCGCAGCGCCGGTGGTGTCGGGGATGAGCGCGTCTGTTTCGGTTGACACGGGTGTTACACGGTCGTGGCGCGATCTGGTGCCTTTTGGGCTGATGGCGCGTTGAAATGAGCCAACTGGGGCCGAACGGCGAATATCCCAACCGCGGGCTGATCACGATCATGGTCATGCTGGCCACGATCATGCAGGTCTTGGACACCACGATTGCCAACGTGGCCTTGCCGTCGATGACAGGCGATCTTGGCGCAAGCCAAGATACGATCACGTGGGTTCTGACCAGCTACATCGTGGCCGCTGCCATTATGACGCCGGTGACAGGCTGGCTGGCCGACCAGATCGGCAAGCGCGAGTTGTTCTTGGTGTCGATCGTAGGCTTCGTCGCGGCCTCGCTTTTGTGCGGGTTGGCGTGGAATTTGCAGGCCATGGTGCTGTTTCGCCTGATGCAGGGCCTGTTCGGGGCGGCGATTGTGCCGTTAAGCCAGACATTCCTTTTGGATATCAACCCGCGTGAAAAGGCCGGATCGGCCATGGCCATGTGGGGGGCAGGGATTATGGTGGGCCCGATCATCGGGCCGACTTTGGGGGGCTGGCTGACCGACAGCTACAACTGGCGATGGGTGTTCTTGATCAACCTGCCGGTGGGTATCTTGGCCACCATCGGCTGTGTGGCCTATCTGCCCAAATCCACCAAACGCCTGCGCCGCTTTGACTTTTTTGGGTTCTTTATGCTGTCGATCGGCATCGGGGCCTTGCAGATGATCCTTGATCGCGGCGGAGAGCTGGATTGGTTCGCCAGCACCGAGATCTGGGTTTACACTGCCCTTGCCGCCTGCGGCTTTTGGGTGTTTGTCATCCATATTCTGGGCGCGGACTTGCCGTTTATGGACCCAAAGATGTTCGCCGACCGCAATTTTCGCATCGGGTTGATCTTTATCTTTATCATCGGGATCATCCTTTTGGCCTCCCTTGCCTTGCTGCCGCCGATGCTGGGGCGGATCTTTGGCTATCCGACGATCACCACCGGCCTTGTGATGGGGCCGCGCGGGATTGGCACGATGATTTCGATGATCTTGGTCGGCAAACTGGTGCGCACGGTGGACAACCGTTTGCTGGTGATCTTGGGCCTTATTCTGACGGCGGCGTCTTTGTATTATATGACCGACTTTTCGCCGCAAATGGGGTCGGGGCCGGTGATCTGGACGGGGGTGTTGCAGGGCCTTGGGCTGGGGCTGGTGTTTGTGCCGCTGTCCACCATCGCCTTTTCCACGCTTGACGCCAAATACCGCGCCGATGCGACCAGCCTGTTTTCGCTGGTGCGCAATATCGGGTCGTCCATCGGGATTTCCATCGTCTCGGTCATGCTGGTGCGCAATATCCAGACCAACCATGTAGCGCTTGGGGCCGCGATCAGTGCCTATAATCCGGTGCTGCGGCAGGTCTCGCCGGGGGCTGTCGCGGGCAATTCGGTGGCTTTGGCGCAGCTGGATGGGTTGGTGAACCAGCAGGCGGCGATGATTTCGTATATCAACGATTTCAAGCTGATGATGATCGTGACCTTGGCCGCGATTCCCTTGGCCTTGATCCTGCGCAAGCCCAAGATGATGGCCGCGCGCGGCGCACCTGTGGCAGCACACGCCGACTAGGGGGCCTTGGGATGCGTGTTTTGCACCACAAAGTCCAAGGCCGCCTGCCGCGCCACGTTTGCGGGCATCGACGGCGGGTCGATGCAATGTTGCAGGCTTAATCCGTCCACCAAGCTGATAAAGGTGCGCGCCAAGGTTTGGGCGGCGTGACCTTTGCCCAAGGTGGGGGCGTGTTCGGCCAGCACCTCGGCCACAAGGTCGACATATAGGGCATATTGGCGGCGGTGTTCGGCCATAAGCTCTGGCGTGTTGGAAATGGCCCCCCACATCGACAGCCAGATGTTCAACGCCGGACGGTTGAACTGTGCCGGATCAAACAGCGCGTCAAGCAAGCCGTCCAGCTGCGAGCCGTTTTGCGGCGGGCGGGTCGATGCCGACACGGACTTGGCGTACAAATGCGCATAGGTCGCCGCCAACAGCCCCGCCATGCTGCCGAAGTGATGCGCCACAAGGCCGCGCGACACCCCCGCCCGCGCGCAGACGCGGTCGACGGTAAAGCTGGCCATCCCGCCTTCGGCCATACAGGCCAAACTCGCCTCGATCAGCATCAAGCGGCGGTCGGCGGCGCTGAGGCGGGTGAAGCGGGGGGCGGCTTTGGGCATGTGTAGGGTGGCCTTAAATCAGCCCGCGTCCGGCCAAGTTGCGCATCAAGGCGGCGGTGCCAAACGTCCATTCCGGAGCTTCGGTTGACAGGCGTACCGTGTTGGTCAGGCTGCCCAAAGCGGGTGTTTGAATGGTGACCACATCGCCCAAATGGTGGGTAAAGCCTTGACCCGGCCCGTCGCGGTCTTGCACGGGGGCGAACATCGTGCCGCAGTACAGCATGAAGCCGTCAGGATATTGGTGATGCCGCCCAATGGTTTGCGCCACCAGATCGGCCGGATCGCGGCTGATCTCGGCCATGCTGGAACGCCCTTCCAGATGAAAGCCGTCAAGGCCCGTCACGGTCAAGGTCAGCGTCATCTGGCGCACATCGTCAAGGCCAAAGCCGTCGTCAAACAGCCGGATCATTGGCCCGATGGCGGCGGCGGCGTTGTTGTCCTTGGCTTTGCCCAAGAGCAGGGCTGATCGGCCTTCAACATCGCGCAGGTTGACATCGTTGCCCAAGGTCACCCCGCGAATGACGCCTTGGGCATTCACGGCCAAGACCACCTCGGGCTCGGGATTGTTCCACTTTGACACCGGATGCAGGCCAATCGTCGCCCCTTGCCCGACCGAGGCCATGGGCGGGGCTTTGGTGAACACCTCGGCATCGGGGCCAATGCCGACTTCCAGATATTGCGACCACAGGCCCTCGGCGATGAGCACTTTCTTGACTTCGGCGGCTTCAGCCGAACCGGGGCGCAGGTTGCGCAGGCTGGTGCCCAAAATCTCGGCAATCCGCCCCCGAATGGCGGCGGCGCGCGAGGCGTCGCCTGCGGCGCGTTCTTCGATCACCCGTTCGATCATCGAACGGGCAAAGGTCACACCGCAAGCCTTGATCGCTTGCAGATCGGCGGGCGACAGCAGGCGGGTGACATCGCCCGAGGCTTCGGTTGAGGCGGCGGTCAGATCGTCCAGCCGCCCGATCGGTTCGCCGGCCACCTGCGCCAGATGGGCGGCGATATCGGGCAGCTCCAACAGATCGCGCATCGTGGGGGCGGCTTTGCTGGTGATGTCATACAGCACATCACCGCGCAGATGCGCGAGCGCCGGGCCGATGCCCTGACGCCAAACCCGCGTTACAAAGGTTCCTGCCGTTTGGGTCATCGCATTCCTCCGCTTGGTTGGGGACAGGCTAAGGGTACGGGCGGGCGGTGGAAAGGGGCAATGCGCTTGGGGCTTGGTTTTGCGGGCACAGGTTTTGCGGGCGGGCGGGGCAAACGGTGCCTGATTTCAGGGCGACTTCAGGGGCTTTGAACACATTCTTGTGACGCAAAAGGCGAAGCGATTCGGCTTGGCCGCGCAGGCATTGGTGCCGCGAAAATAGAATTCTGCGCACAGGTTCGCAGACAGTTAAAATCTTGCGCGGTCTAAAGGGCCCCTCTCAGGGTTCAGGCTTTGATATGGCTTTTGAACGCATTCGCGCCGCCGTGTCTTTGCGCCCAATGGCTGTTTCGCGACAATTTTACCATTTTACCCCACAAATCCCCCCGCCTGTCGATTTGCTTTGTAACAGCGCAGTTGACAGGCCCACGGGGTGACAGAGTAAGGTCGCGCGGGGAAAGCTTTTGGATGTGTCACAAATCTGTTATGTGGCACGTCTAGGACCATCCATCGTGACCGAGGCTGTTTGACAGCTTCGCTCGACCTCCGCGCAAGCGGTGCAACCAAGGGAGACCTGACGTGACCAATACCAAATCCATCAGCCGCCGTGGCTTTATGAAAACCACCGCTGCAGGCGTGGGGGCACTGGCTGCTCCGGCGCTGATTTCTTCCAAAGCGCTGGCCTCTTCGGGCGAGCTGAACTTCACCGGCTGGGCAGGTTATCCGACCTTCGCCACCGATGTGTTCCCGGCTTTCGAAAAAGCCACCGGCATCAAGGTGAACTTCACCGAGCAGCCCGACCAAGACACCATGTTCGCCCAAGCCAAAGTGGCTGTGGAAGCTGGCGGCATCGACATGATCGAGCCGACCATCGACCGTTGGGGTGGCTGGAACACCAACGGCCTGCTGCAGGCATGGGATCCGGCAAAGCTGGCCATGGACAACTACCTGCCGGGTCTGGCTGACGGTGCTGCTGGCACCCGTTCGCACGACGCCGCTGGCGCGCTGTTCTATGTGCCGTCGAACTGGGGCACCGAAGCGCTTGTCTACAAGAAAGACGAAGCCAAGCTGAGCGAGCCTGCCTCCTTGGGCGACCTGTTCAATGCCGACAACAAAGTCGTGCTGCGTCCGCATTCGGCACTGGCTGCGATGGGCCGTTACCTTGACGCGCAGGGCAAACTGCCCTTCCCGTGGATGGACGGTTACACCGACATGGACAAAATGGTCCAACTTTGGGACATCGCTTTGGCCGAGGCTGTCAAAGCCAAGGGCAACGTGGTTCAGTTCTGGTCGGGCGAAAACGAAGCCAACGCCGGTTTCGTGGCAAACGGCGCGACCTTGGGCCAGTGCTGGGATTCGACCGGCTACAACCTGCGCAATGACGGCTACGGCTACATGGCACCGGTTGAAGGCGCATTCGCTTGGCACCAGGGCTTCGTCATGATGAAGAACGCTGTCAACATCGACCAAGCGCACGAGCTGGCCAAGTGGGTTTCGACCCCGGAAGGCGCTGCTCTCTGGGCAACCGCGTTCTCGGCCAACCCCGTTGGCAAAGGCGCTGCCGAGCACATGAACCCCGACGTGTCGGCCTACTACAACGCCGCCTTCGACGATGCCAAACTGGCGGCTTTGTGGTGGTGGCCCGACCAATCGGCAGAATTCATCGCCAAGCGCGGCGAATATGCTGACAAGTACAAAGCTTCCTAATCGAAGCTGACGGCTGTGCGCGCCGGGTCCTTTTGGGCCCGGCGTGTCATTTTGGGGCGATGGCTTTGATCTGGACCGATCATGCCCCCATGACTGGCGCTATCCAATTGCGGTGCGCGTCCGGCGTGGTAAACAAAGCTGAGAAGTTAAATAAGACGACAACAGGGGGCAGACGATCCGATGAGTGCTGGGATTGATCTTGATAATGTGTGCTGCGATTTTGGCAAATTTCGCGCGGTTGACCATGTGAATGTAAACATCCAGCCCGGAGAGTTCTTTTCTTTCCTTGGGCCGTCGGGCTGTGGCAAGACCACGATCCTGCGGATGATTTCGGGATTCACCGAACCGACCGAGGGGGTGATCCGCATTGGCGGCAAGGATGTGCGCGGCCAGCGCCCGAACCAGCGCCCCACCGCGTTGATCTTTCAAAACCTCGCCCTGTTCCCCTTGATGCCCATCTGGGAAAACATCGCCTTTGGCCTTGAAGTGCGCGGCGTTGATAAAGCCAAGCGTCGGGCGCGGGCCGAAGAATTGCTGGCTTTGGTCGATCTGCATGACAGTGCTGACAAAATGGTCAGCCAGTTGTCGGGCGGCCAAAAGCAGCGCGTGGCCATTGCGCGGGCTTTGGCTGTGGAACCGGCCGTGATGCTGCTGGACGAACCGCTTTCGGCGCTGGATTTGAAACTGCGCCAACACATGCGCGCCGAACTGCGCGCCATTCAAAAGCGCACCGGCGTGACCTTCATCTACATCACCCACGATCAGGGCGAGGCTTTGGCCATGTCGGACCGTGTCGGCGTGATGAGCCAAGGCCGCCTGCAACAGGTCGCCAACCCGCGCGACATCTACAACAACCCCGTCAACGGCTTTGTGGCGTCTTTTGTGGGCGAAAACAACATCTTCACCGGTGACGTGCAAAACGCAGCCGATGGGATGGCCAGCTTTGCCACGCCCACC
>CANFSY010000067.1 GCA_947449875.1 Paracoccaceae bacterium
GGCCAATCGGGCGCTGGACCATCTTGATATCGGGGCGCGGGGCGGGTTTGCGGTCAGGCTGGGCCGCGTCGTGGCGGCGGTCAAGATAGTCGCCCGCGCGGATATGGCTGGCAAACAGGCGCAACTGGCCCGTGGTGCGCCCGCGCTCGCCGTCAAGGCGGGCTGTGGGCAGGCCGGTTTCGGCTGTGCCGATCGCGGTAATCTCGGCCCCGCGCGCCTCGATCTCGTCGGCGATGCGCTCTAAAAAGGCCGCGCGGGTGGCGCGGGGCAGGGTAGAGTAGCTGGGATAGGCCGCTTCTGCCGCTTGCACGGCGGTGTTGATATGGGCGGGGGTGCCCACGCTAAAGGCCAAGGCCTCGCCCGTGGCGGGAGAGGACAGGAAGGTGGTCGCGCCCGCCACCCATTGGCCTGCGATAAGGTGATGTCCGGTGAGCATCTTAGTCTCCTGTGAGCGTTGGTCTTTGGGGCTGGCGGTGCCGCGGGGGTTTCACACCCCCGCCCCCCCGTGGGATATTTGGGCACATATGAAAGGGGTTAGAAGTGAAAGGCTTCGACCTCGCGCCGCGCGCCCAAGGTCAGGGCATCGGCCACATGGATCATCGGGGCAAGGTCAACGTCGGATCGGCCTTGGCGGATGAGATCGGTCATTGCGGCGTAAAGGGCGGGGTATTCGCCCATGATGGTGTTTTCCCCCCCCGCAGGTTTGCCGTTCACCTCAATCACATTGCCGCCCATGCGCAGGGCTAACGCGCCCTTGGGGGTGTCAAAGGTGATGTCCCACGTTTGCGGCCCCGTTTGACGCCAGTCAAAGTCGGCGGTGACGCCGCCGGTAAAGGTCATCTGGGCCGCGATGGGGGTTTGGCGGTTGGACGGGAAGTCTAAGGTCGCCGCCGTCAGATGGACAGGGCGCGGCAGCACATGGGTCAGGATCGACAAGGCGTTGCTGCCCGGATCAAAGACGCCCATGCCGCCCGGTTCAAACACCCAGTCTTGCCCCGGGTGCCATTTGCGCACATCCTCGCGCCACGTGATATGAGCTTGGGTGACTGTCGTATCGGCCAGCCACGCTTTAGCCGCCGCCACCGCATGGGCCATGCGGCTGTGCCATGTGGTGTACAGCGTCAGCCCGCGCGCGGCGGCCATGGCTTGCAGGTCATAGACCTCGGCCAAGGTCGCTCCGGGGGGCTTTTCCAGCATCACATGCCGCCCCGCCCGCAACGCCGCCGCCGCATAGGCGTAGCGCGGCACAGGCGGCATACACAGCGAGACAACCGGCACATCGGGGCGCTCTGCCAGAAAGGTGTCAAAGTCGGTAAAGGCGGGCACATCCGCCACCCGCCCGCTGCGGCTGACCGTCGCGGCCAACTCCCAATCGGGCGAGGCCGCGATGGCGGGCACGTGCTGATCCAGCGCAATCTTACCGATGCCCACCAAGGCGATTTTCATGGACGCCGCCCCCTTAGTGCGAATCTTTGCCGACCGGATTGCCCCGACCGCCGTTGAGGAAATCAAGGTCGGCCCCTGTGTCAGCCCCTTGCACATGCAGATGGTGCAACAGCGCATAGCCCGAAGGCGGCGGCACAATGCGGCTTTGCCATTTGGCCAGACGCGCGGCCAGTTCTGTATCTGACACCTCGAGATGCAGGCTGCGGTTGGGCACGTCCAGCGTGATCATATCGCCGTTTTGCACCACAGCCAAAGGCCCACCTGCTGCCGCCTCGGGCGAGGTGTGCAAAACCACCGTGCCAAAGGCCGTGCCCGACATGCGCGCATCCGAAATGCGCACCATATCGGTGATCCCCTTGCGCAGCACCTTGGGCGGCAGGCCCATGTTGCCAACCTCGGCCATGCCGGGATAGCCCTTGGGGCCGCAGTTCTTCAGCACCATCACGCAGGTTTCGTCGATATCCAGCGCCTCGTCGTTGATCTTGGCTTTGTAATCGTCGATGTCTTCGAACACCACCGCACGGCCACGGTGGGTCATCAGCGCCGGAGTCGCGGCCGAAGGTTTCAGCACCGCGCCCTTGGGTGCCAGATTGCCCTTGACCACCACCACGCCGCCCGATTGCGTCAGCGCCTTGTCGGCGGGCAGGATCACATCGGGGTTGTGGTTGACCACATCTTTGACCTGATCCCACATGGTTTCGCCCGACACGGTCAGCGCGTCTTTGTGCAAAATTCCCGCCTCGCCCAAGCGTTGGATCACGACCGGCAGGCCGCCTGCATAGAAGAACTCTTCCATCAGATATTTGCCCGAGGGCATCAGGTTCACAATCGTGGGCACATCGCGGCCACAGCGGTCCCAGTCTTCCAGCGTCAGATCGACGCCGGCGCGCCCTGCGATGGCCAACAGGTGGATCACGGCATTGGTCGACCCGCCGATCGCGGCATTGGTGCGGATGGCGTTTTCAAAAGCCTCTTTCTTCAAGATATCCGAGGGCTTCAGATCATCCTTGACCATCTGCACAATGCGCCGCCCCGTCAGTTGCGCCATCACACGGCGGCGGCTGTCCACGGCTGGGATCGCGGCATTGCCCGACAGCGCCATGCCCAAAGCTTCCGCCATCGACGCCATGGTCGATGCCGTGCCCATCGTGTTGCACGACCCGGGCGAGCGGCTCATCGAGGCTTCGGCTTCGACAAACTCTTCCTTGGTCATGGTCCCCGCCTTGACCGCTTCCGAGAATTTCCAAAGATGTGTGCCAGACCCTACGCGTTCGTTCTTGTAATAGCCGTTCAACATCGGCCCGCCCGTCACGATGATCGAGGGCAGATCAGTCGACGCCGCCGCCATCAGCAGCGAGGGCGTGGTCTTATCGCAGCCGACCAGCAGCACGCAGCCATCCATCGGCTGGCCGCGCATTTGCTCTTCGACCGCCATCGACGCGAGGTTGCGAAACATCATGGCCGTGGGGCGAAACGCACTTTCGCTGGTGGAAAAGACCGGCACTTCGACCGGAAAGCCGCCTGCTTCGTAGATGCCGTGCTTCACCCGTTGCGCCAGATCGTTGAGATGCGCGTTGCACGGTGTCAGTTCTGACCACGTGTTCAAGATGCCAATGACCGGACGGCCATCGAACAAGTCCGGCGGGAAGCCTTGGTTCTTCATCCAGCCGCGGTGGTAGATATTGTCTTTCGATGTCCCGCCAAACCAGGTTTGCGAGCGCAGTTTGCGGGGCCAAGCGGCGGGTTTGAAGGTCATGCTATCCTCACAGGGCTTTCACGGTTTGGGCCCCGACTTGGGCAGGGGCAAAGGCCAAGGCGTTGATCAGGGGCAGGCCGAAGGGGGCCGAGTCAATTTCAAAGACATCGCCCGCTTGGGTTTTGATACCGTCAGCCACCGACAGGGTGGCGGTGCCAAAGAAATGCACGTGAAGATCGCCCGGTTGGCGGAAGATATCGTATTTGAAATGGTGGTGTTCCAGATTGGCGATGGTGTGCGACATATTCGCCTCGCCCGACAGGAAGGGCTTTTCCCAGATCACCGCGCCGTTGCGGCGGATGCGACTGGTGCCGCTAATGTCGGCAGGCAGATCGCCGACCAAAATCTCGGGCCCATAAGAGGCGACGCGCAGCTTGGAATGGGCCAGCCACAGGTAATTGACCCGCTCGGTCACGTGATCGGAAAACTCGTTGCCCAAGGCCCAGCCAATGCGGTGCACCGCGCCATCTGGCCCTGCAAGATAAACACCCGCAATCTCGGGCTCTTCGCCGCCATCTTCGGCAAAGCCCGGGGCAGTCAGCGCCGCGCCGGGGGCTACGGCTGCATGGCCATTGCCCTTGTAAAACCATTCGGGCTGCGCGCCGACGTCCCCCGCCGCAGGCCGCCCGCCCTCTAGCCCCATGCGAAACATCTTCATACTGTCGGTCAGCACTTCGGCTTGCCCCAACTTGGCATGCATCGCATCGCGGGCCGAGGCCGATCCAAGATGCGTCAATCCCGTGCCCGTCATATGCAAATGTGCCGGATCCGGATGCGAGACGGGCAACGCCAAACGCCCCTCAGTCGCGGCCAAGGCCAAATCGACCTCCGCCCCTAATCCGCGCGCCGCCACTTCCTGCGCCAAACTGCGCCCCGCCGATACCGCCGCCATCGCCAGATCATAGACCGAGGCCACGCCGTTCACCACCCGCGCCACAGCGCCCTCCCGTGCGACAACCTGAACGCCCGTAGGCGCGCTCACTTGCGACAGATGCATCCTATCCCCCCGATGTGTCCCGCCCAACCTTAGGCGCGGCTTTGGTCTAATGCCAGACCCAAGGCACACAGATTTTGCATGAAAAACACCAAGAAATCTGCCCCGTGTCCGGTTGATTATATGCGCCCCTTGGGGGTCTGGGGGGTCTGACCCCCCAGCCGGGGCCGCCGCGCGCCCTTAGGCGCTAAACCGGCGCGGCGACAGGGCGGCGACCAAAGATGCCTCTAACGCAGGCGCTGCACCCGTGATCAAATCCGCCACCAACTGGCTGGCCGCGGCCGAGGTTTGAAAGCCATAGCCGCCCTGACCGGCCAGCCAGACAAAATCCGGCGCGTGGGTGTCGCGCCCGATCACCAGCGATCGGTCCGGCGAAAAGGTCCGCAAGCCCGCCCACGAGGTGATCAACCGCGTCACGGGTTCTGTCACCATCTCTTCATAGCGCGCCAAGCCTTCGGCCAGCACCATGTCATCGGGCCAAGCGTCATGCGGCGGCATCGGGTGTTCTTCGGCAGGCGAGACGATCAACGCCCCCGCATCGGGCTTGGCATACCACGTCTCACCACAGCCAAAGATCATCGGCCATTTGGACACATCATGCCCCCCCGGCGCAGGGATACGCGCCATGGACCGGCGGTTGGGCTGAAAGCCCAAGGGGGTGACCCCTGCAAGTTTCGCCACCTCGTCCACCCAAGCGCCAGCGGCGTTCACCAGCAACCGCGCGGTGATCTCTTGCCCGCCCGCCGTCACACGCCACCCCCCCGCGATCTTGGCAATCGCGGTGACCGGCGCGCCCAAGTGATATTCTGCCCCCTGCGCCCGCGCAGTTTTGGCAAAGCCTTGCAGCAAAAGATCGGTGTCAATATCCCACGCATGTTCGGCCCAAGCGGCCATGGCCACCTTATCGGGGTTCAGGATCGGCACCATGGCCTGCGCTTGGGCAAAAGAAATCCGCTCTACCCCCAAATCGCCCGCCTCATGGGCAAACTGGTCGGCCTGATCGGCGCGGCCCAGCACCAACAACCCGCGCGGGCTTAACACCCCCTCCGCTGCGCGAAAGTAATCGCCCGAGGCCATCGACAAGCCCACCACCGGCGGCAATCCATAGCGCGGCTCGTACAACGCTGCCGACCGCCCCGAAGCGTGATGCGCCAGCGCCTTTTCCGCCTCTACCAGCACGACCTTGCCATGTGCGGCCAACCGCGCCGAGGCGGAAACCCCTGCAATCCCGCCGCCAATGATCAGGAAATCTGCGTCCATTACCGCCTCCATTTTGGGATAGGTTTTCCACGGATTGCCTTAAGGCACAAGGCCACGGCGCGGGCGGTAGGGCGCGCGGGGGTGGGCGTGAACGAAAAAAAGGCCCGCATCGCTGCGGGCCTTTTTCCAAAACTCAGGCTTCGATTACGAGGCGCTTTCAACGCCTTTGACGAACCAGTCGATCACAGCCAGATCGCCCAAGGCCATCACTTCGCCCTCTTTCACCTTCAGAGTGCCGTCTTGGTCATAGATCGGGCCGGTGAAAATGTCATAGCTGCCGTCTTTGTAGCCCGCTTGCACGCCGTCAGCCAAAGCGACCACATCGGCAGGCACGTCCTTGGAATAGGGCGCGATCATGACGGTGCCTTCTTTGAAGCCATCCCATGTGTCGGTCGATGCCCAAGAACCGTCCAGCAGCGCCTTGGTCCGCTCGACATAATAGGGACCCCAGATGTCTTCGATGGCGGTCAGGTGAGCGTTGGGGGCAAAGGCCGACATATCAGCGCCTTGGCCAAAGCCGTGCAGGCCCTTTTGTTCCAGAATCTGCAGCGGGCCGGGGCTGTCGGTGTGGGTGGTAACGATGTCACAGCCCAAGTTGATCAGCGTTTCGGTGGCGGCAGCTTCTTTTGGCGGGTCAAACCAGCTGTCGATCAGAACCAGCTTCACAACGGCCGCCGGATTTTGCTTTTGTGCGGCCAATGCGAACGCGTTCACGCCCAAGACCACTTCCGGCACCTTGTACGAGCCAAGATAGCCCAGCACGCCCGAGGTCGACATCTTGCCCGCGATGGTGCCCAAAACGGCGCGGCCCTCGTGGAATTTCGAGTTATAGGTTGACACGTTGTCAGCCCGCTTGAAGCCGGTGCAATGTTCAAACTTCACATCGGGGAATTCGCCTGCGACTTGCAGGGTCTGGTCCATGTAGCCGTACGAGGTCGTGAAGATCAGCTTGCAGCCCTGTTGGGCCAGATCGCGCAGAACCGGAATGGCGCTGGCGTCTTCGGCCACGTTTTCGACATAGATCGTTTCGACCTTGTCGCCCAGTTCGGCCTCAATCGCTTCACGGCCTTTGTTATGCGCCCAAGTCCAGCCATAGTCGCCGATCGGGCCAAGGAAGATAAAGCCGACTTTGACTTTGTCGTCTGCCAAAGCGGGCGAGGCGAGGGTTGCAAGCGTGGCAGCGCCTGCGCCTTTAAACAGCGTGCGGCGGGAAATCATGGTCATCAGACACTCCTGTAGGGTTGAGTTAGGTGGAAGGAAGGAAGGGTTTGCCAAGGCAGGCCGGCGCATTTGCGCCTGCCGTGCCGCGCGACGAAATAAAGGATAGGGCAACCACCGTCATGGCGTAGGGCATAGCCGCCCAGAACTGGCTGGGCAAGAACGAGAACCCCGAAGCCTTGGCATAAAGCTCTAACGCCATCAGAATGCCGAAAAAATAGGCACCCGCCAAAAGCCGCCCCGTGCGCCATCCGGCAAAGACCACCAGCGCAAGGGCGATCCAACCGCGACCGGCGGTCATCTTTTCTGCCCACATGGGCGTGATAACCATGCTAAAATAGCACCCGCCAATGCCCGCCATGGCCCCGCCAAAGGCAATCGCCGCATAGCGCACCTTGATCACCGAATAGCCGATCGAATGCGCCGACAGATCATTTTCGCCCACAGCGCGCAAAATCAGCCCCGCGCGGGTGGATTTTAAGAACCACGTCGTCAACGGCACCATGATCAGGGCAAAGTAGACAATGGGCGAATAGCCGAAGATCAGTTGCAGATATTCGTGTTTGGCGAGGGACTCGGGAAAGACGCTGAGAAACGGCACCACAATGCGCCCCGTAAACGACAATCCCATCAGCGAGGATATCCCCGTGCCAAAGATCGTCAGCGCCAATCCTGTCGCGACTTGGTTGGAGTTTAACTGCAACACCAGCACGGCAAACAGCAAACTCGCCAAGGCCCCGCCTGCCGCCGCCCCCAGAACGCCAAACCACGGGTTAAAGGTGTAAACCGTCACAGCAAAGCCGGAAATCGCGCCCACCAGCATCATCCCTTCGACGCCAAGGTTCAAAACGCCCGACTTTTCCACCACCAGTTCGCCCAAACCCGCCAGCAGGATCGGCGTGGTCAGTCCCACCACCGTGATGATCGCCGCAATGATGAAATCTATGCCCATCTCACACCCCCGCCGCTTTGGCCGAAGGGATCACGCGGATGCGGTAGCGCACCAGAATGTCACTCGCCAGAATGAAGAACAACATCATCGCCTGAAAGATCCCCGCGGTAGAGTTGGGGATATGCACCGAGGTCTGCGCCATTTGCCCGCCGACATAGGTCACGGCCAGCACAATCCCCGCGATCAAACAGCCAAAGGGGTTCAGCCGCCCCAAAAACGCCACGATGATGGCGGTGAACCCGTAGCCTGACGCAAAGCCAAGGTCGATCTTGTGCAACACGCCCAAGAATTCCAAGCCCCCCGCCAGCCCCGCCATAGCGCCGCCGATGATCATGGTGGCCCAAATGGTGCGCTTGGAGTCAAACCCGCCATGCCGCGCCGCCGTGGCAGATGACCCCACCACCCGCACCTGATAGCCAAACTCTGACCGCGCCATGATCACCCAAAAGACAATGGGCAAAATCAGCGCCACCAAGACGCCCAGATGCACGGTTGACTCTGGCCAGACGGGCAAGGTCTGCGCATCGGCCAAGGGGGCCGTGGCGGGAAAGTTGCGCCCGTTGGGGTCTTTCCACGGCCCGCCCACCAGATAGCCCAGCACTTGGAACGACACATAGGTCAGCATCAAGCTGGAAAGGATTTCGTTCACATTATACTTTGTGCGCAACCACGCCGGCACCGCAGCCCAAAGCCCACCGCCGACAATACCAGCGGCGATCATCAGCAAAACCACCAAAAACCCGCCGGTCTGGCCAAAGGCAATGCCCATTCCCGCGCTGCACAAAGCGCCGATGACATATTGCCCCTCGGCCCCGATGTTCCACACTTGCGCGCGGTTGCCCATCGACAGGCCCAAGGCGATGATGATCAAGGGGGCGGCTTTCAGTGCCACATCTTGCCATTTGTAACTGGCCAAAAGCGGCGACAGAAAGATGTCAACCACCGCCTTAAACCCTTTGATCCCCAGCAAATCAAAGACCACGATGCCAATGAGCATGGTCAAGATCACCGAGGCGATGGGCGTGGCCACCAGCATCGCAAGGCTCGGCTCGCGGCGTTTTTCCAGCTTAATGCGCATGGGCGACCTCTCCATGAATGCCGCCCATCAATAGGCCGATCTCGTCAATCTTCGCCTCGGCCACGGCCATCGGGCGTGACAGACGCCCGCCGTTGATCACGGCCATGGTGTCGCACAGCGACAAAAGCTCGTCCAAATCCTGACTGATCACCACAATCGCCGACCCTGTCGCCGCCAGATCGACCAAGGCCTGATGGATCGCCGCCGCCGCCCCCGCATCCACGCCCCATGTGGGTTGGCTTACCACCAAAACCTGCGGCTTTTGCAAGATTTCGCGGCCCATGATGTATTTCTGCAAATTCCCGCCCGACAGGCTTTCAGCCATGGCACTTGGGCCTGTGGCCTTGACCGAAAACGCCTCGATCACCTCGCCGGCATAGGTGCGGGCGGCCTTGGCGTCGATCAAACCGGCGCGCACCATGCCCAGACGGTCACGGGCTGTCAGCACGGCATTGTCGGCAAGGGTAAAGATCGGCACCGCCGCATGGCCGTTGCGCTCTTCGGGAACCGAGGCCACGCCGTGCCCGCGCCGCGCGCGGGCTTGCAGATGGCCCACGGCCACGCCGTCGACGGTCACGCTGGCGGGGTCGGCGTTCGGAGCCTCGCCCGACAGCGCCAGCAGCAGCGCGTTTTGCCCGTTGCCCGCAACGCCTGCCACGCCGAAAATCTCGCCGGCGCGCACCGTAAAGCTGATGTCGCGCAACGCCGTGCCAAAGGGCCCATCGGCGGGCAGCGACAGGGCTTTCACGGCCAGTTTGGCCGCCCCAAAGCTGCGCCCCGCCGCGCGTGAGATGTCTTTCAAACTGCCGCCGATCATCTTTTCGGCCATTGACCGGCTGGTTTCCACCGCCGGATCGCAGGTGTCGACCAATTTCCCGCCGCGCAGGATCGTGGCCGTATCGCACAGCGCCTTAATCTCGTGCAATTTGTGGCTGATATACAGGATCGAACAGCCCTCTTGCGCCAGCTTGCGCAGAACGGTGAACAACTGCTCCACCTCTTGCGGGGTCAGAACCGAGGTCGGCTCGTCCATAATCAACAGCTTGGGATTTAGCAGCAGGGCGCGCACAATCTCGATCCGCTGACGCTCGCCCACCGATAGGGTCGACACAATCCGGTGCGGTTCCAGTTTCAGCCCATATTGGCCCATCACCGCCAAAATCCGGCTTTCCAGATCGCGGGCCGGAATTTTCGCGTCCATCCCAAGTGCGATGTTTTCCAGAACCGTCATCGCCTCGAACAACGAAAAGTGCTGAAACACCATCCCGATGCCCAATTTACGCGCGGCTTTAGGATTGGCCACGCTGATGCGCTGGCCATCCCAGCGAATCTCGCCGGCGTCGGGCTGCATGATGCCGTAAATCATCTTGACCAGCGTGGATTTGCCCGCGCCATTTTCGCCCAAAAGCGCGTGAATTTCGCCGGGCTTTACAGCAAAGCCCACATTGTCATTGGCCAATACCCCGGGGAACCGCTTGGTGATGCCGGTCAATTCAAGGCGGGCTGGGCTGGCCATAGGCGCTCCGTTCTTCAGGGCAGGCTGGAAGAGTGATGCGGATTGGGCGCTGGTTTGTATATGCCGCCGCAATTTGAAGCAGCTTCGCATTTCTGACATAAAACCGCAAAGCCGCCAAACCCTTCCCCCAAGTTCACCCGTCTTCGCGGATGATTTCTTGAGCAATCCTAGCCCGACTTCGGGCTTGGTCACAAGGGATTTGCACCGGCCTGCCCGCTCTTTGCCCAAATCTGCGGCTTTTGCCCTGCAAATGGGCGCATTTTCAGCCTTTGCCAGCCGCATTCATCCTGCCATGCTGCACCAAAGCCCAAGCCCGAGGATGCCATGACCCTAGACCACGAAGCCCTTCTGCGCCGCGCCATCGACGAATCCCGCAAAGCGCGCGAGGCGGGCAATCATCCGTTTGCCTGTATCCTTGTCGGCCCCGATGGCACGGTGCTGATGACCCAGCACAATGCCTATATGCCCGATCACGACATGACGGGCCATGCCGAGCGGGTGCTGATGACTCGTGCCTCTACCACTCTGCCCAAGGAATTGCTCAAAGACTGCACCATCTACACCTCGGCCGAACCCTGTGCCATGTGCGCGGGGGCGATCTATTGGACGGGGCTTAAGCGCGTGGTGTTCGGCCTGACCGAAAAGGATCTTAAAGCCATCACCGGCGATCACCCCGAAAACCCCACGCTGGATTTGCCCTGCCACATCGTCTTTGCCGCAGGCCAGCGTCAGGTCGAGGTGATTGGCCCGCTGCTGGAAGCCGAAGCCGCCGCCGTGCATGAAGGGGCTTGGGGCTAGTCTTTGGGCTTGCCGACGACGACCGTTTAATCGGCTAGCTTTTGGGCGCGCGCCCGAAGGTGGTTGTCATGGCTTTTAACTTATGGGCCATGTCTGGAGTAATGGCCCCCTGTTGATAGCGCCAAGACCAATTCCCCTTGGCCTGTCCGGGCACATTGGTGCGCGCTTCGGTGCCAAGGCCCAGCAGATCTTGCAGCGGCACCACAACCGTGTCGGCGACCGACCCCATGGCCAGACGGATCATGGCCCAATGAATGTCTTGCTCTAACACCGGTCCGGTATATTCCAACACCTGCTGTTGTTGGCTTTGGGTCAGGCTGTTCCACCAGCCCACCACGGTGTCATTGTCATGCGTGCCGGTGTAGCAGACGAAATTGGGCTCGAAATTGATCGGCAAATAGGGGTTTTCGGCACCAGAGTCTCCAAAGGCGAATTGCAGAACCTTCATGCCGGGAAAGCCGAACGTGTCGCGCAATTCGGTCACTTCGGGTGTTAAAAGGCCCAAATCTTCGGCCCAAACTGGCAAATGGCCCAGTTCCTGTTCCAGCTTATGGAAAAAGGCCATGCCCGGGCATTTCGCCCAGGTGCCGTTGACGGCGGTCTTTTCGCCGTGGGGCACTTGCCAAAAGGCCTCGAACCCGCGGAAATGGTCAATGCGGATGACATCGACATGTTGGGTCAGCAATTTGAACCGCTTGATCCACCACGCAAACCCCGTGCTTTCCAGATGGGCCCAGTTGTACACCGGATTTCCCCACAATTGGCCGGTTTCGCTAAAGTAATCCGGCGGCACACCCGCCATCAGTTTGGGGTCCAACGTATCGGGGAGCAGTTCGAAATTGGACGGATTGGCCCAGACATCGACGCTGTCAAAGGCCACATAAAACGGAATATCGCCCACAATCTCGATGCCGCGCTGATGGGCATAGTCGCGCAAAACCCCCCATTGCCGGAAAAAGGCGAATTGGACGAATTTGTAAAAATCAATGGCCTCGGTCAGTTGGGCGCTGGCGTGTTTTAAGGCCGATGGGTCGCGCTGGGCCAGATGGGGCGGCCATTGGTTCCAAGCCTTGTGCGAATGACTGTCTTTGAGCGCCATGAACAAGGCGTAATCGTCCAGCCACTCGGCCTGTTCGGCGCAAAAGGTGGCATGGGCGGCGGCCAGTTTATCATTGGCGCGAAAGGCTTTGGCCGCCAGCGACAGGGCCGCAAACTTGACCTGTTTGACCCCGTGCAGGTCTTGGGCGATCGACACGCTGTCCCCCGGCGGCGTCACAGCGATATCCACCCCTTCGGCCACCAGATCTTCGATGCTGATCAGCAAAGGATTGCCCGCATTGGCCGAATAAGACGCATAGGGCGAGCCGTCATCCCCCGTGGGGCCCAAGGGCAGCACTTGCCAGATTTGCTGATGGGTTTGCCCCAGAAAATCCACGAACTCCCGCGCGGCTACGCCAAGGTCGCCAATACCCCAGTTGCCCGGAAAAGAGGTGGGATGCACCAATACCCCACTGCGACGTGCCTCTTTCGATCTCATCCGCGCTCCTTAAAAGAATTTGGTGTGAACATCTTTCAAAATGCCACAGATTTCTTGGCCTTGGGCCAACCGTCAAGCCCCTATTGCCACATGCGGAGTACCTAGTGCGAGGGGCTAACCCACGTCAATTTCGCCCAAAGGCCGGATCTTGACAAGCTAAGGATTGGCCCGAACCCTTGAAAACCGCGCCAAAGGGTTTGGGCAAGCGGTGCGGGCCGTGGGCTATTCATAGTCTGGCGCGAAACCCACTGACGGGTCAATCCGCCCTGCGCGCCCCTCGATCAGCAATTCGCCGACCCGTGCGGGCGTGTGGGCGATAAGCCGCCCGCGCCGGATTACGGCAAGCTTAACCGCTTTCAGCCGCAAAGCTTCGGCTGGATCGCGGGCTTGCAGGACGACCAGATCGGCATTGCAGCCTTTTGCCAAGCCATAGCCTTGCAAGCCCATGGTGCGGGCGGAATTGGTGGTCAGCGCCTGAAAGATCGCCGATTTCTCTTCCAGACTGCCCATTTGCGCCACGTGAATGGCCATATGCCCGACCTCTAGCATATCGCCTGACCCCATGGCGTACCACGGGTCCATCACGCAATCATGGCCGAACGACACGTTCAGCCCCGCCGCCATCAACTCGCGCACGCGCGTCATGCCACGGCGTTTGGGGTAGGTGTCATGGCGGCCTTGCAGCATGATGTTGATCAAGGGGTTGGGGATCACGTTCATCTGCGCTTCGACCATCAGTGGGATCAGCTTCGAGACATAGTAGCTGTCCATCGAATGCATCGAGGTCAGATGCGACCCCGTCACCCGCCCCTGTAACCCAAAGCGCACCGTTTGCGCCGCCAAGGTTTCCACATGGCGCGACAGCGGATCGTCGCTTTCGTCGCAGTGCATATCGACAGGCAGCCCTCGATCGGCGGCCAAACGGCACAGCGTTTCCACCGAGGCGCGGCCCTCGTCCATCGTGCGTTCAAAATGCGGGATACCGCCGACGATATCGGCCCCCATATCCAAGGCCCGCGTCAACGAGGCGACACCGTCTTTGGCGCGGTAATAGCCGTCTTGGGGAAAGGCCACGATTTGCAGATCAAGATAGGGGGCCACGCGGCGTTTGACCTCTAGCATCGCTTCCACGGTCACAAGGCGGGGGTCGGATGTGTCAACATGGGTGCGGATGGCCAAAAGCCCTTGCGTCACCGCCAGATCGCAGTAGCGCAGGGCACGGTCAACCAGCGCGTCCACGGTCAGGGTGGGCCGCAACTCTCCCCACAAGGCGATGCCTTCCAGCAAGGTGCCCGAGCGGTTCATACGCGGCAGGCCCAGTGACAGCGTGGCATCCATATGAAAATGCGGGTCGACGAAGGGCGGGGTGACCAAGCGGCCTGTGGCGTCGATTTCGTCGCGGGCCACGGCCGCGATGGTCGGGGCAACCTCGGCGATTTTGCCGTCAAGAATGGCGATGTCTTGGCCCTTGCGGCCATCGGGCAGGTTGGCTTGGCGCAGGATCAGATCGAACATAAGGCCTCTTTCGGTTGGGCGAGCTTTGTCGTCGTTTGCAGCAAAAAGTCGGTCGCAACCCCTAAAGCGATGGCGTGGGGATGCTTGCCCAAGGCGGGTTGGCCGATGGGGCAGGTGATCTTGGCGATGTCATAGGGGCTATGGCCCAGCTCTGCCAGCCGCTTTTGAAACCGCGCCCATTTGGTGGCGCTGCCGATCAGGCCACATCGTAAAAAGCCATGAAGAAGGGCGCGGTGACAAAGGTCTAGGTCTAAAAGGTGGGAAAAAGTCAAGACCAGATGTTCGGCATGGCGCGGGGCAAGGCTGAAGGCTTGGGGCATATCGGGGGCGGGAAGGGCAGTTATGCCCGTGGGTATATCCTGCGGGAAGCGGTCGGGGCTGATGTCGACCCATGTGATCGACAGGTCGGGCAAGGGTGCCATCACAGCGGCAATCGCCCGCCCGACATGGCCCGCCCCCCACAGCCACACATGGCGTTTGGGGGCCAAGACGGGTTCGATCAACCAGCCTTGCAGCAAGTGCGGAGGCGGTTGCGCGCCTTGACCCCGCGCTTGGGCCAGCAAGCGTTGCACCGACAGCGGCATGGGCGACCCATCGACGCTGCGCGCGACGATGGGGCCTTGGGGCAGATTTTCTGCGGTGAAAACCTCGGTCACCAAGGTTACGGCCCCGCCGCAGCACTGGCCCAAGGCGGGGCCCAAAGGGATGCGCTCGATCCGGCAGGTTTGGGTTTGGGTGCGGGCGGCTAATGTTGCTTGATGCTCTAACGCGCCGCCGCCGATGGTGCCGGATTGGCCGCCTGCCCAGACCAACATCGCCGTGCCGGTTTCCCGTGGCGAGGAGCCGTCATGGGCCGCGATCACCACCCGTGCGACCCTGCCGTGGGCCAGCACCGCCGCTGTTAGGGCGGGCAGGTCAAACATTCTGCCCCCGCTGAACCGCCATCAGCACCCGTTCAGCCGTGGCGGGGGCGTTCAGGGCTGGATAGGCGGGGCCGCAGGCCGAAACGGCGTGTGAGAGGGCCATAAAGGCCGAAATCCCAAGGTTAAACGGCGGCTCGCCCACGGCTTTTGATTTGCCAACGGTGTCTTCAGCATTGGGAACGGTCCACAGATCGACGTTGAACACCTCGGGCCGGTCAGAGACGGCGGGGATTTTGTAGGTGCTGGGGGCATGGGTGGTCAGGTGGCCCTTGGCGTTCCAGACCAGCTCTTCGGTCGTCAGCCAGCCAGCCCCTTGCACATAGGCCCCCTCGATCTGCCCGATATCCAGCACCGGGTTCAGCGAAGTGCCCGTGTCATGCAAGATATCGCAGCGCAGAATGCGGTTTTCGCCGGTCAGCGTGTCAATCACCACCTCGGTGACAGAGGCGCCATAGGCGAAGTACAAAAACGGGCGGCCTTGGCCCTTGACCCTGTCCCAGTTGATCTTGGGGGTGGCGTAAAAGCCGGTTGACGACAGCGACACCCGCGCCTGATAGGCCCAAGCGACGACACGGGCAAAATCGTAGACCTCCCCCCCGACGCGCACTTGGCCTTGGGTAAAGCGCACCGTGTCGGGTGAAACCCCGTGTTTGTCGGCGATAAAGGCGGCCAGCCTGTCGCGGATGGTCAGGGCGGCATTCTCTGCCGCTTTGCCGTTCAGATCCGACCCCGAGGATGCCGCCGTGGCCGAGGTGTTGGGCACCTTGCCCGTATCTGCGGCCGTGATCTTCACCTGCCCCGCCGTCAGCCCAAAGACCTGCCCCGTCACCTGCGCGACCTTTTGGTTCAACCCTTGGCCCATTTCGGTGCCGCCGTGGTTCACGCTGACCGAGCCGTCTTGGTAAACATGCACCAAAGCGCCCGCTTGGTTCAGAAAGGTCAGGGTAAACGAAATGCCGAATTTCACCGGCGTCAGCGCGATGCCCTTTTTCAGGATCGGGCTTTGGGCGTTGAACTTTGCCACCGCGTCACGGCGGGCGTGGTAGTTTGAGGTTTCGATCAAACGGTCCAGAATTTGGTCGGTGATGGAATCTTCCACCGCCATCCCGTAGGGCGTGGTTTGCGGCGCACTGCCCATGGGCGCATAAAGATTACGCCGCATGACCGTGACAGGATCAAGGCCCAACTGGTGCGCCAGATGGTCGATCACCCGTTCGATCCCCACAATCCCCTGTGGCCCGCCAAAGCCGCGGTAAGCGGTGGCGGATTGGGTGTTGGTTTTCAAACGATGGCTTTCGATTCGGATATTGGGGATGAAATAGCAGTTATCCGCATGCAGCATGGCGCGGTCGGCCACGGCGAGCGACAAATCCTGACTCCAGCCGCAGCGCACAAGGTGGGTGAAATCGACGGCCATCAGCCGGCCTTGGGCATCGGCCCCCGCCTTGTAGCGGATTTTCAGATCGTGGCGTTTGCCGGTGATCACCATATCATCGTCGCGGTCATAGCGCAGTTTGCACGGCTTGCCCGTGGCATGGGCTGCCACAGCACAGGCCACGGCAAGCGCATTGCCTTGGCTTTCCTTGCCGCCAAAGCCGCCGCCCATCCGCCGCATTTCCACCCGCACGGCTGACATCGGTAGGTGCAGGGCATGGGCGACTTTGTGCTGAATCTCGGTCGGATGCTGGGTGGAGGCGATGATGTGCATGCCGTCTTCTTGCGGGATGGCGGCGGCAATCTGGCCTTCCAGATAAAAATGCTCTTGGCCGCCAACCTCGAATTCGCCTTCGACCACGACGGCAGCTTTGGACAGATCGGCAATGTCGCCACGGCTCCAGACAATCGGGCCTTGTTCAAAGCGCGAGTTGGCGGCGAGGGCTTGTTCCACGGTTAACAGCGCGGGCAGGGGGGCGTAGGTGATCTTGGCCAAGCGGGCGGCTTTGCGGGCTTGAAGGTGGCTGTGGGCCACAACCAGAAACACCGGCTGGCCCGCGTAGTGCACCTTGCCAACCGCCAGCAGCGGTTCGTCCTGCACGGTGGGCGAGACATCGGGCATGTCGGGCAGGTTTTGGGCGGAAAAGACGGCGACGACACCGGGGGCGGCAAGAACCTCGGTCAGGTCAAGGGCGGTGATTTCGGCATGGGCCTCGGTCGACAGGCCAAAGGCCAGATGCAGCGCGCCTTGGGGCAGGGGCACATCGTCGACATAACGGGCTTGGCCTGTGACATGCAACGGGGCGCTGTCGTGGGGCAGAGAGGCTCCGATGGTCATGCGCGCACCTGTTGGACAAGGACGGGCTGGCCCGCAAGGTCGTGGAAATAACGGGTCAGCAGGTTTTGCGCGGTAAGCAGCCGATAGTCGGCTGAAGCGCGCATGTCTGAGAGCGGTTGGAAATCTTGGGCAAAAGCCGCGCGTGCGGCCGTTAGGGTGGCAACTTCCCAAGGCTGGCCGATTAGGGCGGCTTCGACATGGGCGGCGCGTTTGGGAATGCCAGCCATGCCACCAAAGGCGATGCGGGCGGCGGTTACGTGGCCGTCGTGCACCGTCACGTTAAAACAGCCGCACAGGGCCGAGATGTCTTGATCGAACCGCTTGGAGATTTTGTAGCAGCGCAAAGCGGGGGCTTGGGCGGGAAGGGATAGGCCTGCCACGAACTCTCCAGCGCGGCGGTCTTGTTTGCGGTAGTCTAGAAAGAAAGCTTCCAGCGGCATCATGCGCATCTCGTCGCCCCGCCGCAGATGCAGCGTGGCCCCCAAAGCGATCAGCGCGGGGGGGCCGTCGCCGATGGGCGAGCCGTTGGCGATATTGCCGCCGATGGTGGCGGCATTGCGCACTTGGGTCGAGCCGTAGCGTTGCAGCATGGCGGCAAAAGACGGGTGCAGCGGGAGCATGGCTTTGCGCAAGGCTTCGACCGTGACCCCTGCGCCGATATGGACCAAGGGGCCTTGGAATTCGATGTGCTGCAGGTCGTGCACGCCGTTCAAAAACGCCACTTTGCCCAAGGGGCGCATCTGTTTGGTGACCCAAAGGCCGACATCGGTGGCCCCCGCGATCAAGGTCGCCTCGGGGTTGGCGAGGTACCAATCGGCAAGCGCATCGCTGTTGTCAGGCCGGAACACGCTGTCGGTTGCCAAAACGGGGGGGCTGCTCGCCCCCCCGCGCCCCCCCGCGCCAAGGGGGCC
>CANFSY010000068.1 GCA_947449875.1 Paracoccaceae bacterium
CGGATGATCTTGGCGGCAGGGGTGCTGATGCCCTTCTGGCTGTGGCTGGATGGCTGGCAGGGGCTGCGCGGCGCCAATTGGAAGATGGGCATCGCCGTGGGCAGTTTTGTGGGCTTTGGCAGCCTGCTGGTCATTGCGGGGCAATCGCTGACCGATGCCGTGACGGTGGCGGTGATTTCCGCCGCTTTGCCGGTGATTGGCGTGGTGGTCGAGATCGCCTTGGACGGGCGCAAGATTACCCTGCCGCTGGTTTTGGGCTTTGGCTTGGCGCTGTGTGGCGGGGTTGTGGCCTTGGGCACGGGGATTCGCGGCATCAGCTTTGGCATCGGGGCGCTGCTGTGTGTGCTGTCGACCTTCTTTTACACGCTCGGGTCGCGCTGGACGATCACCGCTTTGCCTGGGCTGTCGTCGCTGGGGCAAACCACCATCACCTTGGTCGGCGGCGCTGTGGCGATGAGCCTTGTTTTCCTGTGCACTGTCCCCTTCGGCATCGCCCAAGGCCCCGATATGGCCGCCATGGGCGGGCGCGAATGGGCGGCGTTGTTGATCTTTGTCATGGGGTCTTTGACGCTGAGCCAAGTGTTCTGGGTGATCGGCGTGCGCCGCCTTGGCATTGCGATGGCCGCCTTGCACATCAACGCCACACCGTTTTATGTCATGCTGATGGCGGTGATGCTGGGCGGGGCGTGGAACTGGTGGCAGGCCGCTGGGGCTGCGCTGGTGGGCTTTGGCGTGATCGTCGCCCAAGGATTGCCAGAGAAAGCCGCCTGATGCGCCCCTTTACCCAATCGCCGACCGACCCCGACTTTGTGCAAAACCCCTATCCGTTTTATGAGATGGCCCGCACCGCAGGCCCGTTCTTTCATTGGACAGATTACAATCTGACCTGCACCGGCAACGCCGCCGCCTGTAGCGCCATTTTCCGCGACAGGCGCTTTGGCCGCGAAAGCCCGCATCCTTTGCCTATCCCCGATCACCTGCGCCCGTTTTACGCTGTCGAAGCGCATTCGATGCTGGAACTGGAAGCCCCGCGCCACACCCGCCTGCGCAATCTGGTGCTGCGCGCCTTCACCTCGCGCCGGATCGAAGGCTTGGGGCCCCAGATCGCCCAATTGTCGCACCAGTTGATCGACGCCTTTCCCCAAGGCCCGTTTGATCTGCTGACCCATTTTGGCCAAAAACTGCCCGTGATCCTGATCGCCCGCCTTTTGGGCGTGCCCGAAGAGATGGCGCCGGACCTGTTAAAATGGTCTAACGCCATGGTGGGCATGTATATGGCCGGCCGCGACCGGGCCCGCGAAGACCGCGCCGTGGCCGCGACCGAGGCCTTTGTGGCCTTCCTGCGCGGCTATGTCGAAGACCGCCGCGCCAAGCCTGCCGATGATCTGATCACCCACCTGATTGCTGCCGAAGAAGACGGCCAGCGCATGACCACCGATGAGCTGATCGCCACCTGCATCTTGCTTTTGAACGCCGGCCACGAGGCGACCGTGCACACGATCGGCAACGGCGTAAAGCTGGTGTTGGAAACCGGCACGCAAAGCGCCATGACCAATCCTGACCCTTTGGTCGAAGAGATTTTGCGCTTTGATCCCGCGCTGCATATGTTCACCCGCTGGGCCTATACCGAGGTCGAGGTGATGGGCCACACCTTCCAGCGCGGCGATCAAGTCGGGCTGTTGCTGGCCATGGCCAACCGCGATGCGGGGGTTTGGGACGATCCGCAGCGGTTCGATCCCACGCGCAGCATCAAACCCCACATCAGTTTCGGCGCGGGCGTGCATTTTTGCGTGGGTGCGCCCTTGGCACGGCTGGAATTGCGACTGGCCCTGCCGATTCTGTTTGACCGTCGCCCCGATCTGGCTTTGGCCGAAGCCCCGCACTACGCCGATGTCTACCACTTTCATGGGCTGCAAAAGTTGATGGTCGTCTAACGCAAAAGGCCGGGGTTTCCCCCGGCCTTTCGGTCGCCTTAACCTGTATAGATCAGGCCTGAACCATTTTTGCCACTTCGGCGGCAAAATCTTCTTTCTCTTTTTCGATGCCTTCGCCGACCGACACGCGGGCATAGCCCGTGATCGTCACGCCAGCGTCTTTGGCGGCTTGTTCCACCGTCACATCGGGGTTGATCACAAACTGCTGACCCAGCAGCGTGTTTTCTGCCAAGAAGCGCTTCATACGGCCCGGGATGATGTTGTTGTGGATCACAGCATCAGGCTTGGGCTTGGCAGAAGAGGCGTTTTCTTCCAGCGCCTTGGCGGTTTGCACAGCCAGTTCGCGTTCCAGCACCACGGGGTCAAGCGAGGCTTCCGACAAAGCCAGCGGGGCGGTGGCGGCGATGTGCATGGCAAACTGCTTGCCAATAACCAAAGCGGCATCCGACGGGCCGGTCAAAGCCACCAGAACGCCGATCTTGCCCATGCCTTCGGTCGCGGCATTGTGCACGTAAGACACAACCGTGTCGCCTTCCAGCACATGCATGCGGCGCAGGGTCATGTTTTCGCCGATGCGCGCGATGGCCCCGTTGATCACGGTTTCCACCGGCTCGCCGTTGAGATGCGAGGCTTTCAAAACCTCGATCGAGGTGCCGGTTTCCAAGGCAACCTTGGTCACTTCGCGCACCAAGGATTGGAAGTCGGGGTTCTTGGCGACAAAGTCGGTTTCCGAGTTGATCTCGACGGCCACACCACGTCCGTTGTTGACGGCAACGCCCACAAGGCCCTCAGCCGCCACACGGTCCGCCTTTTTGGCGGCCTTGGCCAAGCCTTTGGTGCGCAGCCAGTCAACGGCGGCTTCCATGTCGCCATTGGTTTCGACAAGCGCCTTTTTGGCGTCCATCATGCCTGCGCCGGTTGATTCGCGCAGTTCTTTCACCATTTGTGCGGTGACGGTCATGCTAAAGTCTCCACTGTTCCTGAAATGGCAGCAGGCGGGATATACCCCCGCCCGTTACCAGAATTGTGAACCCTAAGCCCCGCCCGTTGGGCAGGGCGAAAAGATCAAGCCTCGACAGCCTCTTCGGCCGGGGCGTCTACCAAAGCGCCAAGGTCAACACCGGCAGCGCCCATTTGGGCGGTCATGCCGTCAAGGGCTGCGCGGCTGACCAGATCGCAGTATAGCGCGATGGCACGGCTGGCGTCGTCATTGCCCGGGATGATGAAGTCGATGTCTTTGGGCGAGCAGTTCGAATCGACCACGCCCACAACCGGAATGCCCAGCTTTTTGGCTTCGGTGATGGCGAGCGATTCTTTGCCAACGTCGATCACGAAGATCAGGTCCGGCGTGCCGCCCATCTCACGGATGCCGCCGAGCGAGGCTTGCAGTTTGCCCTGCTCGCGTTCCATGTTCAGGCGTTCTTTCTTGGTCAAGCCTTCTGCGCCACCGGCCAGAATCTCGTCCAGCGACTTCAGCCGCGCGATCGAGTTCTGGATGGTTTTCCAGTTGGTCAGCGTGCCGCCCAGCCAACGGTGGTTCATGTAATACTGCGCGCATTTTTCAGCCGCTTCCGCCACGGCGTTTTGCGCCTGACGCTTGGTGCCGACAAACAAAATGCGCCCGCCCTTGGCGACGGTGTCGCGCACGGCTTTGAGGGCTGCGTCCAGCATGGGCACAGTCTGGGTCAGGTCAAGAATGTGAATGCCGTTGCGATCACCGTAGATGAACTCGCCCATACGGGGGTTCCAACGCGCGGTCTGGTGGCCGTAGTGAACGCCAGCTTCCAAAAGCTGACGCATCGAGAACTCGGGAAGAGCCATGTGCTATCCTTTTTCCGGTTTGAACCTGAGTGAGGCCGTCTTCAGGGTTTCCCCCAACCGGCGGACCAAACGGGATTTCTCCCCGCTTAAGCCCAAGCCCCACTTGTGAAGTGCGCCTCCTTTATCCCCCGCCTCGCCCCAATGCAAGCCCCACCCCCTTTCAGACTTGCCCAAATATCCCCGCCAAAGGCGGCACCGCTTCCTCTTGCGCCTTGCCCCCAAAACCCGCGATGATGCCTCCATGACACCAGACATTCTTTGCATCGGTTCCGTCCTGTGGGACATCATCGGGCGCACCCATGTGCCCTTGGCCTTGGGCGGGGATGTGCCCGGCCGTATCACACGTTTGCCCGGCGGTGTTGCGTTGAACATTGCCGCCACTTTGGCCAAGCTTGGCCTGCACCCCGCGCTGCTCAGCGCCATTGGCCGGGATGCGGCGGGGGATGATTTGATTGCGGCCTGCAATCGCTTGGGGCTTGCCACGCACAGCGTGTACCGTTCCGACGATTTGCCCACCGACGTTTATATGGCGATCGAAGCGGGTCAAGGCCTGATCGCCGCCATAGCCGATGCCCATTCGCTGGAAGCCGCAGGCGACAAGATTTTGCGCCCACTGGCCGATGGCACCTTGGGGTCGCCCAAAGCCCCTTGGTCAGGCATGATCGCGCTGGACGGCAACCTGACCCAAAGCCTTTTGTCCGATATCGCCACCTCGCCCTTGTTTGCGTTCGCCGATCTGCGGCTGGCCCCTGCATCGCCCGGCAAGGCCGACAGGCTGGCCCCGCTGCTGGCGCACGCAGGGGCCACGCTTTATGCCAATCTGGACGAGGCGCGGATTTTGTCGAGCCAGACCAGCGCGGCCACGGCGGCAGAGGCGGCAGAGGCGCTTTTGGCGCGGGGGGCGGGGCGGGTACTGGTGACAGATGGCGGCAATGCCTGTGCCGAAGGGTGTGCGGGCCAAGGTGTCATAACCGCGACCCCGCCGCAGGTGATGGTGCACCGCGTGACAGGCGCAGGCGATACCTTTATGGCGGCCCATATCGTGGCCGAACGGCGCGGGGCAGACCGCCAGACCGCACTGAACGCCGCCCTGCGCGCAGCCGCAGATTACATTTCAAAAGAGGTGGGCTCATGACCCTGTCCGATATCTTGACCTTCGCACCGCAGGTGGCCGAGGCCCGCGCCGCAGGCCGCCCGATTGTGGCGCTGGAATCCACCATCATCACCCACGGCATGCCGTGGCCGCAAAACGTACAAACCGCCCGAGAGGTGGAAGCCGAGATTCGCGCCGCAGGCGCTGTGCCCACCACCTTGGCGCTGATGGCGGGGCGCATTCATATCGGCCTGACCGATGGCGAATTGGAAAGCTTGGGCCAAGCGCGCGATGTGATGAAAGTTTCGCGCGCCGATCTGGCCGCTTGCTTGGCGATGGGGCGCACGGGGGCCACCACAGTGGCCGCCACGATGATCTGCGCGCATCTGGCGGGGATCAGCGTTTTTGCCACCGGCGGCATTGGCGGGGTGCACCGCGGGGCGGAAGACAGCTTTGACATCTCGGCCGATCTGGCCGAGTTCAGCCTAACACCCGTGACCGTGGTAGGGGCGGGCGCAAAGGCGATTTTGGACCTGCCCAAGACGCTAGAGGTGCTGGAAACCTACGGCGTTCCGGTGATTGCCTATGGCCAAGACGATTTTCCCGCCTTCTGGTCACGCTCATCTGGCCTAAAAGCGCCCTTGCGCATGGATAGCCCCGCACAAATCGCGGCCTCCCACCGGATGCGCGCTGAGTTGGGGATGGCAGGGGGACAGTTTGTCGCCAACCCGATCCCGATTGAAGCCGAAATCCCCCGCGCCGACATTGACCCGTTCATCGGCCAAGCCTTGGCCGAAGCCACCGCACAGGGCATTTCTGCCAAAGCCGTCACTCCGTTCTTGCTGCAACGGATTTTTGAGCTGACGAAGGGCCGTTCGCTGACCTGCAACATCGCACTGGTCAAAAACAACGCACGTTTGGCGGCGGGTATTGCCCGCGCGCTGGCAGGTCTGCCCAGCCTCTGAACCCCGCCCTTTCAGGCCGCCCCCACTTAAGCTAAACTGGCGCTTCATTTAGGAGCCGCCATGCCCGACCCATTCGCCCCCGTTCGCAAAAGCCTTTTCGCCAGCCTGCGCGCCAGCTTTCTGACGGGGCTGGTCGTGGTCTTGCCCATTGCCTTGACCATCTATCTGATCTGGGCGGTGATCGGCTATCTTGACGGGTGGATCTTGCCGCTGATCCCCGACGCCTACCATCCGCAAGCCCTGACCCAAACCTTGTTCGGCCCTGGTCACGCCTTTCCGGTGCGCGGCGTGGGGGTGGTGGTGTTTTTGATCTTCACCACACTCATGGGCTGGATCGCCAAGGGATTGATCGGGCGCACGGTTTTGATGCGGCTGGAACGGCTGGTTGACCGGATGCCGGTGGTGCGCTCGCTGTATTCGGCGCTCAAACAAGTGGCCGAGACGGTGTTTAACAAATCTGAAGCCTCGTTTGACCAAGCCTGTCTGGTGGAATTTCCACGGCCCGGTGTGTGGATATTGGGGCTGGTGTCGTCGCGGCCCAAGGGCGAGATTGCGGCGAAACTGGGGGGTGATGTGATTGCGGTGTTCATCGGGCTTACGCCCTTCACCTCGGGCTTTGTGGTGTTTGTGCCCAAGAAAGACGTGATCGCGCTGGATATGCTGCCCGAAGATGCCGCAAAACTGGTGGCCTCGGGCGGGCTGGTTTACCCCCAAGCCAAGGCTTGATGCGCCCGCGCCCAAGCCGGTTGGCATTCTGCCAGAGGCGAGATAAAAACAGTGCGCGGCCCCGCGCTCTGTTGGCTTACAGGGCGGTCCAGCCGCCATCCACGCTGATCGTTGTGCCCGTCACCTGATCGGCGGCGGGTGAGCATAGATACACCGCCGTGCCGCCGATCTGCTCGACCGTTGCAAACTGGCGCGAGGGTTGGCGCAGCAGCATCACCTCGCGGATCACAGTGTCGCGGTCCATGCCGTGCACCTGCATCTGATCGGGAATTTGCGCTTCAACCAGCGGGGTGAGCACATAGCCAGGGCAGATCGCGTTGGCGGTGATGCCCAGACCCGCCACTTCCAACGCAGTTGTCTTTGACAGGCCCACCACGCCATGTTTGGCGGCGATATAGGCCGATTTGAACGGGCTGGCCGTTAAACCATGGGCCGAGGCGATGTTGATCACCCGCCCCCAGCCTTTGGCCTTCATACCCAGCAGGGCCGCAGCCGTGGTGTGAAAGGCCGACGACAGGTTGATCGCTATAATGCGGTCCCACATCGCGGTGGGAAAGTTTTCAATCGCGGCGACATGCTGGATGCCGGCGTTGTTCACCAAAATGTCGCAAGCCCCCGCCTGTGCAATCAAATCGCGGCAGGCGGCCCCATCGGCCATGTCGGCGGCGATGTAGCGGGCCTTAACGCCGTGGCGCGCGGCCAGATCGGCGGCCAAGGCGTGATCTTCGGGGCGATCGGTGAAGGAATTGAGCACGACATCCGCCCCCGCCGCAGCCAGCGCCTCGGCCACGCCGAGACCGATGCCAGAGTTGGATCCCGTGATAACGGCGGTTTTGCCTGATAGGGTCATGCGACGCTCCCGATTTTGCGCCACAATGCTGCACTTGCAAACACAAACGCAAGGGGCGCTCGCAGATAAAAAAACGCCGGCACGAAGCCGGCGTTAAGTCGTTGAGGCAGGTTTCATACAGGCAAGAAACCTATCGAGCAGTTCTGACTTTATAGTCAACTCGGGGGCAAGCTTCAAGCTAAAGGTTTGAATTGCCCTGCAAGCCGCCGTAGACTTGGCAAAACCGCCCCGCCAAAGGATCGCTGCAAATGCCGCTCACCGCATTAAAACACCTTAAGACTTTGGCGACCGCTTTGGCCCTCGCCTTGGTGGCGCAAGGGGTCGCAGCCCAACCGCGCCACGCCATTGCTATGTACGGCGACCCTGCCCTGCCACCGGATTTTGTGTCTTTGCCCCAAGCCAACCCCGATGCGCCCAAGGGCGGCAACGTCACCTTTGGCGAGGCGGGCAGCTTTGATTCGCTTAATCCCTTCATCACCAAAGGCTCTGCCCCCGGTTCCATTTCTGCCCTGACAATTGAGACACTTATGGGGCGGTCTTATGATGAACCTTTCACCCTTTACGGGCTTTTGGCCGAATCAGTCGATACGGATGAGGCGCGATCTTACGTGGAATTCACCCTGCGCGCGGGGGCCCGATTCTCGGACGGGTCGCCCGTGACGGCGCAAGATGTGCTGTGGTCGTTTCAAACCTTGGGCGAACAGGGCAATCCGCGCTACGCTGCAGCATGGACAAAAATCGCCACCGCAACCCAGACCGGACCAAACTCGGTTCGCTTCACCTTCACCGAGCCTGACCGCGAAATGCCCCTGCTGTTGGGCCTGCGCCCGATTTTGCAAAAGGCGCAGTGGGAGGGGAAGGATTTCAGCCAGTCCAGCCTGATGCCTGTGATCGGATCGGGCCCCTATGTGGTGGATCAGGTCGAGGCGGGGAATTTCATCACCTACAAGCGCAACCCCGATTGGTGGGGCAAGGATCTTGCCTTTAACAAAGGCCTGTGGAATTTGGACAGCCTGAAATATATCTATTTCGCCGATCCGACCGTGATTGTCGAAGCCTTGAAAGCGGGCGATATTGATATGTACCGCGAGAGCAATGCGGCCAAATGGGCCACGACCTATGACTTTCCCGCTGTGCAATCGGGCGATGTGGTCAAAGAAGATATACCGCACAAGCGCCCCTCGGGCATTGATGGCTTGGTCTTTAATACGCGCAAACCGATCTTTGCCGATTGGCGGGTGCGGCAGGCCTTAAGCTTGGCGTTCAATTTCGAACTGATCAACCAAACCCTCAACGGCGGGGCAAACCCGCGCATTCAAAGCTATTTTGACAATTCGGAATTGTCGGGCGATGTGGCAAAGCCCGCAAGCCCTGCGGTGGCAGCGCTTTTGGCACCCTATAAAGACAGCCTGCTGCCCGGCGCGCTGGAGGGCTATGCCCAGCCCGTCTCGGACGGATCAGAAGCCAACCGCGCCAATCTGCGTGCGGCCACCAAATTGTTGGAAGAGGCGGGTTGGACCATTCAGGACGGTGCGTTGAAAAACGCCCAAGGCCAGCCCTTTGCCTTTGAAATTCTGCTGGCCAATGGCGAATCCGACACGATCGCGGCGGTGAATATCTTTATTGAATCGCTCAAGAAACTTGGCATCGCGGCCACGGTTCAAACGGTGGACTCGGCCCAGTATAAAGAACGCACCACGACCTATAATTTCGATATGACGCATTACACGCGGTCTTTGTCGCTGAGCCCGGGCAATGAACAAACGCTGTATTGGGGATCAGAGGGCGTGACCAAAGAAGGCACGCGCAATTGGATGGGGGTCGCCTCACCCGCTGTGGATGGGTTGATCACCAAGATGGTGTCTTCAACACAGCGTGAAGACTTTGTTGTGGCGGTGCAGGCCCTTGACCGGGTGCTGACCTCGGGGCGATATGTCATTCCGTTCTGGTATTCCAACGTCAGCCATATGGCCCACAAAAGCCGCCTGAAACACCCCGACTATGTCGCGGCCTACGGGGATTGGCTTGGGTTTATGCCGGATGTATGGTGGATGCAAAACTGACCTAAAGTGCGAGGGAATTTATGAAAAAACTGATGCTATTCGCGGTTCTGGTCACCCTGTCGGCCTGCAATACGATTTCGGGCGTGGGTCAGGATATCTCTGGCACGGCGAACAGGGTGGCAGGCTGGATGGGCGGCTGATCGACGCGCAGCACGGCGGGGCCAGTGGCCCCGTCAGGCCAAGGATGTCACCCACAGCAGGGTGGCGTCATCTTCGGATAAGCTTATGACATTGTGGCCCATGGTCGCGTCATAATAGGCACTGTCGCCACGGCGCAAATCGACGGGCTCGTAAAACTCGGAATAGAGCCGCACAACGCCGGTCAGCACATATAAAAACTCTTCGCCCTCGTGGCGGACCCAGCCGTCAAAATCCTCCATCGAGCGCGCGCGGATCGTGGCGCGGTAGGGCAGCATTTGCTTGCGCGTCAAGGCACCTGCCAAAAGCTCGTGCTCATACGTGGTGGTGACATGCCCCTGCCCCGTGCCAAACTTGGTCACCGCCATGCGGCCCGACACCTGCGCGCGGGTGGCGGGGGTGAAGAGCTGGGGGACAGAGATTTTCAGCCCTTCGGCCAATTTGCGCACCGCATCATAGGTGGGCGACATCTGGCCGTTTTCGATCTTGGACAGGGTCGACCGCGCCAGCCCCGCTTGAGTGGCGGCTTGATCCAGTGTCCAGCCCTTGGCTTTGCGCAATTCGCGCACGCGGTGGCCAAGGTTCAAAGGCTCTGGCGGGGGTTCGCTATGGCCTTCGGCCCCGCTGTCGCGGGAGATGCGGATCAGGCGTTTGGGATCGGCGTTGGTCATGGCCTGTGCATATCCTGTGCAGGCCCACACCGCAACGGGCTGGGCCTTGCGCTTTTTTCGCCCTGTTAGCGCAAAACCAATTTGCCAGCGTCCTCAAGCCCGCTGATAAGGGCGTGAACGACTTATGATAGGAGGCCGCGATGCGCACCAGCCGGATCATTCAGAAAATTTTGTCGCAGTACGAAGGCGAAACCCCCGGGGTGAAAGCCAATCTGGCGCGCATATTGAACGAGGGGCAGTTGCGCGGCACCGGCAAAATGATCATCCTGCCGGTGGATCAGGGCTTTGAACACGGCCCCGCGCGGTCATTTTCGGTCAACCCTGCGGCCTATGATCCGCATTATCACTACCAGATGGCGATTGACGCCGGCCTGTCGGCCTATGCCGCACCCTTAGGCCCGCTGGAAGCGGGGGCCGATACCTTTGCGGGCCAGATCCCGACGATTCTTAAGGTGAACTCGGCCAATTCCTTGCTGCCCGCCACCGCGCCCAAGACCCAAGCGATCACCGCCAGCGTCGATGATGCGCTGCGTCTGGGCTGTGCGGCCATAGGCTTTACGATCTACCCCGGATCGTCGCAAAGCCTGTCGATGTTTTCCGACATCGCAGACATGCGGCGCGAGGCGGCGGCCAAAGGGGTTGCCACCGTCATCTGGTCTTACCCGCGCGGCGAGGATCTGGACAAAGACGGCGAGACGGCTGCCGATATCACCGCCTATGCCGCCCATATCGCGGCTTTGCTGGGCGCGCATATCATCAAGGTCAAGCTGTCAACCGACCACCTAAGCCAGCCCGAGGCGAAGAAAGCTTTTCAGGCGGGCCATATTCCGGTGGCCACCCAAGCCGACCGTGTGCGCGAATGCGTGCGCTCGGCGCTGAACGGGCGGCGGTTGATCGTGTTTTCCGGCGGGGCGGCCAAAGGGGCTGACTCGGTGTTAGACGATGCCCGCGCCATTCGCGACGGCGGCGGCAACGGGTCGATCATCGGGCGCAACTGCTTCCAACGCCCGCGGGCCGAGGCTTTGGCTTTACTGCAAACCCTGGTCAATATTTACAAAGGCAAGGCCTAAGGCGCACCACAAGTGGTGCGCACCGCAAACGGCTTCGCTTTCGGTGTTTTTTCAGCGAAAGGCTTTTCAAAAGTGCGCACTTATGACAGGGTTGCCAAAATCCCCCGTCAGAGGGGCACGAGGGCAGCATGAGCATATCCGTTTCGAAGCCCCGAACCGGGCATGGTTTTGGCGGCTTGGTTTATTTTGCGCTGACGATCACCTTGTCGGTGTATTTTTCGTTCTCCGCCGTGCAGGGCGACTACGGGGTTTTGCGACAGTCGCAGACCGCCGGCGAGATGCAAAGCCTGATACCTGAACGTGATTCGTTGGTGGCAGACCTTGCCAAGCTGAAAAACTTAACGCGCCGCCTGTCGGACGATTATCTTGACATGGACCTTTTGGATGAACAGGCCCGCTCGGTGCTGGGCTATGTCCGCGCCGACGAGATTGTGATCCGCTAACGCCCCCCCATAGGCTTGCTTTGGGTGCATGGCTGCCATGCGCTGGCGCGATTGGTCATGGCAAAATAGGCTTTTGCGTTATTTCACCGATGCTGTATGGATGGTTTAACACTAAACTATCTTTCGCTGCAGGGAGGCTGTCGCTTTGGCCGTTAAGAAAGAACCCACGAAAAGCAATGTGTCCAAGGAAGAGCTTTTGGGCTTTTACCGCGAGATGCTGCTGATCCGCCGCTTTGAAGAAAAGGCAGGCCAACTGTATGGCATGGGCCTGATCGGCGGCTTTTGCCATCTGTACATCGGCCAAGAGGCCGTGGTGGTGGGCTTGGAAGCCTGCACCAAAGAGGGCGACAAGCGCATCACCTCGTACCGCGACCACGGCCATATGTTGGCCTGCGGGATGGACCCCAAGGGCGTTATGGCCGAACTGACAGGACGCGAAGGGGGCTATTCCAAGGGCAAGGGCGGCTCGATGCATATGTTCAGCAAAGAGAAGCATTTTTACGGCGGCCACGGCATTGTGGGCGCACAGGTGCCTTTGGGCGCGGGTCTGGCTTTGGCCGACAAATACCTTGGCAATGACAATGTGACCTTCACCTATTTCGGCGACGGCGCGGCCAACCAAGGGCAGGTCTACGAAACCTACAACATGGCCGAACTTTGGATGTTGCCGGTGATTTTTGTCATCGAAAACAACCAATACGCCATGGGCACTTCGGTGAAACGCTCCACCAAATCGGGCACGTTCTTCGGGCGCGGTGCGGCCTATGGAATCCCTGGCGAACAGGTCGACGGCATGGACGTTCTGGCCGTGAAAGCGGCGGGCGAAAAGGCCGTGGCGCACTGCCGCGCGGGCCAAGGGCCCTATATTTTGGAAATGATGACCTACCGCTACCGTGGCCATTCCATGTCAGACCCCGCCAAATACCGCACCCGTGAAGAGGTTGAAAAAATCCGCTCGGAAAAAGACGCAATCGAACATGTGCGCGATCTGTTGCTGAATGCGGGCCTTGCCTCGGACGAGGATCTGAAGGCGATTGACCGCGAGATCAAGGAACAGGTCAACGCCTCGGCCGAATTTGCCAAAGACAGTCCCGAGCCGGCCTTGGCCGAGCTTTGGACCGATATTTACGCCTGAGGGGAGAGACACCATGGCAACCGAAGTTCTTATGCCGGCCCTGTCGCCCACGATGGAAGAGGGCACCTTGGCCAAATGGCTGGTCAAAGTGGGGGATGTGGTCAAATCCGGCCAGATCTTGGCCGAGATTGAAACCGACAAGGCGACGATGGAATTCGAAGCCACCGACGAAGGCCGCGTTGGCGCGCTTTTGGTGGCTGAAGGGACCGCAGGGGTCAAGGTCAACACCCCGATCCTGCTGATGTCGGAAGAGGGCGAAGCGGTGGTAGCGAAAGCAGCGCCCGTGGCTGCGGCCCCTGCAGTCGTGGTTGCTGCGGCACCCGTGGCAGCGCCTGTCGCCGTTGTCTCAAAAGCCTCGGCCGATTGGCCCGAAGGCACGCCGATGAAAACCATGACCGTGCGCGAAGCCTTGCGCGAAGCGATGGCCGAAGAGATGCGCGCCAATCCGACCGTGATGTTGATGGGCGAAGAGGTCGGCGAATACCAAGGCGCTTACAAGATCAGCCAAGGCTTGCTCGACGAATTCGGCCCTAAGCGCGTGGTCGATACGCCCATCACCGAAATGGGCTTTACCGGCATTGCCGTTGGCGCATCGTGGGGCGGGTTGAACCCGATTGTGGAATTCATGACGTGGAATTTCGCCATGCAGGCGATTGACCATATCCTGAACTCTGCCGCCAAGACCAACTACATGTCCGGCGGCCAGATGGGCGCACCGATTGTGTTTCGTGGCACCAACGGGGCTGCTGCCCGCGTGGGGGCACAGCACAGTCAAGACTATGCCGCATGGTATGCCGCAATTCCCGGCCTGAAGGTCGTGATGCCGTATTCTGCCGCCGACGCCAAAGGCCTGCTCAAATCCGCTATCCGCGACCGCAACCCCGTGGTCTTTTTGGAAAACGAAATCCTGTATGGTCAAAGCTTTGAGGTGCCCGACCTGCCCGATTTCACCATTCCCTTCGGCAAGGCCCGCATCTGGCGGCAAGGCAGCGATGTGACCATCGTGTCTTTTGGCATTGGCATGAAATACGCCTTGGAAGCCGCTGATATCTTGGCCAAAGATGGCATCAGCGCCGAGGTCGTCGATCTGCGCACGCTGCGCCCGATTGACTATGACACGGTGCTGGCCTCGGTGATGAAAACCAACCGCTGCGTCACGGTGGAAGAGGGGTTCCCCGTGGGGTCGATCGGCGATCACTTGGCCTCTACCATCATGCAGCGCGCCTTTGACCATCTGGACGCGCCGGTTGTGACCTGCACGGGCAAAGACGTGCCGATGCCCTATGCCGCCAATCTGGAAAAGCTTGCTCTGGTGACGACCGCCGAAGTGGTCGCCGCTGTCAAATCTGTCTGCTATCGCTGAGGTGTCTTATGGCTGTTGAAATCCTGATGCCCGCATTGTCGCCGACGATGGAAGAGGGCACGCTGGCCAAATGGCTGGTCAAGGCCGGCGATAAGGTCAAATCGGGGCAAATCCTTGCCGAGATTGAAACCGACAAAGCCACGATGGAATTTGAAGCGGTGGACGAGGGGACCATTTCCCAACTGCTGGTGCCCGCAGGCACCGCAGGGGTCAAGGTCAACACCCCCATCGCCGTGATCGTGGAAGAGGGCGAAAGCCTGTCCACATCGCCCAAAGCGGCAGTCGCGGTCGCGGCCCCCGTGGCAGCGCCCGTAGCGGTTGCATCCCCCATCGTGGCACCCGCCGTCGCCAAACCCCAAGGCGCGCGGGTCTTCGCCTCGCCCTTGGCGCGGCGGATTGCTTTGGAAAAAGGCTTGGATCTGACCGCCGTTGTAGGGTCTGGCCCGCATGGCCGCATCGTGAAGGCCGATGTGGAAGGCGCGCAAACACCTGCTCCGGCCAAGGCCGCCCCTGCCCCCGCTCAGGCCACGGTCGCACCGGCCAAGGCGTCTATGCCCTCGGGCATGTCGGCGGAAACCGTCATGAAGATGTATGCCGACCGCGCCTATACCGAAGTCACGCTTGACGGCATGCGCCGCACCATCGCCGCCCGCCTGACCGAAGCCAAGCAAACCATCCCGCATTTCTACCTGCGCCGCGAGGTTCGTCTGGATGCGCTGATGGCCTTTCGCGAGCAGCTGAACAAAGGTTTGGAGGCGCGCGGCATCAAGCTGTCGGTCAACGACTTTATCATCAAAGCCTGTGCTTTGGCCCTGCAAGCCGTACCCAACGCCAATGCGGTTTGGGCCGGCGACCGGATTTTAAAGCTCAAACCCTCCGATGTGGCCGTGGCGGTCGCCGTTGACGGGGGCCTGTTCACGCCGGTGCTGCGCGATGCGGATAGCAAGACCCTGTCGGCCCTGTCGGCCGAGATGAAAGACCTTGCCGCACGTGCCAAGACGAAGAAACTGGCCCCGCATGAATACCAAGGCGGCAGCTTTGCGATTTCCAATCTGGGGATGATGGGGGTCGAGAATTTCGACGCCGTGATCAACCCGCCACACGGTGCCATTCTGGCCGTGGGCGCGGGGATCAAAAAGCCGGTGGTGCTGAAAGACAACTCAATCGGCGTGGCAACCGTAATGTCGATGACGCTGTCGGTTGATCACCGCGTGATTGACGGCGCTTTGGGGGCAGAGTTCCTGAAAGTCGTGGTCGAGCTGTTGGAAAACCCCATCGCCATTGTGGCTTAAGCCCAAACGCCAGATATGACAAAACGGCCAGAGCGTAAGCTCTGGCCGTTTTGCTGTCGAAACGCTTAAATTTCGCCCGAGATCAACTGATCCATGGTGATCGAGGGCTGCGAACACCCCGCCTCGCCGATCACCCGCGCGGGCACACCTGCCACGGTGGTGTTGTGCGGCACATCGCTCAGCACGACTGACCCCGCCGCAATCCGGCTGCAATAGCCCACTTCGATATTGCCCAAAACCTTGGCCCCCGCCCCGATCAGCACACCATTGCCGATCTTGGGGTGACGGTCGCCGTCTTCTTTGCCCGTCCCCCCCAGCGTCACCGAATGCAGCATCGACACATTGTCACCCACCACCGCCGTTTCGCCGATCACAATGGCATGGGCGTGGTCAATCATGATGCCCTTGCCGATGCGCGCTGCGGGGTGGATGTCGACCGAGAACACCTCGGACACCCGCATTTGTACGAAATAGGCCATGTCTTGACGGCCATGCGTCCAAAGCCAATGGCCGATCCGGTAAGCTTGGATCGCGTGAAAGCCCTTGAAGAACAAGATCGGCTGCAAGAACCTGTGGCACGCCGGATCGCGGTCATAAACCGCCATAATGTCAGCCCGCGCCGCCTGACCAAGTTCGGGGTCGTCGGCGTAAGCATCATCCGCGATTTCGCGCAAGATCTGCTCGCTCATTTCCGAGGACGCCAGCTTTTGCGAGAAGCGGTAGGCCAAGGCCCGCTCAAGGGTGGAATGGTGCAGCAAACTGGCGTGGATCACCCCGCCCAGCAGCGGTTCATCGCGCACAGCGTCCGCCGCCTCTTGCCGCACGCGTTGCCAGACGGGGTCAACAGAGGTGAATTTTGCTTTGGGTTCGGCCATGGTTTTATCCTCTTGGAAGGTGATGATACCACAGTTTTCTTCTGCCCAACACCCCCTGCCCGTCCGCTCAGTCAAAACGGACCTGCCGCGCAGGCCCCGCCCCAAAGCGGGCCGAAACTTGGGCGACCGACACGCTGAACCCCGCCCTGACCCGATCAGCCGTTTGCATCGCCGCACTATAGACAAAGCGCGGCCCGCTGACAAAGTCTTGCCGCAGCACCTTGTCGCCTTGCAAAACTTGCACCTGATAAAGCTCGGCATCTTCGCCCAAGGGCACGTCCAGACCCAACCAGGAATCGCCCTCAATCCGCGTGCGGCGAATCCAGCTTAGACCAATGGTCTGGCCCGCAGACCCAATCGCACGCAGATGGGCTACGGCATAAGGCCGCAGACCGATGCCGGAAAACGCCTTGGTCGCGCTGACCGCCTGCGCATCACCGTAGCCCAGATCGGCCCGCCCCACACGGTAATAGCGCTGCAAACCCCGCGCAGAGGCCCCCAGTTCAATCTGCGGCACAGCCCTGTCGATCAGCAGAAAATAGCTGCCAATCGGCCAGACCGCAGGCATCACCCCGTCACTGCCGGCCTGCCCCCGCAGCCTTAAGCGCAAGTCGTAGGTTTTCGGGCCCACAAGCTGAGCAGTCACAAACTGGAACACCTCCCAATTTTCTGCCGACCCGTCGCCGATCACGGCCAGATTGGCCCCGTTCAACACATCCGCCACAGCGGCAGAGGACAACTCCCCCACCGACAACTTCACCCGCAACGCCGCCCCCCTGTCCCACAGGGCCGATGGCCTTGCCACCAGCGCCGTTTGCGTCACGCCGATCAGGGCAGGCATATCCAGCTGTTGGTTCAGGCTAAACCCGTTTGCGCTGCCCGCACTCCACACGGCCACCCGCCCCGGCCAAGGGCTGGCGGTCGCGGCGATATGGGGGGCGTGGGGCACTTCGGTGCCGCTTAACAAAGGCAGGTCCATGAACACAGGAAAGACCGGCAAAGCCACAGACGGCGAGGCGCGGTTGCTGCGCAGCGCCAGATCCTCCGCCGGCAGGTACGCCCCGGGTTCCACCCGCACCGCATCGACCAGCAGGGTGTCGCCGGTTTCCAGCCGGTCAATCCGATAAGACACTCCTGCAATCTCCACCACATCGCCCGCCCCAAGGCCCAGCGCCGACTTGGGCAAGGCAAAGCGCACGCCATCCCGCGCCAAGCGCGCCTCGACCAGCCAACGCTCGGCCACGGCGCGGGCCTCGGCATTGGTCAACTGCAAGGCCACTTCGCTTTGCGTGACGTTTGAGGCGGTTTCGTCCGGAAAGATCGCCTCGGCGGTGCGCACGGCAAAGTCATTCTCCGCCTCGATATAGGTCACCC
>CANFSY010000069.1 GCA_947449875.1 Paracoccaceae bacterium
CAACGTGTTTGACTCCTTGGCGCAAGGCGACAGCCTGAAAGTGGTGATTTTTTGCATGATTTTCGGGGCAGCTTTGGCGCGACAAACCGGCTCGGGCAGTTTGGACCTTTTGGCCAATATGAAGATTGTCCAATCGGCCTGCGCCGAGGTGATTCTTTGGCTGAACTTTTTGTTGCCCTTAACACTGTTTGCCATTGTTTCCGCGCAGGTGGCCAAAGTGGGCGCGGGGCCGCTTTTGTCTTTGGCCCCCTTTGTGACAACACAGGTGGTGACGGCCTTGGTCTTGATCGCGATCAGCGGCTTGATCATAGCAAGGTCGGCGCGGGTGTCGCCCATTGCGGCCTTTGTTCAGCTAAAAGAAACACTCCTTTTGTCTGTCACCACACGATCAAGTTTTGCCTGTATCCCCGTGGCCGCGCGCGAATTGATCGAGAATTTGCATTTTAACCGGTTTGGCACCGAATTGATCCTGCCCCTTGGCATGACAATTTGCCGACTTGGCCATGTTCAATATTTTGTCATTGGCACGATATTTATCGCACAGATGTACGGCGTTGACCTGACGCCCGCGCAATATGCAATGATTGTGGTCACATCGGTGGCGGCGGGCTTTGCGTCCAGTGGCGCGTCGGGTGTGTTGGGGGTGGTGATGATCAGCATGGTCACCGATGCACTGCATTTGCCGGTCGAAGCGGCTGTTATTTTGTTCATTGCGGTCGATCCGTTTTTGGACGTGTTTCGCAACACCGTCATGGTGATTGGAAACTGCGCCTTAAGCGCGATGATCACACCCAAAGAACCAGACCCTACGCTGTGGAAGAACACTCACACGGCGCCGCAAGAGGCGGCCTGACGCGCAAGTTCTGGCGCGATCGTCGATTACGGGCGGCGTCGCAAAATAAGGTTGGCGCCGTCCACCTTTTCAAAATGGCTGTGTGCCGCCAAGAATTCGTCGGCCGCAGTTCGGCATCCGCCGTAATCGTGGTAGTCGTCCAGAACAAGAGCACCGCCCGGTTGCACATGCTCCGCCACTGCCGCCAAACAGAAACGAACAGGGTCGTACCAATCACAGTCGATATGGGCAAAAGCGATCGTGCCCTTTGGCTGCACTGGCCAAGTTTCTTCAAACAAGCCCTGCACCAAGGCGATGCGGTCACCATCCACGCGCAATCCATAGCGTTCGAAAGTATTCACAACCTGACTGCGCAGATCGGGCGTATAGCCGTAATACGGAGCGCTACCAATCCCGCGCGATTGACCGGACCGGATCACTGCATAACGCGCGCGTGACGTTGCGTCATCCTTATCAGACGTCGGCGCAGGGATCATGCCAAACACATCAAATCCGGCGAAACGCTGCCCAACAGCCACAGCCGCATGGGCAATCAAGAGGGCGGAGCCACCAAGAGCCACGCCAAACTCAAGATAATCGCCCCTGATCTGCAATTTGTGGATACGCTCCAGTTCCCCTTCGATGCGTGCAAGTCTGGACACACCCAAATAGGTGAGCCCCTCGGATTTGATCCGGTGCGCCCGCCTTGATATGGACGCAAAGAGCCTTTCCCGAAGGGAAGCGATGGGCGATGGCATGCCTTCTCCCGTTGCCTTTAAAATCAAAAAGGGGCGCGAATCAACGCGCCCCTGAAATAGTCCAAAGCCGACGACTTAGCGCTTGGAGAACTGGAAGCTCTTACGCGCCTTGGCCTTGCCGTACTTCTTGCGTTCCACCACGCGGCTGTCGCGGGTCAGGAAGCCTGCGGCTTTCAATGCGCCGCGCAGGGCGGGTTCGTAAAGCTGCAGCGCTTTGGAGACGCCGTGCTTCACCGCACCAGCTTGGCCCGACAGGCCGCCACCAGCCACCGTGGCCATCACGTCGAACTGGTCTTCGCGGCCAGCGATAGTGAAGGGCTGGCGCAGGATCATTTGCAGCACGGGGCGGGCGAAGTATTCTGCCATCGTCTTGCCGTTCACAACGACCTTGCCGGTGCCCGGCTTGATCCAGACGCGGGCGACCGCGTTCTTGCGCTTGCCTGTGGCATAGGCGCGCCCCAGTTTGTCGCGCACCGCAACCCGCACGGGGGCCAAGGTCTGCACCGGGGCCGCAGCGCCCACGGCCGATTTCAGATCGTCAAGGGATTTGATATCCGACATGATCAAGCGCTCCGGGTGTTCTTGGGGTTCATCGCTTTGATATCGATGACCTCGGGTTGCTGGGCTTCATGCGGGTGGGCAGCGCCGGCATAGACGCGCAGGTTGGTCATTTGCACGCGGCCCAAACGGTTGCGCGAGATCATCCGCTCAACCGCTTTTTCCACGATACGCTCAGGATGCGCGCCGTCGAGGATTTGTTCGGCCGTGCGCATTTTGATGCCGCCCGGGTGGCCGGTGTGCCAGTAGTATTTCTTGTCTTTGCGCTTGGTGCCGGTCATCTGGATTTTGTCAGCATTGATGATGATGACATTATCCCCCATGTCCATGTGGGGCGTAAAGGTCGGCTTGGTTTTGCCGCGCAAGATGGATGCGGCCAGCGTGGCAAGGCGGCCCAGAACAACGCCTTCAGCGTCGATCAGGACCCACTTTTTCACGATATCCGCAGGCGTTGCGGTGAAGGTTTTCATATCAGAACCCAGTGTGAAAGGGCGAACAGGTCGCCGTGGTCGAAGATGGGGGCTTATCGCCCAAGCCCTGCTGCGGGTCAAGGGGCGTGGAAAAGTTTAAACACGCTAAAATCAATGACTTAGGATATACGGTATTATTTTACCCCACTCATTTCAAGATCGGCGGCCGTGCCGGATCGGTGCCCGGCCCCTTGGGGGCGGCCACGGGTTCAGGCGCTGCGCGCGCCAAGGGGTGCAACATCTGCCCCGCCTGCGCGATGCGGGCGAACAAAGGCGCATCGCGTTCGGTGAACACCAAATCCAAGGCGGCGGCATCCAGACCTGAAAAGGCCAGCGCCTCTGTCACCGCGCGGCCCATGCGGGGGGCATCGTCTGGCGTCAGTCCGGTTAGGGCCAAAACATGGCCCCAGCCACCGTCTTGATATTCAACCTGCGCCACCGCCCCTTGTGACTGCACGGGCAGTAAGGCGCGCAAGGCCTGATGCAACCCCTGCGGCAAGAGCGGTGCTGCCAGTCGGGCAATCTGGGCGCTGTGCTCTTGCGGGGCGTCTTGGGTCAGCATTTGTGCCAGCCAGTCGATGGACCCTGCCGCCAGAACCGTCTCGCAGCCAGCCCCCGTGCCAAGGTTCAGCCCCAAGGCCAGCCCCTGCCCCGCGAGCTGTGCCGCCACCACCCGTCCGGGCAAGGCGGCATAGGGCATGGGCTTATCGCTGATCGTGGCCAACCGCTCTTCGCTGTCAAAGGCCAACAACATACGGCCCATCGACAGGTCAAACACCCGCGGTTCCAGACTGTCGCCCTGCGCTTCTTGCTCTAGCACCAAGAACAATTCCGCATCGGCAAAGGCGTGCCAAAAGGCCAAGGCCTCGGGCTCAGCCCCCGTCTCCATCGCCGCATGGGCCTGATCGAGTGGTGTCATGCGATCCTCCAAATTCTTTCAACCAGCGCTAGTGCGCCAAGACAGCCGCATCAAGACAAAACCTGTGCGGTCGTCGTGTTCACCCGCAAGCATAGTTTGTTCCAAAACCCAACCAAGCGCGCGTCACGACACTGACGGAACACCCGATCGGCTGACCCCAGACAAAAAGCCCTGACGTGATGCTGACAAGTTGTGAATTTACACCCTGCTGTGATCCCGCCATCGCGATGCCAGTGTGGCGCACTGGTCTTGAATAGCATCTGGACTGCCAATCATAGACGGGGCACTCAGACCGAAAACAACCCAGAAGGCCAGAAGGTATAAACAGATGCCTCAAACAAGGCCGCAGTGATGTGCGATCACAACTCCCGCGAACACTGCATCCACAGGGCAGCAACCCAATTTCTTGCAACCAATCAAGCGAGAATTTCTTATGCCGGAATCTTGCCCAATTGAGGGGGCTTAAGATCCAAAATTGATGAACCGCATATGGAAAAAACCGCCAATTGCCTGCCCGACATAAGCAACAACCTGCCCGCACACAGGCAAAAGCGCCAGTCTTGACTGTCATGAAAAGATGTAGTTTAGTGATAGCCTTACAGTAAGGCGGTAGTCGATTGCGTGTCTTCTTGACATTTGGGGATGGATCTGCTGAATATTTAGCTGCCGGCCGTCGTGTTGCACGCGAAGCGGCACGGTTGAATATATTTCACGAGATCATAGTTTATAATTTCAAGAAACTAAGGAAGGATCACCCAGACTATTGGAATAAAAATGAGGGATTTTTTTTCAAGAATAAAAGAGGGGCCGGATATTGGGCTTGGAAGTCATTTATAATCAAGGAAACACTCAAGAAACTTTCCGAAGATGATGTGCTTTTTTATGCTGATGCCGGCTGCGAGATCGACGCGCGGTTTATGAATAGCCTAGCTGAAATCGACCCGGACGATTCCGATATGACTTTGTTCGAACTTCCATCGCATACCAACGAAGCCTGGACGAACGCTATAACACTCTGGACGAACGCTATAACACTGAAGACACTCGGCGCCGAACGACAAGTATGTGAAGCGAACCAGTTTGTCGCGACGGTCGTTGTATTGAAAAATAATTCCAGCACGCGTTCTCTGGTCAATGATTGGGAGCATTTTTGCTCTGCATGCGACCATGCGTTTATTATAGACAGAACCGATTCCGAGACGGCCATCTTCAAAGAGCATCGACATGATCAATCAATTCTTTCCATCTTGGCACGGAAAAGCTCATTGCAGGGTGACATAAAAATCAGGGTCGTGCCTTATACTTTTATTAATACAGATGGAACCGGGTTACGCGCAAGGCGAAACCGAACTGGATATTCAACCGCAGTGCAATCTACTTATATTTACAAGAAATTTCGTCGATTGCAATTGTTTACCCGTAGAGTGCTTCACTATGGATTATCATTTATTCGACGGTAACTTTGATTTTCGCAAACGCAATGCAGAAGAAGGTTAAAAAGCGGGAACCATGCGTTTCGGTGCTTCGTCTCAGATGCACTGTGCGCAAGAGATAACAGTCCAACGCTCCGATTAAGGCCCTGCGTTATTCCTAATGGCTGGGCGCAATTATGTACGCTGTTTGCAGTGCACAGCATGGTAAATCCATGGACTGCCGAACTGCGACTGTTTGCGTAAACGTTAAATCCGACCCTCTCAATATAAAGGGCGAGCTATTGCCTGCGCGTTTTTCGGGCGCCGTTCCCCCCTACTCCTGCACCGTCTTCAAATACTCTGCAATCTCCACCAACCTTAACGGCGTTGGCGTTTGTATGCCGTCGCCAGTATCCACCAGCACCGTTGGCCCCTCCATCAAGGGCGCAAACTTGGGCATCAGGGCAGACGGCGCCTCGCCGTGGCTATAGCCCCAGATTTTTGACATGACATAGGCCATCGGAAACACCCCGCCATGCCGCGATGACAGGCCGGTCAGGTCGGCGGGCGGGTGGGCTAGGCTTTTGGCCAATTCCCCGTCACCCTTGGCACTTGCCCCGTGGCAGGGCGCGCAAAGTTCGGTGAAATCGGCTTTGCCGGAACTGGGCGGCGTGGGCGTTTGGCCCGGCAAGCAGGCGGCGAGGGTCAGCAACAGGGGCAGCAGGCGGGGGCTGGGCATGGGTGTTCTCCGGTCAATACAGCGCAGTCTATACCTGTGGCGGGCGGTTGAAAACCGCATCCAAAGGCGGCGCGGGGCTTAGACGATCTGCCCCGACTCTAGCCGTACCACGCGGTCCATCCGTGCGGCTAAATCCATGTTATGGGTGGCGATCAGCGCCGAAAGCCCCGTTTCGCGCACGATTTGCATCAGCACCTCAAAGACTTGGGCGGCATTGGCGGGGTCTAGGTTGCCGGTGGGTTCATCGGCCAGCAGCAGTTTGGGGCGATTGGCCAAGGCGCGGCAGAAGGCGACGCGCTGTTGCTCGCCGCCCGAAAGGGCTGCGGGGCGGTGGCTTTCGCGGGCCAGAACGCCGACGCGGGCCAACAGATCACGCGCGCGCGCCACGGCTTCAAGCTTGGGGATGCCATGGGCCAATTGCGGCAGGGTGATGTTTTCCAGCGCCGAGAATTCCGGCAGCAGGTGGTGGAACTGGTAGATAAACCCCACCTCGCCCCGCCGCGCCTCGGTTCGGGCGCGGTCGTTCAGGCCGGTCATTTGGCGTGCGCCGTAGTACACGCTGCCCGCATCGGCCACATCCAGCAGCCCCGCGATCTGAAGCAAGGTCGATTTGCCGGCACCCGAGGGGGCGACAAGGGCCACGACCTCTCCGGCGGCGACGGTCAGGCTTGCGCCCCGCAGCACGACCACTTCGCCCGCTTGGCCGCGATTATAAGACTTTTCAATCCCTTGCAGGGTCAGGCTATTCATAGCGCAGCGCCTCGACCGGATTCATGCGGGCGGCTTTGCGCGCGGGGATAAGCGTGATCACAAACGACAGTCCCAACGACAGCGCCATGGCCGACCCCACATCTTGCATCTGCAACTTGGCTGGCAGCGTATAGATCCCCCGGATGGACGGGTCCCACACACCACCCCCCGCCCAGTAATTCACAAAGGAAAAGATCGGGTCGATGTACAGCGCAAACAAGCACCCCAAGGCCACCCCCATGCCTGTGCCAATGACGCCTGTGAAGGATCCGCACAGGAAAAACACCCGCAGGATAGACCCCTCGGTCAGCCCCATCGTGCGCAAGATGCCAATGTCGCGGCCCTTGTTTTTCACCAGCATAATCAGGCCCGACACGATGTTCATCGTGGCAATCAGCACAAGGATCGACAAGATGATGAACATCACATTGTCTTCCACCGACAAGGCCCGCAAGAACGCGCCCGAGCTTTGCTTCCATGTCCACACCAACGCATCCGGCCCGCCTGCGGCCATCAACGCCGCCGCATAGCTGTCAACGTCGTCGGGATTCTTGACCATGACCTCGTATTCATCCACCAGCCCTTCGCGGTTAAAAAAGCTTTGCGCCTCGGTCAACGGCAGGTAAAGGCGCACCTTATCAATGTCATAGCGACCAGCGGTGAAGATATATTCCACCGTATAGGCTTTGATGCGCGGGCTGGTGCCAAAGGCCGATTTCACGCCCGAGGGCGCGATCAAGCGCACCCTGTCGCCCACCGTCACCCCCAGTTCACGCGCCATTTCCGACCCCATGGCCAAGCCTTGCGGGTAATCGGCCAAATTCCCCTCGGCCTGCGACCCCCGCCCGATGCGCGGCAGGCTGGCCAGATCATCCGGCGTCATGCCGTAAACATCCCCGCCGGTGGTTTGATCAAAGGCCGTGACCATGACTTGGCCGCGCACCAATGGTGCGGCGCGGGTGACACCGGCTACGCCGCGCAGGCGGGCAGCGGTGGCCGGATCATCCACGAACCCTTTGATCAGATTGCCCTTTTCATCGGTATGGTCTGCGGAATAGACCGTGACATGGGCATTCGCCCCCAAGATCGTATCAACAAATTCCGCGCGAAACCCTGCGCGCACCGCCAAGGTGGCGATCAGGGCAAAGACTGCCAAAGTTATCCCGACAAGGCTGATCCATGTCATCACAGACACGCCCCCCTCGGCCCGCCGCGCGCGAAGATATCGCCAAGCGATCATGAATTCGAAAGGCGCAAAGGGGCGGGTGGACAAGGGATTGGCTCTTTCCAAAAGGGTGTGTGGCACGAGCATGCGGGCGGCCTGCTCCCCCGTCAAGCCACGATGCCGTTAACTTGCCGAGCTGGTCTTGCCCTTGAGCAGCGCGAAAATCGCCATCGCATGACCGTGGCCAAGGCCGAAATCGGCCTTAAGCCAGTCGGTGATTTGCGTGGCTTTCACCCCCGGAGCAATGCCATCGGGGCCAACAAAGCCTTTTTCGGCGGCCATGGCTTTAAAATCAGACGGGCTTTTGCCGGTCTTGGCTTGGATATTGTCCAGATAGGCCTGAAAGCTCATAAGATGCCCTTAACGTGCCGCCCAAAGCATCCCGCGGCGGATCATTTCGCGCGGTGCGCCGTGGTCGATCACATTGGATTGGTGGCCAAGCGCATTGTAATAGACGCGGCCTTTGCCCCAAAGTTTGGTGAACCCAATCGGCATGGAGACTGGCCCATTGGGCGCATGGGGGCCGTCGACCACCGGAAAATCGCAAACGGCGTGGATCTTCACCGCAGGGTCCACGTGCAGGTAGTATTGTTCGGTTTTCACATCGAAATCGTCAATTCCCGCCACCAAAGGATTGGTCGGGTCGGTGATGCGCACGCGGTACTCTACCCCGTCATTGCCCGGATGCGCCACCCATTGTGCGCCGGTCATGAACTGCCAGACCACATCGTTGCGAAAGGCGTCGCACATCCCGCCGTGGCAGCCTGCAAGCCCCACGCCCGATTCCACCGCATCGGCCACGGCTTGGCTGCGTTCCTTTTCGATCGTGCTCATCGTCCAGACCGGCACGATCAGGTCTAGCGATTTCAGCGCTGCGGCGTCGTCAAAACAGGCCAAGCTGTCGGTCACCTCTACCGCAAAACCCGCCTCGCGCAGGTCGGCGGCAAACAGGGCTGCGACCTTGTCGGGCTGGTGCCCGTCCCAACCGCCCCACGTGATCAATGCCCGTTTTGCCATGATAGCCTCCCCCTGATTTGCGCGCACTTTGGCCCAAGTCACCGGTCGAACGCAAGCAAAACCCCTGCCCTGCGGCCGGCCATCACCCGTGGGGGCGAACCCCCACGGGCGCGGCGTTAGAACCTGCGCGGTGCAGCGGGTTTGTTGGCCACGATCGCCTCAATCGCCGCCAAGACATCCTCGGTCAGCTTGGCCTTTTGGGTCAGCGCGCCCAAGTTATCGGTCAACTGGCTGATCCGCGATGCGCCCAAAATCACGGTCGAGACACGGCGGTTGTGCAGGCACCACAAGAGCGACATGTTCGTCAGGCTTAATCCCGCCCCTTCCGCCACCTTGGCCAAGGCGCGCGCCTTTTCGATCCTGTCGCGCCCCTCCTCCGAGGTGAAATTGTCGCGCAGCCATTCGTAGCCCGGCAAATTCGCCCGCGCATCATTGGGGATGCCGTTGTTGTATTTGCCCGTCAGCAACCCCGACGCCAGCGGCGACCAGATCGTTGTGCCCAGCCCGTAGGTGTCATAGATCGGCGCGTAATCGGCTTCGACCTTGTCGCGTTCAAACAGGTTGTATTGCGGCTGTTCCATCGTGGGCGGGGTCAGGTTGCAGCGCGCGGCCACGGCATGGGCCTCGGTGATCTGCTGGCCCGACCATTCCGAGGTGCCCCAGTACAAAACCTTACCCTGCACCACCAGATTGTGCATGGCGCGCACGGTTTCTTCGATGGGCGTGTCGATATCGGGGCGGTGGCAGAAATACAGATCCAGATGGTCAACCCGCAAGCGTTTCAATGCGGCGTGGCAGGCCTCGGTCACGTGCTTGGCCGACAATCCGCGCTGCGTGGGCTTAGCGCCGCCCCAGAACACCTTGGACGAGACGATATAGCTGTCGCGGCTCCACCCCAACTCGTCAATCGCTTGGCCCATCACCAGTTCGGATCGGCCCTGTTCATAGCCTTCGGCATTGTCAAAAAAGTTGATCCCCGCGTCATAGGCGGCGGTCAGCATCTCTTTGGCGGGGGCCAGATCGACCTGTTTGGCAAAGGTCACCCAAGACCCGTAGGAAAATTCCGAAACCTGCAGGCCCGATTTGCCCAAACGGCGATAGTCCATGATGCGCTCCTTGAATTCTATGCGCTGAACGTAAGGCCTGTGGGGCCATTTTGCCAGTCTGATTTGGCCTTTGGGTAAAGATGCCCAAAGCAAAACGGCCCCGAACCAGTGGTTCGGGGCCGTCTGAAAAAAGGCTTACCGTCAGATGCCGGCGTATATCTCGGCCACTTTGGCCACGGCCTCCTCGGGTGTCATCTCGACCGACACGCCCGTGCGGCGCGAGGTCAGTTCCACCACGCCATTAGCCAAGCCGCGCGGGCCAACCGTGATGCGCCACGGCAGGCCGATCAGGTCCATCGTGGCGAATTTTGCGCCCGCACGTTCGTCGCGGTCGTCGTAGAGCGGTTCCAACCCCTTGGCGAGCAGGGCCTTTTCCAAAGCCGCACAGGCCGCATCGGCGGCCGCATCGCCTTGCTTGAGGTTCACAATCCCCACGGGGAAAGGCGTCACCCCTTCGGGCCAGATGATGCCCTTGTCGTCATGGCTGGCTTCGATGATCGCCCCCAGCAGGCGCGACACGCCAATGCCGTGGCTGCCCATCTCGACCGCGACCTTTTCGCCCTTGTCGTTGACGACACTGGCGCCCATGCTTTCAGAATACTTGGTGCCGAAGTAGAAAATCTGCCCCACTTCAATGCCCCGCCCGACCTTGCGGCGCTCTTGCGGGATGGCGTCAAACAGGGTCGCGTCATGGGTTTCATCGGTGCGCGCATACAGCGTGGTGAATTCCGCACAGACCTCGGCCACAGCGGCGCGGTCGTCGTAATCGACCGCACGCGCGCCCAGTTTCAGATCGACCACGGCAGAGTCGTAAAACACTTCCGATTCGCCGGTTGCGGCCAGCACCAAGAACTCATGCGTGTTGTCGCCGCCAATCGGGCCAGAGGCGGCGCGCATCGGAATGGCCGTCAGCCCCATGCGTTCATAGGTGCGCAGATAGCTGACCATGTGGCGGTTGTAGGCATGCAATGCCGCATCTTTGTCGATGTCGAAATTGTAGCCGTCTTTCATCAAGAACTCGCGGCCGCGCATCACCCCAAAGCGCGGGCGCATCTCGTCCCTAAACTTCCACTGAATGTGGTACAGCGTCAGCGGCAGGTCTTTGTACGAATTGACATGCGCGCGGAAAATATCCGTCACCATCTCTTCATTGGTGGGCCCGTACAGCATTTCGCGGCCCTGACGGTCTTTGATGCGCAGCATTTCTTGGCCGTAATCATCATAGCGGCCAGATTCGCGCCACAGATCCGCCGGTTGCAGCGTGGGCATCAGCAAGGGAATGTGGCCTGCGCGGGCCTGTTCTTCATGCACGATGGTTTGAATGCGGTTGAGCACCCGCAGCCCCAAGGGCAGCCAAGAATATATGCCCGCCGTCTGCTGCTTGATCATGCCAGCACGCAGCATATAGCGGTGCGAGACGATCTGCGCCTCGGCGGGGTTTTCCTTTAAGACGGGCAGGAAGTAGCGCGACAGACGCATGGGGGGCCTCTTGCTAAGGGTTTTGCTGTTCCTAGCGGGTTGCACCCTGCCAAGCAAGCCAGAGGCCGCGGGCTGTTTGGGCCTGATTGTGGCGCAGGGTGCGGGTTGGGCCGATAAAGTGGGTCAAAACCTTGCATCCCCCCCTATCCTGCGCAATATCACCGTGAACCTTTAGGAGTGTCGCACGTGCCAAACCAAACCCAAGGGCGCTATTGGGCCATCGCTGCGGTGTGTTTCTTTGTGGCGCTGTGGTATCTGGGGTCTGTGATGCTGCCCTTCCTTGTCGGCGGGGCTGTGGCCTATTTTCTTGACCCTTTGGCCGACCGGCTGGAACGCTTGGGCCTGTCGCGGGCTTTGGCGACGATGATGATTTCGATTGCGGCCTTTGTGCTGGTGGTGCTGGTGGTTTTGGCCGTCATTCCGGTCTTGGTGCAGCAACTGACCGCGCTGATCAACGCCGCCCCGCAATTGGTCGCGGAATTTCAGGCCTTTTTGATCACGCGCTTTCCTGAGCTGAGCGACAGCACCTCTGTCATGCGCACCACGTTGGATCAGATCGCCCAAGCCATTCAGGCGCGTGGGGCCACCTTGGCGCAGGGCTTGGTGTCATCGGTCTTTGGCGTGATGAGCTGGCTGTTTTTCATCGTGGTCGTGCCGGTCGTCGCCTTTTACCTGCTGATGGATTGGGACAAGCTGGTGGCGCGCATTGACGAGCTGTTGCCACGCGACCATGCGCCCGTGATCCGCCGCTTGGCGCAAGAGATCGACAAGACGCTTGCAGGCTTTGTGCGCGGCCAAGTGTCGGTTTGCCTGACCTTGGGCGCCTATTACGCGGCGGGGTTGATGCTGGCAGGCTTGCAATTCGGGCTGGTGATCGGGGCGATTGCAGGGGCGATGACGGTCATTCCCTATATCGGCGCGCTGGTGGGCGGGGCCTTGGCCATCGGCTTTGCGCTGTACCAGTTTTGGGGCGATTGGGTATCAATCGGCATCGTGGCCGCGGTCTTTGGCTTTGGCCAGTTTATGGAAGGCAACGTGCTGACCCCGCGCCTTGTGGGCAAATCGGTCGGGCTGCATCCGGTGTGGCTGATGTTCGCGCTGTCGCTGTTTGGCGGGCTGTTTGGCATTGCGGGGATGCTGGTGGCTGTGCCCATCTCGGCGGCCATCGGGGTGTTGATGCGCTTTGGCATTGCGCAATATCAAGACAGCCTGCTCTATCTGGGCCGCACGGCCCCCCCGCACGACAAGCCCCAAGGGTGAGCGCGCAACTCACCTTTGATCTGCCGCTGGTGCAAGGCTGGCAGCGGTCGGCCTTTTTGGTGACACCGGCCACCGCCGCAGCGCTTGGCGCGATTGACGGATGGGCGACGTGGGCGGGGGGGCGGTTGTTGCTGGTGGGGCCGAAAGGCTCGGGCAAAACGCATCTGGCGCATATCTGGGCGGAAATGGCGCAGGCCATGTGGATCAACCCCGCCGATCTGACCGCGCGCCTGCCCTATATCGCCCCGCAAGCCTGCATCATTCTAGACAACGCCCACCTTGTGGCGGGTGCTGCCGAAGAATCGCTGTTTCACCTGTACAACCGCCTTGCCCCCCAAGGCCGCCTGCTTTTGACAGCCCCCACAGCGCCGCGCGACTGGGGGCTGGCCCTGCCAGACCTGCTGTCACGCCTGCAAGCCATGCCGATTGCGCGGCTGGACCCGCCCGATGACGACCTGTTGGCGGGGGTGCTGCTGAAGCTGTTCACCGACCGCCAGATTACGGCAGAGGCGCGGCTGATCCCCTATCTGTTGCCCCGCATGGAACGCTCCATCGCCGCCGCCCAAGCCTTGGTCGCGGCCCTTGATGCCCGATCGCTTGCCACCCACCGCCCCGTCACCCGCGTCTTGGCCGCCGAGGTGCTGGACACCGCGCCGTCCCAGTGAGACAAGTTCCCCCTGCCCCCTTTCGCGCCTTGGAAAATCCCCCATGCCCCAGACCAACTTTCTCAAGGCCCCCTTCCCTGCCCCTGTGATCTATCCGCCCACCGAAACCGCAGGGCCGCGCCGGTTTTTCAACCGCGAGTTGTCTTGGCTGGCCTTTAACTGGCGCGTGCTGGACGAGGCGACCAACCCCGCCGTGCCCCTGCTGGAACGGCTGCGGTTCTTGTCGATCTCGGCCACCAATCTGGACGAGTTTTACACCGTGCGCGTGGCGGGCCTGCGCGCCCAAGCCCGCCACGGCAACGCCGCCTTATCGGATGATGGCCGCACACCGGCTGAGCAACTGACCCTGATCCACGCCGACGCCCGCCGCTTGATGCAGATGCAGCAAACCGTCTTCAACAAGCTGAAAAAAGAGATGGAGGCGGAGGGGATTATCATCCTGACCCGCTCCAAGCTGACCGTGCGCGATTTGAAGGTGCTCGAAGAAACCTTTCTCAGCAAAGTCTTTCCCGTGCTTTCCCCCTTGGCGATTGACCCCGCCCACCCGTTCCCCTTCATCCCCAACACCGGCTTTTCGCTGGCCCTAGAGCTAGAGCGCGTGTCGGATCGCCGCACGCTGAAGGCCCTTTTGCCCATCCCCCAACAGGTCGCCCGCTTTGTGCCCCTGCCCGGCAAACCGGGCGAGTCGCGGTTTTTGCCCTTGGAAGAACTGCTGCTGTTGCATCTGGATATGCTGTTTCCCGGCTACACCGACCGTGGCCATTGCCTGTTTCGCGTGCTGCGCGACAGCGATCTTGAGGTGGAAGAAGAATCCGAAGACCTTGTGCGCGAGTTTGAAACCGCCCTCAAACGCCGCCGGCGCGGCGAAGTGATCCGCTTGAAACTGTCGGCCGGCGCACCCGAAGAGCTGCGCGCCATGATCATGCACGAACTGGCCGTGACGCCCGACGAGGTGGTCGAGGCGCGGGGGCTTTTGGGCGTGGCAGACCTGAAACAACTCGTCCTGTCGTCGCGCCCTGATCTTCTTTGGCCCCCCTTCACCCCGCGTGTGGCCGAACGGGTGCAAGACCATGACGGCGATCTCTTTGCCGCCATCCGGCAAAAAGACATGCTGCTGCATCACCCCTACGAAACCTTTGACACCGTCATTCGCTTTTTAGAACAAGCCGCGCGCGACCCTGATGTGCTGGCGATCAAACAAACGCTGTACCGCACCAGCCACGACAGCCCCATCGTCTCGGCCCTGTGCGAGGCGGCAGAAAATGGCAAGTCGGTGACAGCGCTTGTCGAACTTAAAGCCCGCTTTGATGAAGCGGCCAACATTTTGCAATCGCGCCGTCTGGAACGGGCGGGGGCGCATGTGGTCTACGGCTTTACCCATATGAAAACCCATGCGAAAATTTCCACCGTGGTGCGGCGCGAGGGCGACAATCTGGTGACTTATACCCATTACGGCACGGGCAATTACCACCCCATCACGGCGCGCATCTACACCGACCTGAGCTTTTTCACCTGCGACCCCGCTTTGGGGCGCGATGCGACCAAGGTGTTCAACTACCTGTCAGGCTATGTGCAACCGACGGGGCTTGAAAACCTCGCCATAGCGCCCATCACGCTCAAACCCCGCCTTCTGGCGCTGATCGCCGCCGAGGCCGATCACGCCCGCGCCGGACGCCCTGCTGAAATCTGGATCAAGCTCAATTCTCTCTTTGAACCCGACGTGATCGACGCGCTTTATGCGGCCTCAACCGCGGGGGTGAAGATCAGCCTGATCATTCGCGGCATTTGCGGCTTGCGCCCCGGCATCAAGGGGCTGTCGGAAAACATCCGCGTCAAATCGGTCGTGGGCCGCTTTTTGGAACACAGCCGGATCGTGTGTTTTGGCAACGGCCATGGCCTGCCCTCGAACGAGGCGCTGGTGTTTTTGTCTTCTGCCGACTGGATGGACCGCAACCTGTCGCGCCGTGTCGAAACCTTGGTCGCCATCCACAACCCCACGGTGCGTGCCCAGATCATGGGGCAGATCATGGCGGCGAATATGGCAGACGAGGCGCAAAGCTGGCTGCTGCACGCCAATGGCAGCTATGAGCGCGACCTGTCCAAGGTGACGGACAGCCAGTTCAACTGCCACCGCTTCTTTATGGAAAACCCCTCGCTCTCGGGGCGCGGGTCGGCGGGGGTCAAGGATGCCCCACTTTTGGCGGGCAAAATCGCTTAGGCACACCAAGCACCTATGCGGTCGCGGGCGTTGACCACACCCCGTTCCTGCGGCATGGACAAAGGATCAAGACCAAGACGCGGGGAATCGACATGAGCAAACCACCCAAAGCCAGCCGCGCCGCCGCAGATCACAGCGAAGCCGACAAAGTTCTGTTTGGCCGCAGTCTGTTTGACGACCCCTCCGCCCGCGCGCTGAGCCGTGTGGGGGTGGTGGATGTGGGATCAAACTCGGTCCGGATGGTGGTGTTTGATGGCGCGGCCCGCTCTCCGGCGTATTTTTACAACGAAAAGATCATGTGCGGGCTGGGCAAAGGTCTGGCCGAAACCAACCGCCTGCACCCCGAAGGGCGCAAACGGGCACTGACGGCTCTGAAACGCTTTGCGCTTTTGGCCAAGGGCATGGGGATTGAAAACCTCACCGTCGTGGCCACCGCCGCCGCCCGCGAAGCCGAAGATGGGCCAGAGTTTCAAGCTCAGGTGCTTGCGCAAACCGGCCTGAAAATCTGGGTCGTGGACGGCGACGAAGAGGCGCGCCTGTCGGCCCAAGGCGTCTTGCTGGGCTGGCCCGATGCCAAGGGGGTTGTCTGCGATATCGGTGGCAATTCGATGGAGCTGGCGCGCATTGGCGACGGCAAGGTGGGGCGGCGCGCCACCTCGGCGCTTGGCCCGTTTCGCTTGCAGCAAGTGCAAGGCGGGGCCAAAGCGCGCGCGGCGCATATCGACCGCCTTCTCAAAGACTTGCAGGCCAAAGTGCAATCACAAGGCGAACGCATCTACCTTGTCGGCGGATCGTGGCGCGTCATCGCCCGGCTGGATATGGAACGGCGCAATTACCCGCTGACGGTTTTGCACGAATACCGCATGATGCCCGACAATCTGCTCGACACGCTGGATTGGATCGAAAGCGCCGATTTGGCATCGCTGCGCGCGGGCACCGGCACCTCGGCCGAGCGGATGGAACTGGTCCCGCTGGCCTGCGAGGTGCTGCGCGCGCTGATTGTGATGCTCAAGCCCTCGGAAATTGACGTCTCCGCCTACGGCATCCGCGAGGGTTTGCTGTACGAGGTGATGCCAGAACGCCTGCGCCAGCGCGACCCTTTGATCGAAGCGGCGCGGGTCAGCGAACAAACCGCCGCCCGCATTCCGGGCACAGGCAAACGATTGTTCGAATTCCTCTTGCCGCTCTTTCCCAATGCCGATGACCACCGCCTGCGCCTGATGAAAGCCGCTTGCCTGTTGCACGACACCACATGGCGCGCCCACCCCGATTACCGCGCCGAGGCCTGCTTTGACAACGCCACCCGCGCCAATCTGGGCGGGCTGGACCACCCCGGTCGGGTGTTTTTGGGCCTTGCCCTGCTGCACCGCTACAAAAACTCGCGCGCAGGCTCGCGGCTGGAACCGCTGTTCCGCCTGCTGACCGATGCGCAGATTCAAGAGGCTGAGGTTTTGGGCAAAGCCATGCGCTTCGGGGCGATGTTTGCGGGCGGCGATCCGGCACAGGCGGGCCATCTGGTCTGGACCCCCACCTCGCGGGTGCTGGAATTGCACCTGACTCGCGACGGCGTTGATCTTTACGGCGAAGTGGCACAGGCGCGGTTTTCCTCGCTCGCGCAAGCGATGCGGGCCGAAATCCACGTGGTGGATCCGCAATGACGCTAAGCTTCGACCATATCGCCATTTCGGCCACCACCTTGGAAGACGGCGTGGCTTGGGTCGAACAGGCCTTGGGTGTGACAATGGCCGGTGGCGGCCAGCATGGGCTGATGGCGACCCACAACCGCCTTTTGGGCTTGGGCGATCTGTATCTCGAGGTCATCGCCATTGACCCCACAGCCCCCGCCCCCCCCCCCCC
>CANFSY010000070.1 GCA_947449875.1 Paracoccaceae bacterium
CGAGGCGCGGGTGATGGGCGCGCTTAACCCCGCCTCGACCCGTTCCATCACGATGCGCGCGCCGTCTTGCCCGCGATTGGCGCTGATCTTGCCGCGCTCGACTGCAAAGGCCAGATCGTGGCCCAATTCGTCCTTCAGCACCGTCGCCAGCCGCCGCAGCAGACGCGGTTTGACGGCCAGCTTGACCATCCCGGCCACCAGCGATTTGGTTTCAGGGGTATAAAGGAACGGAATCTTGGCCCAAGTCGACAGATCGACATACAAATGGTTTGGCACGGGCAAGACCCCCTCGCCCATCTGGCGGCGCAGGGTACTGGTGCTGCCCAGATGCGGCATGGCATGGGCCATAGACACCGCATGGTCAAAATCCGTCCCGCCCAGACGGATGCCATGGCTGGCCAAGATGCGCACATGGCCCTCTTCGACCCGAAACACCGAAAAGTCCGACGTGCCGCCGCCGATGTCATAGATCAACCCGATCTCGCCCGCCCGCCCCAAGCCGTGGGTGGCCAAGGCGGCGGCTTCGGGTTCAAAGACAAAGCGCACATCGTGAAAGCCTGCAGCCAGATAGCAACCGCGCAGGTCGGCCTCGGCGCGGGCATCGCGGGCGGGGTCGGCGGTGTGAAAATGCACCGGACGGCCAGAGACAACGCGCTCAAACGGGCGCTCTGCCGCAGCTTCGGCGCGGGTTTTTACAGTGACCAGAAACGCCGTGACAATCTCGGCCAATGTGCGCCGTTTGCCGCCGATCAGCCGCGTTTCGTGAAACAGCGCCGTGCCCAGCACCGATTTCAGCGCGCGCATGTAGCGCCCCTCTTCCCCGCTGATCAGCGCCTCGGCCGCTTGCACGCCGATCTGCATCGCCCCCTTGTCGGCGGGAAAGAACACCGCCGTGGGCACGGTGTCTGATCCGGTTTCAATCGCCAAACGGCGCACCTTGCCCCCCTCTAGCACAGCTGCGGCCGAGTTCGAGGTGCCAAAGTCTATCGCAAGCGTGGTTTGGGTCATGTCTGGCCTATTGGGGGCAAAGGCCGTGCAGCTATCCAATCGCACCCGCGCCCGCAAGATGCCCCTTACATCTGGCCCAAAGGAGGACGGGGGATATAGGGTGCTTCAAGGTCAGCCATCTGGCCTTGGGTCAGAACAAGGTCCAAGCCGGCAATCGCTTCGGCCAACTGGTCGGGCTTGGTCACCCCAACAATCGGCGCTGTCACCCCCGGCTTTTGGCGCACCCAAGCCATGGCCACTTGCGCCATGGGGCGGCCAAGCTGGGCGGCAAGGGCTTGCACGGCACTGATCACCCGCGCATCGGCTTCGGCGGTTTTGTCGAACAAGAACTTCATATAGCCGTCTTGCGCCGTCCGCTCTGTCGCAGCGCCTACTGGGCGGGCCAGCTTGCCGCGGGCAATCGGGCTCCACGGGATGAGACCCACGCCTTGGTCGCGGCACAGGGGGATCATCTCGTGCTCTTCCTCGCGGTAGAGTAGGTTGATCTGGTTTTGCATCGAGATAAAGCGCGTCCAGCCATTGGCGCGGGCGGTTTCTTGCGCCTTGGCGAATTGCCACGCCCACATGGTCGAAGCCCCCAGATACCGCGCCTTGCCCGCTTTGACGACATCGTGCAGCGCCTCCATCGTTTCTTCGATGGGGGTGGCATTGTCCCAGCGGTGGATCTGGTACAGATCGACATGGTCAGTGCGCAGGCGCTTAAGGCTGGCGTCGATGTTGTGCATAATGGCGCGCCGCGACAGGCCCGCCATCTGCGGTTCGTTCAGCATGACACCGTGCACTTTGGTCGCCAAGACCACCTCGTCACGCCGCGCGATGTGCCAAAGCACCTCGCCCACGATCTCTTCCGACGAACCGTCAGAATAGACATTGGCCGTATCCAGAAAGTTGATGCCCGCTTCAATCGCCTGCCGGATCAGATCGCGGCTTTCGTCTTTGGGCAGGGTCCACGGGTGCCCGCCGCGCAAAGGGTCGCCAAAGCTCATGCAGCCCAGACACAGCTCTGAAACCTGCAACCCCGAATGTCCCAAGCGGTGCATTTTCATGGCAATCTCCCTTGCGTTTGGGGGCTAGGATATCGGCTGATCGGGGCAGGCGCCACCCGATAGGGCGTGATTGATCAGCAAACTTCGCCCACACTCGCCGCCAGCGCCCTGCCCCAATCCGCCTGCGGCACAATCGCCCCGCGCTGTTGCACAACGGCGCGCGCGAAGGCGTGGCCGGCCAAGGCGGCGGCTTTTGGCCCTTGGCCCGACACCAGCGCGCCCAGATACCCGCCGTTGAAACTATCGCCGGCCGCCGTTGTATCCACCACGCGGGGGGCCTTGGCAAAGGTGACACCCGCCCCCCAGCCCTGCCCCAAGGCCACGGGCCCCAAAGCGGCGCATTTCAACGCGCCCTGCGCCACGCCCCAGCCTGCCAGACGCGCTTGCACCTGCGCGGGGCCTGTGTCGCCAAACAGCGCCATCTCGTCGTCCAGCGAGGGCAGGCCGATATCGCAGCACCGCCACGCCTGTTCCACCACGCGCTGTGCGGTGGAGGGATCAGGCCACAGGCGCGGGCGGTGGTTGGAATCAAAGGCCACTTGGCCGCCTTTGGCGCGCAGGTGGGTTAAGGTGGCAAAAAGACCTTGGCGTGCCGGTTCGGGCAAAATCGCGAGCGTGATGGCCGAAAGGTAGACAAGGTCAAACCCTAGCAAGGGTACCAATGCGGCAGGATCGTCAAACATCGCCCGCGCGGCCGAGGTGTCGCGCCAATAGGCAAAGCTGCGCTCGCCCGCGTCATCGGTGGCGATGGTGTAAAGGCCGGGCACACGGGTGGGGTGGCGGGCAAGATGGGCTGTCGCGATGCCCTGTTCAGCAATAAACCCCGCCATCTGGTCAGACAGGCGATCGCGCCCGATCATCGAGACAAAGGCCACCTCCTGCGCCGCCCCCAAGGCGCGGCGCAGGTAAATGGCGGTGTTCAGCACATCGCCCGCAAAGCCCACTTTGGCCGCGCCGTTCGGGCCGGTCAGGGCCACTTCGACCATGGCCTCTCCGATACAGGCGATTTTCATGCGGGGGCCTTGCGGTTAGGGGCGTGTGGTTCAGGCTAGCAAGCTTGGCGGGGCCTTGGCAACGCCGCAGGCCGTGGTTTTTCCACGTCCCCCCTTTCAGGCCCACCGCCAAGCGTGCAAACTGCCCCTGAAAGCTCAAAATGGAAAAGCCCATGCCCACCACCCTGACCGTTGGCAGCCTGCATTACGACATCATGGTCGAGGCCGACCACCTGCCCCGCCCTGATGAGACCGCGATCGGCTCGCGCTGGTATCCCAAATTCGGCGGCAAGGGGGGCAATCAGGCGGTGGCGGCGGCCAAGGCGGGGGCGCACAGCCGGATGATCGGGGCCGTGGGCGATGATGACTTTGGCCGCTTCTTGCGGGCAAATCTGACGCAAGTCGGGGTCGAGGATCGGTTTATTGCGACCATCCCCAACGTGGGGTCGGGCATGAGTGTGGCGATTGTCGACGGTGCGGGCGACTATGCCGCAACGATTGTATCGGGGGCCAACCTGCACCTGACGGTGGCCCACCTGTCGGAGGATGCGGCTTGGGCAGATGTGGGCCTGCTGATCTTGCAAAACGAAGTGCCCGAGGCGATCAATCTGACAGCCGCTAGGCAAGCGCGCCAGCGCGGCATCCCGACCCTGCTGAACGCCGCCCCCTTTCGCGCCTTGGGGGCAGAGTTTCGCACCCTGATCGACATTGTGGTCGTGAACACGGTCGAGGCCGAGATGATGGGCACCCCCCCCGTCACCGATCTGTCCAGCGCCGCCCATGCGGCGCAAATCCTTTCAGCGCAGGTCAAAACCGTCATCGTCACCGCAGGCGGTGCGGGTCTTGCGGCGGTGGGGCCGGACGGGGATGTGATCCAAATCGCGGCGGATAAGGTCAAAGTGGTCAGCAGCCACGGCGCGGGGGATGCGTTTATCGGCACTTTGGCCGCCCAATTGGCCGCAGGGGCAGGGCTTAAGGCTGCGTGCCGTGTAGCCTCAACCGCTGCGGGGCGGCATGTGGCGGGGCTTTAGTCGGCGGTTTCTTCGATCAAGATAGGGCCTTGCGCGCGGTTGGAATTGACCGCCCGCCCCACACGGTGTGCGCGCAGCGCCCCCGCAGGGGTCGGGCGCATCAAAAGGGCCGCGCCGTGACCCGCCTCGCCCAGCCACAGGGGCCAGTCTTGCGGGTTTACGATCAACGGCTCTCGGTCGTGGATCGGCTCTAGATTGGGGCCGGCGTTCAGCGTCACCACAGCACAGGTGCGCAGATCGCCCCATGCCTGCCACAGACCGCCCAAAGCCATCGGCTGCCCATCCGCCCGCGTGATATACCACGGCAACCGCGCGCCATCGGGCCCCGCACTCCATTCATAAAACCCCGATGCCAGTACCAGACAGCGCCGCTGGCGAACCGCCTCGCGAAAGGCGGGCTTTTGCGCCACGGTGTCGGCGCGGGCGTTCAAGATCAGCGGGCCATCGGTGGGCGTTTTGTACCATGGCGGCAGCAGGCCCCAGCGCATCGGGGCCAGATGCCGGATGCCGCCTGCAGATGTGACAACGGGCACGCCCTCGGTCGGGCAAATGTTAAAGCGCGGGCTGTCGGGCAGATCATTGGCCATACCCGCATCAAACAGCGCGGCGAGGGCAGTATTGGGATGGGTCAGGGTCAAGCGTCCACACATGGGCGCATCCTAGCAAAGGGCAGCGTGCGGGCAAAGGCCTGCAATCTGGCCCCGTGATATGGCGTCACAGGTCTTGAACTTCGCCGCCCAAGCTTGTATCCACCCCCATCCCGTCTAGATTGGCTCACTTAGGGCCACAGCGGCTATTGCGGAGTTTTGCCCATGTCCTGGACCGATGAGCGCGTCGAGACGCTCAAGAAGATGTGGGCCGAAGGCCAGTCGGCCAGCCAGATCGCCAAGGAATTGGGCGGTGTGACGCGCAATGCCGTGATCGGCAAAGTGCACCGCTTGGGCCTGTCGAACCGTGTCGGCCCCGGTGGCCCCGCCGAGGACGAGATTGAGGTAGCACCCGTGGTCGCCGCCGCCCCAGCGCCGCAACCCGCCCCAACAGCGCCTGCCAAACCCGCCGCTGCAGCCCCACGCCCCGTGGCCCCTGCCGCCGTGGAAGAAGCGCCGCGCCCTGCGCCCGCAGCCCCTGCCCCCGCGCCGCAGCCTGCGCCTGTCGCGGCGGCCGAACCCGTGGCAGCAGCGCCCATCGAATCCTCGACCATCACGTTTTCGCCCAACGCCCCCATTCCACTGCGCAAGGCGATCATTCCGGCAGGCCAACCCCTGCCGCCGCAACCCTCAGCCAACGAGATCAGCCCCGAGGCGCTGGCCTCGGTGCGCGAAGTGGAAAAGCGCGCCAAAAAGCTGACCCTGATGGAATTGACCGAACGCACCTGCAAATGGCCAATCGGCGACCCTGCGACGGAAGATTTCTGGTTCTGCGGCCTGCCGTCTGTGGCGGGCAAACCTTACTGCGAGGCCCATGTTGGCGTGGCCTTCCAACCGATGAGCGCGCGGCGCGATCGGCGGCGGTAAGCGCCTTGGGGGCCATAAGGCCCCTGTGATCTGACCCAAAAGCCCCGTCAGGCCCTGCCAGATGGGGCTTTGCCATTCAAAGTTGACCCCATGACCCAAAACCCGCCCAGCCTTCGCCCCGACCTAGCCCGCGCCCTTGTGCCTGACGAGCGGCGCGCAGGGCAGCCGACGATTGGCATGGTGTCTTTGGGCTGCCCCAAGGCGCTGGTCGATTCTGAACGCATCCTGACAAGGCTGCGCGCCGAGGGCTATGCCATCTCGCCCGATTACCAAGGCGCGGATGCGGTGATCGTCAACACCTGCGGCTTTCTTGATTCGGCCAAAGCCGAAAGCCTGTCGGCGATTGGCGAGGCACTGGTGCAAAACGGGCGGGTGATTGTGACGGGCTGTCTGGGGGCGGACCCTGCCTATATCACAGGGGCACATCCCAAGGTGCTGGCCGTGACAGGCCCGCATCAATACGAGGCCGTGCTGGATGCTGTACACGCCGCCGTGCCACCCCAGCCCAACCCCTTTATCGACCTGTTGCCCGCCACCGGTGTTAGCCTGACGCCGCGCCATTACAGCTATCTGAAAATCTCGGAAGGCTGCAACCACGCCTGCAAGTTCTGCATCATCCCCGATATGCGCGGCAAACTGGTGTCGCGCCCCGCCCACGCCGTGCTGCGCGAGGCCGAAAAGCTGGTCGAGGCGGGGGTGCGCGAGCTGTTGGTGATCAGCCAAGACACCTCGGCTTACGGGGTGGACCGCAAGCATGACCTTTCCCCGTGGAAAGGGGGCGAGGTGCGCGCCCATATCACCGATCTTGCGCGCGAGATGGGCAAGCTGGGCGCTTGGGTGCGGTTGCACTATGTCTACCCCTATCCCCATGTGCGCGACCTGATCCCCCTGATGGCCGAGGGGCTGGTGCTGCCCTATCTGGACATCCCCTTCCAACACGCCCACCCCGACACGCTGCGCCGCATGGCGCGCCCCGCAGCCGCAGCCCGCACGCTGGACGAGATTGCAGCGTGGCGGCGGGCCTGCCCCGATATCACCCTGCGATCCACCTTTATCGTGGGCTATCCCGGCGAGACCGAGGCCGAGTTTCAAACCCTGCTCGATTGGATGGATGAGGCACAATTAGACCGTGTGGGCTGTTTTCAATATGAAAACGTCGCCGGCGCACGCTCAAACGCCCTGCCAGACCATGTTCCGGCAGAGATCAAGCAAGACCGCTTTGAACGCTTCATGCAAAAAGCGCAGACTATATCCGAGGCAAAGCTTGCCACCAAAGTGGGCGCGATCCTGCAAGTGATCGTAGACGAGGTCGACGAAGACGGTGCGACCTGCCGCACCAAAGCCGATGCACCCGAAATCGACGGCAACCTGTTCATCGACGAAGATTTCGACGGCCTGTCGCCGGGGGATATCGTCACGGTCGAGGTGGAAGAGGCGGGCGATTACGATCTTTGGGGGCGGTTGGTGACAGCGCCGTAAGCCGTCGGCGCTGCAGGCGGGCGTATCGGGCGTAAACGCTCTTGAACGGGGCCAAGAATAGTCCACACTGGCGTTTTAACCCCAGCGAGGCCCCATGTCAGACACCCCCCATATCGCCCAAAAAGCCCCCTTCGCCATGCCGGTCGAGGCGGGCAAGACCTATTTCTGGTGCTCTTGCGGCCAGTCGAAAAAGCAGCCCTTTTGCGATGGTAGCCACAAGGGATCGACCTTTTCGCCCTTGGCGTTCACGGCCGCTGACAGCAAGACCGCCTATCTGTGCGGCTGCAAACACTCCAAGAACGCGCCCTATTGTGACGGTGCGCATAAGGCGCTGTGATCTTCGGGGATGGCGCGCGGCCGCCATCCCAGCGTCAAGCGCACGGCTGACGGCAAGGGGCGAATCTGTGGGCACGGGTGGCGGCGAAGCGCGTGAAACTGGCGCGTGGATCGGGGCGGCGTTGCGCCAAACTGCCCCGCTCGGGGTGGTTCGCCTGAGCTGCGCAAGGCGTTTGCCTAGACAAGTTGCAAAGCAGTCCAGAGCCGATTTTGCCTTGATTACAAAAGGTTTTTTGGAAAAATCCCTAGCCGCGCGGCTCCAACAGTCATGAAATCGTCATACAATCTTTTGAGTTTTGTCACAAATAATGTGACCCATCGTTACATTGGATGCCTAGGCACTCCGGCATGTCGCGAGTTGCGACGATAGCCATGCTCAGGAGCCTTCATGCGCATTTCCACCTTCGCCGCCGCAGCCGTTGCTGCCGCTTTGACCCTGCCGGGCGCTGCTTTCGCCCGCGACCAGATCATGCTGACCGGTTCCTCGACCGTTCTGCCCTTCGCAAACATCGTGGCAGAAGCTTTCGGCCAAAACACCGACTTCAAGACCCCCGTGGTTGAAGGCGGCGGCACGGGTGCTGGTATTGCCAAGTTCTGCGAAAGCGCTGACGAAAACTCCGCTGACATCGCCAATGCCTCGCGCAAAATGAAGTCGGGCGAAGTGTCGCTTTGCCACAAGAACGGCGTGAGCAAGATCCAAGAAGTGCGCATCGGCTATGACGGCGTGGTTTTCGCGTCGGACATCAACGGCCCGTCCTTCGAATTCACCCCGTCCGACTGGTTCCATGCTTTGGCGGCCGAAGTTGTGGTTGGTGGCAAACTGGTTCCCAACCCCTATACCAAGTGGTCGGAAGTTGATGCCAAGTTGCCCGATCAAGAAATTCTGGCCTTCATCCCGGGGTCCAAGCACGGCACGCGCGAAATCTTCAACGTGAACGTGATCACCAAGGGCTGCACCGTTTTCAAAGACGACAAAGCTTTCAAAGCCCGTGACGGCAAGGCCGATGGCTGCATCGCGCTGCGCACCGATGGCCGTGTTGTGGAAATCGACGGCGACTACACCGAAACGCTGGCTCGTCTGAAGTCGAACCCGACGGGCGTGGGCGTGTTCGGTCTGTCGTTCTACGAAAACAACACCGACACCCTGAAAGTTGCGCCGTTCCAAGGCGTGGTCCCCACGAAGGACACCGTTGCGACCGGTAAATACCACGTGTCGCGCCCGCTGTTCATGTATGTCAAATCGCAGCACATCGGCGTGGTTCCCGGCCTGAAAGAGTTCGTCCAGTTCTTCCTGTCGGATGACATGGCAGGCGCTGGCGGTTCGCTAGAAGAAGCAGGCTTGGTGGTTGACCCGGCTTTGGCTTCGACCCAAGCGGCTTGGAAATAAGACTTAAGGTTTAAAGACCAAGGCCCGGTAGCAGCGCTGCCGGGCCTTTTCATTTTGGGCCACCCTGCCCGAGTTTAGCCAGATATGCCCGCACCGAGGTGACGACATGCGCAAAGCGGTCGCCGCCCAGGTTGACCCCGCCGTACCAGCGCGTCACCACAACGATGTGGCCGCGCAGGTCTGCCCGTTCGACCATCCGCGCGATCACTGCCCCCGCCCCGCTTTCGCCGTCGTCGTCTTTGATCATGCGGCCATCGGCCAGCACCGCCGCCCAAGAATTATGCGTGGCTTTGGCGAATTTCTTTTCGGTTTTCAGCGCGGCAATAAAGGCTTTGCAGCCCGCCGCATCGACCACAGCCCCGCCAGAGACCGCATATCGACTGCCACGGTCGCGCACTGTGTCTAAAATCTGCAACATGGGCCCAGCCTAGCCTTTGCGCGCAGCGAAAGCCAGATTGCGCGGGGTTAGGGCTGCAACGCCTCGATCTGGTGTTTGTTGGCACAAAACGGGGGCAGGCTTTCGGCGCGGGCGGTGGTGGCCAAAAACTGCGTGCAGCGGCGCGATTGCGCGCAGGCCTCGCAGGTGTCGACCATCTCGGCCAGATCGCGGCGCGAGAACCAGCCTTCGCTCACGGCCTCTACCAGATTGATTCCCAAGACCCGCGCCATCCCGCGCGTCAGCCCCCAAGCAAAGGGCACCTCGATCACAGGCATGGCGAACCTCCGTTAACAGGGTAAGGGGGCACAGTGCCTGAGGGGCCGAACGGTGCCATGATCCAGATCAATCCTGCGGGGTGTGGGGCGCTTGATCGGCGGTGTGGCGCGCAGGGTGCCTGTCGGGGCTGATGAAGGGGCTTAGTGGCTGCGGCAGGCGTAAAATTCGGCCTTTGCATTCCATGGCGATTGCCGCCCCTACCCCGCCGCCGCGCCGCTTGGCGGGGCAAAGGCAAGGTCCGGCGCGGCCAAACGCGCGGCAAGTTCGGCGCGCATGTCTTGCAGCGGGGCCCCGAGGGCCGCTTGGGCCAAGGCGTGGTCATGGGCGTGCCTTGCCACGCCGCCCACAAATGCCGCCAGATAGCGCAGCGTCGATGGATCAAGATCCGCTTCCAACAGGCGCGCCGCATGGGCCAGATCGTCGCGGAGCGCCAAAGAGTCGGGGGCCAAAGAATCGGGGGCCAACGGCAGATCAGGGTAGCGCGAATCGACCGTGACGGCTTGGGGCAAAAGCGACAGCAGCGTGTCTTGCAGCTTGGCAAAGCTTTCCAAAGGCTTGTCCAGATAACCATCCGCCCCCGCGCCCATGGCCCGCGCACGCCCCGCCCCGTCGCCCGACAGGCCCAAGACCAAGGGGCGCGGTGAGGCGGTGTGCAAGGTGGCAATCAACCCCTCACCGCGCCCGTCGGGCAGGCCAAGGTCAACGATCACCACATCAGGTTGAAAGAGGCGCAGATATACCCCCGCAGCGCGCAGCGATTCGGCGCGGCGCACCTGCTGCGCGCCCAACCTGCGGCACATCAGGCGCACCGCCTCGCAGGCAAGGCGGCTGTCGTCGACAACCAGCACCGAGACGCCGCCTAGCGGCAAAAGCACGGCAGGCGGCGGCGGGGTCATCGCACATGTCAAACGGTCGGGCATGGGTTCATCCTGTAACCTCACGCACAGTTCAGCACACAAGCGTTACGGCTTTGCTAACGGCTCTGGACGGCCAAGCCCGCTGCCGCCATAAGACCCAAAACACCGGAGCACGCCATGATCGGTCGCCTGAACCACGTCGCCATCGCCGTCCCCGACCTTGCCGCTGCAGCGCAGTTGTACCAAGGCACGCTGGGGGCCGTTGTGGGCGCACCGCAAGACGAACCGGCCCACGGCGTGAGGGTGGTCTTCATCACCCTGCCCAACACCAAGATCGAACTGCTTGGCGCTTTGGGCGATGCCTCGCCCATCGCGGGCTTTTTGGAAAAGAACCCCGCAGGCGGCATCCACCACATCTGCTACGAGGTGGATGACATCCTCACCGCGCGCGATCACCTGAAATCCCAAGGCGCGCGCGTTTTGGGAGAGCCAAAGATCGGCGCGCATGGCAAGCCCGTGCTGTTCTTGCACCCTAAAGACTTTACCGGCACCTTGATAGAACTGGAGCAAGCATGACCATCACCGGCGCCCTGATCCTGTTTTCGGTCACGTGGTTTTTGGTCTTTTTGTGCATTTTGCCGATGCGCCAAGTCTCGCAGGCGGCGGCGGGTCAGATCGTACCGGGCAGCGCCTCTTCGGCCCCGGTTGACCCCCAGATTGGCCGCAAAGCGCGGATCACCACGGCGATCACGCTGGTCTTGTGGCTGGCGATGTGCGGCATCATCCTGTCAGGCTGGATCAGCATCCGCGACACGGATGTGTTCCACCTGCTTAAGCGGGTCTAACCCTCGCGCCATTCCACAACGCGGGCAAGATCAGGGCGCGGGCGGTCGGGGGCCTCGGCCCCGACGGTGCCGATGTGCACGATGCCGGCCACTTGCTCTGCTTCGGTGCAGCCAAAGGCTTTTGCCGCCCAACGTGGATCATGCGCGGGCCATCCTGTCAGCCAGCACGCGCCCCAGCCCTGCGCCTCGGCGGCGTTGACAAGGTTCAGGCACAAGGCATGGGCCGAGGCGCACTGTTCCACCACGGGCACTTTGGGCTGCTCTTTGGGCGACGAGATCACCGCCACCGCAAGGCCCGAAGTGTCATAAATCGCGCGTCCCTTGGCGGACATTTCGGCATCTGCGCCCAAGTCAGCCGCCAAATCCCCCAAACGCCGCAGCGCAGCCCCGCGCAGCACGATCAGCCGCCACGGTTCCAGCTTGCCGTGGTCAGGCACGCGCAAGGCGGCGGTCAAGATCACCTCTAACGCCGCGCGGTCAGGCGTTGGCCCGCCCTGCACAAACGCCTTGGCCGGATGCGATCTGCGGGTGGACAGAAAGGCAAACGCCTCGGGATGGGGGGCAGGCATGGGGTCTTCCTTTCTGGCGGGCAGGTTCGGGCACAGCCCCTAGTCTAACCGTTGGAGAGGGCCTATACCACATCAACCCTGCACAAGGCCGCCGATGTCCAACCCCACCAAAGGCCAATGGTCCGCCCGCGCCCTGCCCGGTGCCACCTTTACCCTGCACGTCACCCCGCGCGCCCGCCGCACCAGCCTGACGGATACGCCCGAAGGGATGATCAAAGCCAGCGTCACAGCACCCCCCGAAGACGGCCGCGCCACCGCCGCCGTGGCAGAGCTTTTGGCCCATGCGCTGGGGGTAGCCAAAACTCGGCTGACTTTGGTGCAAGGGGCCACCTCGCGCCACAAACTGTTCCGGCTGGAGGCATAACGCCTGTCAGGGCGTCAAAGGGCCGGATCAGACCCGCCCCGCAGCGGGCCGGTGAGGTCGGCCAAGGAGATTTTCTGCCGCCCCTTAGCGTCAAAATTCGCAGGGTTTAGCCATGTCTGATAGGCCGCCCGCAGGCTTGGCCATTCGGCGTCGATGATGGAAAACCACGCGGTGTCGCGGTTGCGTTGGCGGTAGACGGTCGCTTGGCGAAAAATCCCCTCAAACGAAAAGCCCAAGCGCTGCGCGGCCTTGCGGCTGGGGAGGTTCAGCGCGTCGCATTTCCACTCATACCGTCTGTAGCCTGTGCTAAAGGCCCAATCCATCATCAAAAACATCGCCTCGGTCGCCATGCGCGACCCTGCGATTTCCGGTGACAGGTTGATATGCCCCACCTCGATCGACCCCGAAGCGGGCGTGATGCGCAGATAAGACGCCACGCCGCCACAAAGCCCCGTGGCGCGGTTGCGCAAGACGTAGAACAAGGGGTCCTCGCCGCAAGCTGTCGTTTGTGCCCAACGGATGTAGTCATCAGCTGTGGCAAAGGGGCCATAGGGCAGATAATCCCACAGCCCGTCGTGGCCTTGATAGGCGCGGTGCAGATCGGCCCCGTGGCGGGCGGGGTCCATACGTTCCAACTGCACATAGGCCCCCGTCAGCACCCCGCCCAAGGGCGGTTGCGGCGGGGTCCAATCGGGCAAAGGCACACCAAACTGCTTTGGCATCCCGCCCCCTTTCATCGCTTAATCCTTAGGCACAACGCGCAGCCGCAATTCGCGCAGCTGTTCGTTCATCGGTTCAGACGGCGCACCCATCAGCAAATCTTCGGCCCGCTGGTTCATCGGGAACATGATGACTTCGCGGATATTCGCCTCGTCCGCCAAAAGCATCACAGCGCGGTCGATGCCCATGGCACAGCCGCCGTGCGGCGGTGCGCCGTATTTGAACGCCTTGACCATGCCGCCAAAGCGTTTGTCGACTTCGCTGTTAGGATAGCCTGCCAGCTCGAAGGCTTTGTACATGATTTCGGGCTTATGGTTGCGAATGCCGCCGGAAATCAGCTCATAGCCGTTGCAGGCAAGGTCGTATTGATAGGCATACACACTCAGCGGATCGCCCTGCAAGGCCGCAAGCCCGCCTTGCGGCATCGAGAAGGGGTTATGGCTAAAGTCGATCTTGCCGTCATCGGTCTTTTCGTACATCGGAAAGTCGACGATCCACGCAAAGCGGAAGCTGTCGGTTTCCGCCAAGCCCAATTCGCGGCCAATCTCGTTGCGGGCCTTGCCTGCGAAAGACTGGAAGGCGTCAGGCTTGCCGCCCAAAAAGAACGCCGCATCGCCAAGGCCAAGGCCCAGTTGCAGCCGGATCGCCTCGGTCCGCTCCGGCCCGATGTTCTTGGCCAAGGGGCCAGCGGCTTCCATGCCTGACCCATCCTCTGCCTCGCGCCAGAAGATATAGCCCATCCCCGGCAGGCCTTCCTTCTGGGCAAAGGCGTTCATACGGTCGCAGAACTTGCGGCTGCCGCCTTTGGGCGCGGGGATGGCGCGCACTTCGGTGCCGTCTTGTTCCAGCAGTTTGGCGAAGACGGCAAAGCCGGAACCACGGAAATGCTCGGTCACGATCTGCATCTTGATCGGGTTGCGCAGGTCAGGCTTGTCTGACCCGTACCACAGCAAACTGTCACGGTAAGCGATCAGCGGCCAGTCGGTGGGCACGTTCATCTCGGGGCGGAAGTGCTGGAACAGGCCTTGGATCACGGGTTGCACGGCGGCAAAGACATCTTCTTGCTGTACAAACGACATCTCGACATCCAACTGGTAAAAGTCGGTGGGCGAGCGGTCGGCGCGCGGGTCTTCATCGCGAAAGCACGGTGCGATCTGGAAATAACGGTCAAAGCCCGCCACCATGATCAATTGCTTGAACTGCTGGGGCGCTTGGGGCAGGGCGTAAAACTTGCCCGGATGCAGGCGTGAGGGCACCAGAAAATCGCGCGCGCCTTCGGGCGACGATGCGGTGATGATCGGCGTTTGAAATTCGTTAAAGCCCTGATCCCACATCGCATTGCGCAAATGCCGCACCACGTTTGACCGCAGCATCATGTTCTTGTGCAGCTTTTCGCGGCGCAGGTCTAAAAAGCGGTAGGTCAGGCGGGTTTCTTCAGGATAATCCACATCGCCAAAGACCGGCATGGGCAGTTCGGCGGCCTCGCCCAGAACGGTCAGGCCGGTGGCGTAAACCTCGATCTCGCCGGTGGGCAGCTTGGGGTTGACCAAAGCGGCATCGCGCTGCTTCACGCGCCCGTCAATCTGCACGACCCATTCCGAGCGCACCTTTTCAATCTCTCCAAAGGCCGCCGAATCGCTGTCGGCCAGCACTTGGGTGATGCCGTAATGATCGCGCAGGTCGATGAACAACACCCCGCCATGATCGCGCACGCGGTGCACCCAGCCCGACAGGCGGACTGTCTCTCCGACGTTGGATGTGTTAAGTGCGGCACAGGTGTGGCTGCGGTAAGCGTGCATCGGCGTCCCCTTTGCGAGGCTGAATTGAACTGACCGCGATAGAACGCCGCCAACCCGCGAAGTCAACCCCGCGCCCTTTCATACATGTTTAAATATCCCCGCTGCAGGCGTCGCTGTTGCGAGACGGTATTTGCTGTGTCACATTTTCCCCGTCGCGGGACAGGCCACCATACCGCGCGCGAGGGGCGGTTTGCTCAAAGCCCCCTGCCGGTCGGCCGAACCGCCCTGCCCCGCGCGTGTCGGGGTTGCAACCAACAGCGGGGGCCTTGCATGCGAACTTACACCTCTGTCACCTTCAGCGACGTCACCATGACAGGCCCCTTTTGGTCCGAGCGGCTCAATTGCGTGCTGCAGCGCACCATCCCCAGCCAGCACCAAAAGCTGGTCGAGCATAACATGCTCGACAGCCTGAAGCTTCCGCAGCCCGCCCCGCCCCTGACCATTGCGCGCAATGCGCACAACTTCACCACCCAGATTTTCTGGGACAGCGATATCGGCAAATGGGTCGAAGCGGCCGCCTATGCCCTGTCGCACCGCCGCGATCCGGTGATCGAGGCGCAGATCGAAGCGATCATCGACGATCTGGAACGCGCCCAAGCCCCCGATGGCTATCTGAACTGCTGGTATCTGGGACGAGAGCCGCACAACCGCTGGACCAATCTGCGCGACAACCACGAGCTTTATAACGCAGGCCATATGCTGGAAGGAGCTTTGGCCTATTTCCACAGCACCGGGCGCGACCGGATGCTGGCGGTGATGATGCGCTATATGGACCACATCGCCGACGTCTTCGGGCCGAATGAAGGGCAGAAAAAGGGCTACCCCGGCCATCAGGAACTGGAACTGGCCCTGATCAAGCTGTTTCACGCCACAAAAATCCGCAAATATCTGGATTTGGCGGCCTATTTCATCAACCAGCGCGGTGCGCGCCCGCATTACTTTGACATCGAGCGTGACGCGCGCGGCGAGCCTGTCGGGGCCTTTCACCAAAAGACCTACGAATACAACCAATCCCACAAGCCCGTGCGCGAACAGACCAAGGTTGTGGGTCATGCCGTGCGGGCCATGTATATGTACACTGCCATGGCCGACCTTGCCGCCGAACTGGGCGACGCAGGGTTGCAGACAGCCTGCGAGACATTGTGGGCCGATGTGACCCGCACGCGCATGTATGTGACGGGCGGCTTTGGCCCCAGCGCGTCAAACGAGGGGTTTACCGGCGATTACGACCTGCCCAACGACACGGCCTATGCCGAAACCTGCGCCAGCGTGGCGATGGTGTTCTGGGCGGCGCGGATGTTGAACCTGAACCTTGATGGCCAATATGCCGACATGCTGGAGTTGGCGCTGTATAACACCGCGCTGGCGGGCCTGTCGCGCGATGGCACCCAGTATTTCTATGACAACAAGCTGGAAAGTGACGGCACCCACCAGCGGTGGGATTGGCACCCCTGCCCGTGCTGTACAATGAATGTGGCACGGCTTGTGGCTTCGGTTGCGGGGTATTTCTATTCGGTGGCCGAAACCGAGGTGGCGGTGCATCTGTACGGCGGGGCAGAGGTCACTTTGCCTGTGGCGGGGGGCACGGTGAAGCTTAGCGAGGTGTCAGATTACCCGTGGTCCGGCAAAATCGCTATTACTCTAGACCCGCAGGGCACCGCAGATTTCACCCTTGCTCTGCGCATTCCCAATTGGGCCAAGGGGGCGGGTGCGCAGGTCAACGGGCAAAGCGTGGCTATGGTGACCGAGCGGGGCTATTTGAAACTGCACCGCACTTGGGCCAAGGGCGATGTTGTTGACCTTGACCTGCCAATGGAACCGGAACGCATCTACGCCCACCCAGCCGTGCGCCAAGATGTCGGCCGCGTGGCGCTGCGGCGGGGGCCTTTGGTCTATTGTGTCGAACAGCAAGATATCGGCCACCCCGTGACCGAAGCGCGCTTGCCCGCCTCGGCGGCGCTGTCGGCAGAGTGGCGCGGCGATCTGCTGGGCGGGATCATGGTGATCACCGCCCAAGGCGCGCGGGTGGATGTGGCGGGCTGGGGGACAGGTCTTTATCAAACCCACCCGCCACAGCAGCAAACAAGCCCGCTTATGGCCGTGCCCTATTACATCTGGTGCAACCGTGGGCCCAATCCGATGCAGGTCTGGCTGAAAGATTAAAGCGCCCCCGAAGGGGCGCTTTAACGCGCTGCCGCCTTAGCGGCGGGCAAGGCGGATCATGGTGTAGGAATGGGGTTTCAGCGCGACGCTTAAGCTGCCATTTTCCATCTTGGCACCTTGGCCTTTTGAGGGTGTGACGGTGGCTTGGGCGGTCAGCGAATTGACGGCACTCAGATCAGAATGCGTCATCACCTGATGGTCAATCACCGCCAAATCGCCAAAACCGTGCAGCGCGATTTCGGGGATCAGATCCTCGGTCGGGTGACGGTTGACGGCAAAGAAGGTGACAGTCCCCGCCTCG
>CANFSY010000071.1 GCA_947449875.1 Paracoccaceae bacterium
CTGCGGGTCAACGCAAATCCCGTCGATCAGGAAGTTGTCGTTATCCACCTCGCTTGACAGCCACCCCAGCAGCCTGATGCGCCAAAAGGCACCCAAAGGCCCGTAAAATTGCCGCAGGGCGGCGGGGTTGCCCATCGCAAAACTGCCCTGCGGCGTTTTGAACCCCGCCACCCCCAACAAAGCGCCGCTCTGGTCGGTGACGATCAGCGCATGATCGGCGCGAATCACGCTTTCCAAAAAGGCCAAGGCGCGGGTGTCGGGGCCCAAGACCACGCCCAGCTTGGGGCCAAAGGCATCCCAGTACAGCCGCGCCGCCTGCGGGCGCAACGCCTGCGGCAGGCCAAGCGAGACGGTCCAAGGGCTGCTCACAGCGCGGCCAGCAGGGCAGGGGCGGCGGTGGCGCCCAAAATCCAGCCCTCTTCGGCGCGCACAGCGTCGGGCGCTTCGGCCAACAGCCCCTCAAGCTGGCCATCTCGTCCCAAACGCCACAGGGCTTGCGCCAACAGGCGCACTTGCGCCTCGTCTTTGATACCGCCCTGCGCAAGGGCTTTGGTCACGGCAGGGGCGAGAAGCGAGGGGTAGACCTCGGCCACGGTCACATCGCAGGGCGCATCAAACGGCCACACAGCCGCCCCGTGGGTGTGGCTAAGGCGGTGAATCATCGGCAGACCCATCAGGCTTTGCCCGCCCACGGCCCCTGTGGTGAACAGTTTCCAAACGGGTTGCGCGCGCGGAACCACCCATTCCACCTGCCTGCGTTCGCCAAACCCCAAGGCGGCATAATCCACGGCCTTGCGCGGGCTTAGATGCGCGAAGCTTTGGCCCTGCGGATGGCCCCAAAACGGGCCTTTGCCGCCCAAGTGGCGGTTGATCGCATCGGCCACGGCAAAGCGGTTGTTGGCTTGGGTCGGGCTGTCGGTGATCTGGCTTTCCAGCCAGCGCCAGACGGCGCGGGCTTGGGGCTGGCCCGTCAGGCGGGCGGCAAAGCCCGCAGGATAGCCCATGGCAAAGTCAAACCCCACCAGCAGGCTTTCCCCCGCTTGGCGGGTTTGCTGGATCAGGGCCACAAGGGCCTGTTCGGCGGCAAATCGGCTGGGATGGTAAGATGTTGACACCCCCGTCGCGCTGGCCACCCCGACCCAGATCGCATCCGCCTGTGGCTTGGGGCGCAGGGTGGAACTGGCGGACCAATCCACTACGGCGATGCGGTCAAAACCCCTCATCGCAAAGCGGCCAGACGGGCGGCCAGCGCGTTTAGCTCTTGCGGGGTGTTGGCATTGGCAAAGCTGCCCTCGGGAAAAGCGGCCCATGTGTTGCCTTGGCTGTGGGCAAAGTCGCGCAGGCGGGGTTTGGCCCCTGACATAAGAAAGCTTTGCAAGGCTGGCAGGCAGGTTGTGGGCCAAAGCGCGTAGGTGGGCAACAGGTCTTGACCACTTTGCGACAGGGCAGGGCCGCCACCTTCGGCCGCAAGGCACAGGCGCGGGACCAGATCGGGCGGCACAAAGGGGCCGTCACAGGGCACGCTGACCAAGGCTGTCGCCCCCTGCACCGCGGCCCAGTGCAAGCCTGCCAGCACCCCCGCCAGTGGGCCTTGGCCGAGCGTGTCGGGCAGAACGGGCAGGCCCAGAAAGCCAAACCGCCCCGCATCGCCATTGGCTGACAGGGCAAGATTTTCAACCTGCGGGCCAAAGCTGTCGGCCACCCATTGCACCAAAGGCCGCCCGCCCAAGGGCATCAGGGCCTTATCCCCGCCCATGCGCCGCCCTTCGCCCCCCGCCAATATGACACCGACTATGCGCAAGGCTTGGCCTTTGGCTGAAGGGAAAGGGGGGGCCGCTTACTCGGCGGTCGTCCCCTCGATACGGGTTTCGACGACGCCGGGCAGTTTGGCAAATTCGCGCGCGATGGCTTTGGGGAAATAGGCCACGCTCAGGCTTTCAAAGCCGGGCAGTTTGGCCAGAACGCTAGACACCGAATGGCCACACAGCGCCTTGGGGGTCGCCCCTTGGGCCTTGGCTTCGGCAATCGCTTGATCGGCGATGGCCAAAGGAACCACGACGGTCTGTTCGGTCGCATAAAACAGGCCGTTGCTTTGGAAGGCGATGTAATTGTCCAACGCGGCGGGGAACATGCCGTAGTGCATATCGCCCTGCTCGGGGGCCACGCCGTCTTGCAACTCCCACGATCCGGCGGGGTCATAGAGCACCCGCTCGGACCCGTTGATGAGCAAAGCGCTGTGCGCGCCCGCATCGCTGCGCCCATTGATCGAGGTGATCAGCGTGATCGTCGCAGGCCCTGCGGCCACATAGGGCGTATAGGCCAAAGGCGCTTGGGCGGCCATTTGGCCTTGACCCCCGCATCCGGCCAGTACGGCCAGCGCGATCGCGAGACAAAGGCGGGTCAGCATTGCGTCACCTATGGCCAAGACAGCGCCGCACCCCATGGGTGCGGCCTTTGAGATCAGGCGTTGGCCAGTGCCATAAAGATCAAGACCAGAACGCAGATTACGGCGCCCCAAGTCACCATCTTGATAAAGCTGGCGAAGGTTTTTTCTTGCGCGCGGATGTCCATGCTGCCGGATTTGTGATCGCTCATCGTGCCAGTCTCCCGAATTAAAAGCCGATAGGTCCGCAGACCTTTGCGCAGGCATTACCCGATAAGTCCTGCCCTGTCACGGGTGCTTGTGGCTTAGTTTCGTCAATCCGGCTTAGGCGCGCTGCCACATCCAAGCCCCGTCATCCGACAGGTGGCGCGTGATCTGGCCCTGACGGTGCAGGCAGTTCAGATGGGCCAAGGTTTCCGCCAAGGCGAGGCCAAAGTCGTCCGGCCCAAGGGCGCGGCGGTACAGGGCGCTAAAGCAATCCACCGCGCGGGTGGGGGTGGCAAGGTGATCGAGCAGGCGCGCCAAGGCCGCCTCGTGCGAGGCGATTTTTTGGCTCAGGCGCAGGGGCAGACCGGTGAAGGGCAGTTTGTGGCCGGGAAGGACCAGATGCGCGTTTTCGGCCACCGGTTGAAAGCGGCGGCAACTGGTCAGCCATTCGCTCAAAGGGTCGGCGTCGGGTTCGGTGGCGTAGACGCCGATGTTGGGGGTGATGGTCGCCAAGAACTGATCGCCGCCCAGAACCAGAGTGTCATCAAGGCTCCACAAGGTCGCATGATCGGGGGCGTGGCCTTGGCCCAAGCGCACCTGCCAGCGCCGTCCGGCGGCGTGCAAGGTGGTGCCTTCGTCTAGGCGCGAAAAGCCTAAAGGCATTTTGGCCACCACATCGCAGAAGTTGAAAGGCCGCTCGGCTGCCATCTGCGCCAGAACGTCGCCTTTCACCCCCGCGCGGGTCAGGAACAGGGTTGATTCGGGCGGGCGGGTGGCGTGTTCGTCCAGCGTCAGCATACGGGCGTAAAGCCACGCGGTGCGGGTGATCAAAAGCGCGGCCCCTTGGTCTTGGAACCAGCCTGCAAGGCCCAGATGGTCGGGGTGGTGGTGGGTGATGATCAGCCGCTTGACGGGTTTGCCCCCCAAGGGCCCCGTCAAAATCGCCTGCCAAAGTGCCTTGGTGCGGCGTGAGGATATGCCGGTATCCACCAGCGTCCAGCCGTCGCCGTCGTCTAGTGCATAGGCGTTCACATGGTCTAACGCCCCCGGCAGCGGCAGGCGCAGCCATAAGATGCCGGGGGCGATGGTGACGGCCTGCCCCTCGGGCGGAGGGTCGGGGTAGGGGTAATGCAAAGCTTGGGTCACGCGCGCAGCGCGTCGGCTGACAGGTCGGCCAGCCCGTTTGCGCCGCACCGCGCCTCGGCCAGCCATGCGGCGTGGCGCGGCAGAAGGCGGGTGATGGCAAAGCGGGCAAGCGGCAGGCGGGCGGGGTCGGATTGCGCGGCGCGCAAATGAAAGCCCGCGCCCAGAACCTGCGCAAAGGCGCGGGCATAGGCGACGGCGGCACCCGCACGGTCCAGCGCGTCTTGGGCCAGAAGCGTGGTCGTGGAGCTGCGCAGGGCTTGGACGGCGTCTTGCACGGGTTGGCCAAGGTCGGGGGGCGACAGGGCGGCTGTGGTGGCAACCTCATCCAGCAAGGCAAAGGCTGCTTTGCCATCATCCATCATCTTGCGGCCCACAAGGTCCAGCGCTTGGATGCCATTGGTGCCTTCGTAAATCTGCGTCACGCGCACATCGCGGGCGAATTGCGCTGCACCGGTGTCTTCGATAAAGCCCATCCCGCCGTGCACCTGAATGCCCAACTGGGCGACATGGTGGCCGGTATCGGTGCCGTAAGCCTTGGCGATGGGGGTCAAAAAGGCCGCGCGGGCTTGCCAATCGGCGTCGCCCGTCGCACGCGCCATATCTAGCGCCACGGCACAGGCCAGACCAATCGCGCGGGCGCTAAAGGTTTCGGCGCGCATTTCGGCCAGCATCCGGCGCACATCGGGGTGGCCGATCACCCCGTTCCCGTCCAACGCTGTGCGGCCCTGCACCCGCGCCTCGGCATAGGTCAGGGCCTGTTGCAGGGCCGCTTCGGCCACGCAGACGCCTTGCATCCCCACGCCGAGCCGGGCGTTGTTCATCATGGTAAACATGGCGGCCATGCCCTTGTGCGGCGCGCCGACCAGCCAGCCTATGGCCCCTTCGTAGGCCATAACGGCGGTGGGCGATCCGTGCAGGCCCATCTTATGCTCGAGCCGCACGACGCGCAGGGCGTTGCGGGTGCCTGCGTTGCCGGATGCATCGGGCAGGTATTTGGGCACCATGAACAGGCTGATCCCCTTGGTGCCCGCCTCACCATCCGGCAGGCGCGCCAGCACAAGGTGGCAGGTGTTTTCGGTGAAATCATTATCTGCCCAAGAGATATAGATTTTCTCGCCCGTGATCGCATAGGTGCCATCGCCCAAGGGTTCGGCCTTGGTGCGCAAGGCACCCACGTCTGATCCGGCTTGCGCTTCGGTCAGGTTCATCGTGCCGTTCCACTGGCCCGAGATCAGCTTGGGGATATATAGGGCCTTTAGGGCGGGGCTTGCGTGAAGTTCCAGCGCGTCGATTTGGCCTTGGGTCATCAGCGGGCAAAGTTGCAGCGACAGGCAGGCCGATCCCATCATCTCGCCCACGCAGGTGGCAAGTGCTAAGGGCAGGCCCATGCCGCCGTATTCGGGCTGGGCACTGATGCCGATCCACCCGCCCTCGGCCACAGCGCGAAACCCTGCGGCAAAGCCGGGCGAGGTGCGCACTGTGCCGCCCTCTAGCACCGCGGGATGCAGATCGCCTGCGCGGTTGAGCGGGGCAAGGGTTGTTTGTGACAAGCGCGCCGCTTCGGTCAAAACGGCGTCCACCGTGTCGGGCGTGGCATGGCCAAACCGCGCGGTCGCGGTGACTTGGTCAAACCCAAGCACATCAAACAGCAGGCGGTAGTCTGACAGGGGGGCGGTATAGGGCATGGGCGCTCCTTCACAAGGGCTTGCGCGCGGGGTAGGACAGCCAAGGCTACCCCGACCCAAGCCCGATGATCCAGCCCGAAAGACGCAAACCCCGCATGCACGCCACACAAATCCTGCCCCCCGATGCCGATGGATTGCACCGCGCTGTGGCTTTGCTGCGCGGTGACCAGCTTGTGGCCTTCCCGACTGAGACGGTCTACGGCCTTGGTGGCGATGCGCGGTCTGATCTGGCGGTGGCGCGGATATATGACGCCAAGGGGCGGCCACGGTTCAACCCGCTGATCGCCCATGTGTCTGATATGGATATGGCGCGGCGGTTGGCGGTGTTTGACGACAGGGCCGAGGCGCTGGCCGCACGCTTTTGGCCCGGCCCGCTGACCTTGGTTCTGCCCCAGCGCCCCGATGCCGGCCTGTCGCCCTATGTCACCGCCGAACTGCCCACGGTTGCTATCCGCCTGCCCGCCCATCCCGTCGCCCGCGCGCTGATAGCGGCGTTTGGCGGGCCATTGGCGGCCCCGTCGGCCAACCCGTCGGGCGGCGTGTCGCCCACCCGCGCCGATCATGTGATGGCGGGCCTGTCGGGCCGTATCGCGGCGGTGATTGACGGCGGGCCCTGTGCTGTGGGGGTGGAATCGACGATTCTTGGCCTGTTAGCGCGCACCGAACTGCTGCGCCCCGGTGGTGTCACGGTGGAGGAGATCGAGGCGTTGACCGGCCCCTTGGTCAGCGGCGGCGATGCGGCCCGCCCCACAGCACCCGGCCAATTGGCCAGCCATTATGCCCCGAATGCTCCGGTGCGGCTAGATGCGATAACCGTGCGCGCGGATGAGCTGCGCATCGGCTTTGGCGCGGGCGACTGTGAGGTGAACCTGTCGCCCCAAGGCGATCTGGTCGAGGCGGCGGCCAACCTCTTTCACCTGCTGCGCAGCGCCGATGCCTTGGCCCAAGGCCGCACCATCGCGATCGCCCCCATCCCCGACACTGGCCTTGGCCGCGCCATCAACGACCGCTTGCGCCGCGCCGCAGCGCCTCGCTAATGCCGCTGGGCGACCAGTTGCGTCGCGGGCAGACCTGTACAGCGGTGCAACTGGCCCTATCTAACCTTCAAACCGATACAGGAATGCGCGAATGGCCTATCTTTTGGGTGTGGATACCGGCGGCACCTACACCGATGCGGTGATCTTGGACGAGGCGGCGGATGCCGTCATCGGCAAGGCCAAATCGCTGACCACCCGCGCCGATCTGGCCACGGGCATCGGCCTTGCGGTGGATGCGGCCTTGGCGGCAGCGGGGGTGCAGCCTGCACAGATTGCCATGGTGTCACTGTCAACCACCTTGGCCACCAATGCGCTGGTCGAAGGGCAGGGTGGGCGCGTCGCGCTGATCTTCATCGGCTTTGACGCCGATGATCTGGACCGCGGCGGCTTGATCGAGGCGCTAAAGGGCGACCCCGTGGTGCGTCTGGCGGGCGGGCACAACCACGCAGGCGGCGAGGCGGCGGCCTTGGACATGGCGGCCTTGGAACAGGCCGTGACAGACCTATCCGCCGATGTCATGGGCTTTGCCGTGGCCTCGCGCTTTGCCACCCGCAACCCCGCGCATGAAGTGGCCGTGCGGGATCTGATCCGGCGAGTGTCGGGGCGGCCTGTGACCTGTTCGCACGAGTTATCGGCCAAGCTCAACGGGCCCAAGCGCGCCTTGACGGCGGTGTTGAACGCACGGCTGATCGGCATGATCGACCGCCTGGTCGCCGCCTGCGAGCGGCATTTGCAGGCGGTGGGGATCACAGCCCCCCTGATGGTCGTGCGGGGTGACGGCGCGCTGATCTCTGCCGCCATGGTGCGCGAACGCCCGATCGAGACGATCCTGTCCGGCCCCGCCGCAAGCATCGTGGGCGCGCGGTGGCTGACGGGGGCGGTGGATGCTTTGGTCAGCGACATTGGCGGGACGACCACCGATGTCGCCTTGCTGCGCAATGGCCTGCCCGAGATTGACCCCGAAGGCGCAAGGGTCGGCGGATTGCGCACGATGGTGGAAGCGGTGGCGATGCGCACCAGTGGCCTTGGCGGCGACAGCGAGGTGCATGTGCTGGCCACAGGGCTGACAGGCGGGCTGCGCCTTGGGCCGCGCCGGTTGATCCCCGTGTCGCTGTTGGCGGTGGATCATGGGCCGATGGTCCATGCCGCGCTGGATCGGTGGCTGTCGTCTGACACGGCGGGGGAATTTGACGGGCGCTTTGTCATCCCGATGCAGGGCCAAACCGGCGGCCTGACCCCGCGCGAGGCGACGGTTCTGGCGCGGGTGACCAAGCCGATGCCGCTGTCGATGGCCCTGACCTCGCGTCTGGAAGTGGCGGCGATGGAACGCTTGGTGGCGCGGGGCTTGGTGATGATTTCGGGGGTGACCCCTTCGGACGCGAGCCACGTGCTGGGGCGGTTGGACGCTTGGGATGGCACAGCTTCGGTCAAGGCGCTGAAATTGCTGGCCAAGCGGCGCAACGGCGCAGGCGACAGGATCGCGGCCGACGGGGCGGTGCTGGCAGCGGCGGTGATTGACCAGTTGACAGCGCAGACCGTGGAATGCCTGCTGGAAGCCGCCTTTGACGAGGACGGTGGCTTTGACGAGCTGCCCGAGGCGCTGGCTCGCCACCCGCTGTCCACCGCAGGCCTAAACCGCCACCGCGGCGTGGTAGAGCTGACCCTGCGCCTTGGCGTGCCGGTGATCGGCCTTGGCGCTTCGGCCCCCAGCTATTATGGTGCGGTGGGCGAGCGTTTGGGCTGCGAGATGATCTTGCCCGAACACGCTGGTGTCGCCAATGCCATCGGTGCCGTGGTCGGCCAAGTCAGCCAACGCGCCCAAGGCTTGGTCAGCAGCCCCGGCGAGGGGCGCTTTACCGCCCACTTGCCCGCAGGCTTGCAGACCTTCAACACCCGCGACGCCGCTTTGGATGCCTTGGAAGCCGCCCTTGTGGCCGAAGCTACAACCCGCGCCCAAGCCGCAGGGGCCGGCGACCTGCGGGTCACAGCCAACCGCGACATCCGCGAAGCCATGGTGGAGGGCAACCCGATGTTCATCGAAGCGACCGTGACGGTGACGGCATCGGGCAGACCGAGGGTGGCGCATTAACTGACGGCGTGCAGGCTTCATATCCTTGGGGCCAGCGGCACGGGCACCTCGACCCTTGGGCGGGCGATGGCGGGGCACTGGTCGGTTCCCTTCCATGATACGGACGATTACTTTTGGCACCCAACTGAGCCGCCCTATACCCAAGCTCGCCCACTGGGCGAGCGTCTGGCGCTGATGGCGCAGATGTTCTTGCCACGGCGGGCTTGGGTGCTTTCTGGCAGCATGATCTCTTGGTCGCAGACGGTGGAACCGCTGTTCGACCTTGTGGTGTTCCTCAGGCTTGACCCAAAGGTGCGGCTGGACCGTCTGCGCTTGCGCGAGGCCAACCGCTATGGGGCCAAGGCCATCGCCCAAGGCGGTGCCTATCACAGCGGTTTTTTGGCCTTCATGGACTGGGCCGCCGCTTATGACCGACCTGATTTTGCCGGACGCAGCCTGACACGGCACCAAGACTGGCTTGCCACGCTCGCCTGCCCGGTGCTGAAGCTGGATGCGGCGCTGCCCACGACAGAGCTGGTCGCGCAGATCTCCGCAGCAACCCCTTGTCCGAAAGCCTGACGATTTCGCCTTGACGCTTCTGGCGCGGTCCAGTACCTCGACACGCAGTGGCTAGGTAGCTCAGTTGGTTAGAGCATGCGACTCATAATCGCAGGGTCGGGGGTTCGAGTCCCCCCCTCGCCACCAATTATCCCCTCGTAGTGCTTTGAATTGGCAGGGTAATCTGGCGGTTGCGCATTGTTATCCCACCGATTTTCCCGCCGATTTGGCTGGGATATACGTGTATTTATACCGCACGAACCAAGGGTTTCTTTGTCATTGTCGAACACCGGTGGACAACAAGGCTTCAAGGCAAGTGTTGGCCATGCTCCGCAGGTTATCCCTGCGTGACCAAGGTATCGTAGTGCCCACGCTGTCCGCAGTACGCAGCAAGCGCACAGCACAGGTTTGCCAAGACTTGGGCACTGGGATCACGCTGTTTTGCACGCAGGCACCGCATATAACTGCGCTCCCGCCCCAACCACTGTGTACTAAAATCGTCTGTGGACGACACAGCGCCCAAATCCTTCAGTTGTTCAAATATTTCTTCGATCATTTTGGCCTCCAATTTAGGGAATACACGAACGGTAGCGTATAAATACTTACACGAATTTCGCGTGTTACTTATCTCAAATATGAGCAATAAATTGAGCGAAGACAGTAAAACCAAATACTTTCCAAAAAACGCCAATGCAGGGTCAGCATATGTGTCAACACGTTGGACCAAGGCGCGGTCGCTAAAAACCCTAACAAACTGCAACAGCTTTGGTGCAGCGAGTGAAGGCCGCACCTACACCCAAGAAGAGCGTGATGCTTGGGCCAAGGAACGCGGGTACCAATGACATCAGCCCAAAAAATCCAGCAAGCCATAAAGCAATGGGGCAATGCACCACAGTTTCAGTGGGACATATGTGCGACGTGGCATATTCCCAACGCCCTGCGTGAAAAGCATGGCGGCAAGGACGACAGGTGGCATGAATGCGAAATGGGCAAGTATTTTAACGCGGTTGACCGTCGCATCTACAAAGCTGCACATAAAAACAGAGGTTTGAGGGTCAATCGCTGGATGGTTATGGAACGAGCAGGTGGCGTTGGTTGGCACAGCCATGGCTTGTTGCAAACACCTGCACATATGACCAATGAAGCTTTTATTGATGAGCTGCTCAGCCTTTGGCACAGGCACTGTGGCAACAAAAACGCATCGCGTTTTCAGTCATACTTATTCGAAGCAGAATTGGTAAAAGTCGATTTTTTCAACTATACTATCAAAGACATATCCAACCTAAATGAAAACGCCAACGGTGTGCTGGATACACACTATACTGTACTTCCAAAGCTATAAAAACACTGCGAAGTGGACGAACCACTATAAAAGCACAGCGTCACAGTGGATGCATTGGTCGAGAACGGCAGCAACAGAAGTTGCTGCTGTAGCTTTACTATTGCCTATCAACAAGTAAACAACATCAACAAAGTAAACAACATCAATTAACACTTACCAATCAATACTAAAAAAACACACTACTACAATAGATGAACATAATACATCAACTCGCACTGAACCATACAAGTACACAGTGACAACAACACAGCTGAAGTCAAAGCAATATCAATCAAAGAAACTCAGCTGAAAGCGAAACAAGCACCAAGGGTGTGAAGGCTTCGCGCATCAGCAGCATGCAACGCAGTTGCGGGCTTCACTGTTTATCGTCAATTATCCCAAGGCAGCTCGCATCAAAGCTGATCGCAACGCCAAGCACAGTCAAAGTATTTCACATCATCGGCGCAGATGAAGGCAATTGAGGTCCAACCGCACAAGATGGCCTTGATGATGTGGCTTTCCCAAAAGCCATGCCGAAACGCAATAAAAATAGCGCACATGCAAATCTTGCATATGCACTATTTTGTCAAAATTTCCAGTGCTTTAAATAATGTGCGTGTTGTACTCATGCCCCTCAATCACAAGCTCCAGTGCTTTCTTGCAAACCAAGTTGCGTGTTGTCAAGCTAGCAGGCTGCATAGCTTTAAGTGTGCGCAGCGCCGCAAACATGTTGCCCATGCCCCAAGTGCCATCGTCAAGCATCTCATATAGCGTGTGTTTGGCCGATTTAAGTGTGTCTTGCATAGTATGTTGATCCTTTATATAACTATGTTTTTAATGGCTAGGACAAAGCTGTTTGAGCTTTTGCGCTGGTCGGTCCTCATAATAACCATTAAGACAAAAAATTCAATGCAAAGCCGTTTAATTCTTTGGTGTTAACCTTTGGGTTTTGTTTTGGTGATAAAATAACCAGTCTACTACCACTATCATTTTGTAACAACCAGTATGCAAATCGACCAATTGGTTCAGCTATTTGCTTGGCAATACATGTACATCGCTTCAGTTGCGGCTTCATGTGGTAATCCCCCCATTTTTAACGGGGTGCATTTGTAGAACTTACGCGGCCATTTTCAGTTTCATTGCGAGTGTTATGCCACCGATGCCCATGTTGGGTCGGTCGTTGTTATAAGTCCATAGCCATTGCGTAGCGTGATGTTGGGCCTCCTCGATGCTTTCGATGATGTATTGGTTGAGCCACTCTTGCCGGACAGTGCGGTTGTAACGCTCGATATAAGCGTTCTGCTGCGGTTGACCGGGTTGGATATCGGCAACTGCATCCTCAGATCAAGCGCGACGTGCAGAGTTGCGTGGCTTGGTCTGCCGATCCCTGCGAAACGTTGCCTGTGCGGCTGCTAGCACGGCATCCATCTCACCTGCCTTGGTTGCGGTGATCACAGTGTCAATCACAGACACCAGTTTGCCCTTGGGGCCAACAGCAATGGCCGTCCTGCCTGCGTTCAATGTGATAACCCTGTTGCCATAGCGCAGCACCAGAAAGCAGGTGCCCTGTGCATCCATGCGCCACCAGCGTTTGACACGCTTGGGCACTGTGACCAGTTGCTTGCTGCCATCAGCCATCACCACCCATTTGCGCATGGTGGGCTCAAAGCCCTCGTCTCCTGCCAGTTCACGCTGCTGTTCAAGCTGCTTGATAAAGGTGGCACGGCGTTGGATCACAGGATCGGCAATGGTCTTGCGGGGCAGGGGCACCGACACTAATGCAGTTAAGATACTCAAGTGGTTTTACCTTGCCGATCCTTGTTTTCTTAATCGATCACGCTTCAGCGGCACGCTTGGCTTTGGTCTTGCGGGCAGCAGTCACAGCATCAATGACCACATCCAGTTCACCCTGATCCACCGCCTGCACCAATGCTTTGATCAGCAGCGGAATGTCTGCCAGCTTTGATACTTCCACAGCTGACATGCCTGCCTTCACCTCCAAAGGCACAGCACCGTAGCGCAAACCAAACTGCACAGCGCCATTCGTGCCCACCGTCCACCATTGCCGCAGCTTCACGCTGCGCTGAACCTTGCTGCGATTGCCCATGTCATCTGTGACCCAAACTGCCTTGCTGCGCTGATAAGCTGTGCCACTCAGTGTGGCCTCCACAAGCTTCAACTGTTCTGCCAGCTGCTCAACCAGTTTCACACGGCGATCTTGCTCCACGCTGGCCTTCGCCTTGGGCGCAAGCGCCACGATCTTCAATTTGTCCAACACGCCCATCATAGCCTCCAACAACATCGCGTATGCCGTTAGCTATGTGGTCAAGTTATTGGAACGCCTACCGAAAAGACGGTGAAACCTGTCAGATTTCTGTCTGCCGCATGTTCACAATCGCAGCCAGTATCCGCAGATTAGCGCAAAATCAGTTAAGGATCTTAAGTGCGCTATTGCGCGAGATGCAGAGTTTCCAGCGATAAGTACCTGCTTTTGCCTTCTTGCCCAGACGTCCTATCCTTCAAACTGGGCATGCGTGCCTTTGCACAGCAACGGCCATCGTCGAGGAGCAAGGTATGATCAATAAACTCAAGACTGCGACGCTGCTGATCAACAGGATCGGTTTTGCCATGCTTGCTTGCATTGCCTTTGTAACCGCCAATCCTGCGCAGGCCGAGGCGAGGTTTCAGGCAATTGATACACAATACATCGCTGCCCTTGGCGATCCTCAAAGGGCTTCGGGCGATGATGCGCGGACTTGGGGTCTTTGGGCCACAGATCCCGGCCCGCGCAGCATCGGGATCGGCGATTATGCTGACCTCTTGGCGAACGCCAATCTTGCCCCTGCTGGCTGGACGTTTGATCCCACGGCTTGGTGGCTGGAAGAGCATGTATTCTGAACTGAAGCAGGACAACCGAAGAGAATGCAAAAAAAGACTCAACAAGTTCAGTTGCTTAAGTGTTTGGTTCATAGAATACATATTATATGAGCCAGCCCAGACAAATGCCGTCAGTTTTCGTGCCGTCATCATTTTGCAAATCGTTGGGACGAAAATCTATGCTGGTTTTGGTTTGCGCCTCTGCGCCTTGCGGCAACGCGAGGCATTCGTGACGGCGAGAATTACTTGTCCGTCAAACTGTCAGGCTTAGCGGGCGTCAGATCATACTTGGTATTGCTCTTAAGCTGCTCAACTCGTTTTTCGCGTGCAGCCACCTCTTTGTCCACAAAAGCCGTGCCCATGTATCGCACGCTTTTGACATGCGAGCCATAGAACCTGCGGATCATGTCAGAGCTTGTACGCGAATTCGTGGCGATCATCTCAATGGGCAGGCCTTTGCGGATTGAACGCACGATGGCAGTGTGCCGCAGGCTGTACATGGTTCTGGGCTTGCCTTCGTCGTCCTTGCGCAGCTGCGTTATCGCCAATAGTGCGGTGAACTGCGTGGCCAGCATGTCCAATGCCGTGTCACGGTTGGCAAAGTCCGGGGCGAACACAAAGTCTTCGGGCTTGGCCATGCCCTGTTTGCCCTGAAAGCTTTTGACAATTGAGTAGCTCAAGAAGGACTGCTCGCTGCCCATCATGTGGTTGCTGTGGCGTTTGGTGGCAGGATGGCGCAGTTCGATGAACTTGATGCCCTGCTGTTCTACAATATGCACGTGTTTGTGGCGCAGCACGGCAATGTCAGTGGGGCGCACGTAGGTGTTGACCATGAAGTCGATCAACAACGGCAGTTCATCTGTGAAAGTGATGCGCCGGTAAACAGCACCCTGCTTGGATGTGAACTGGTATTGATGACCTATAACAGCCGACGCCATGTTGATGAGCTTTTCATAGTCGGCATCGTCAAAATAGCCCCGCGCCTCATCATCCACCCTGACCTTGGGCTTCAGCGGCACATGGGTAATGTATTTCTTGATCTGTGCCTGCTTGAGCAAGGCCATGACAATGTTGATGTAGCTGAGTTGGGTTGCGGGTTTGAGCTTTTGCTTGGCCAAGTGTGACTTGAATTCGTCCAGCATGTCCGTGTCGATCTTCTTGACATCAGTGTTGGCGAAGTAGGGCTTGATATGGCGCTCATACACAGATTTGTCGTTGCTGACCTTGGACTTGTTCAGTTCAGCATTGAGCATGCGGGTCTCATTCTTGGCCCACAGCGAATTCGCAATCACCTGTAATGTTTTGGCTGAAGACGGCTTGGCCTTGATTTCGCCAGCATGCACACTCAGCAGCATCTCAGCATAGATCACCTTGGCTGCGTCTTTGGCCTTAAGTAACTCAACTTGTTTGGTTGACCGTTTGCGCGGTCGGCCTTCAAGGAACACACGAAACTGCCAATAGGAACTTGCCGCACATCGATAGACGATGGCAGAGGTGGGCAGACCAGTGATTTTTGAGATGGTTTCTGCAATGGGTGTTGTACGGAATTTGTCCGTGATCACCGTTTCATGATCCATCAACGCGGGTTTTGCCTGTTTGCCCATGTTTCACCTCAAGCCACAGCTACAATGCGCTCAAGAGTAGCATATGTCTATGGTATGCTACTTTTCGCGAAATCAGTTTTGCAAACCGTTGTTTATATTGGGATAAATGGTGCTGCAAGAGAGGATTGAACTCTCGACCTCTCCCTTACCAATAAACCGATTTTTGTACTTTATTGTTATGAAAACAATAAGTTAAAAAAGTAGCATACTTTTTTGTAGCATACCCTTTGGCGGAAATTTCATATATGAATAATATCAATAGCTTGAGATGATTTTCTTGCTTTTCGTCAAAGAGTAGTTTTTGCATTTGCGGCGTCTTTCAAGCCGGTGGCAAGCCATGTGTTTGCTATTGCGAGGCTATCGGCAACTGCATCCTTAGATCAAGCGCGACGTGCAGAGTTGCGTGGCTTGGTCAGCCGATCCCTGCGAAACGTTGCCTGTGCGGCTGCTAGCACTGCATCCATCTCACCTGCCTTGGTAGCCGTGATCACAGTATCAATCACAGACACCAGTTTGCTCTTGGGGCCAACAGCAATGGCCGTTCTACCTGCGTTCAGTGTGATAACCCTGTTGCCATAGCGCAGCACCAAAAAGCAGGTGCCCTGTGCATCCATGCGCCACCAGCGTTTGACACGCTTGGGAACAGTGACCAGTTGCTTGCTGCCATCAGCCATCACCACCCATTTGCGCTTGGTGGGCTCAAAGCCCTGTTCCCGCGCCAGTTCACGCTGCTGTTCAAGCTGCTTGATGAACGTGGCACGACGCTTAATCACAGGATCGGCAATGGTCTTGCGGGGCAATGGCACAAACGCCAATGCAGTTAAGATACTCAACTCACTTGGCCTTGCCGATCATCGTTCTGTTGATTGATCACGCTTCAGCAGCACGCTTGGCTTTGGTCTTGCGGGCAGCTGTCACAGCATCAATAGCCGCATCCAGTTCACCTTGATCCACAGCCTGCACCAATGCTTTGATCAGCAGCGGAATGTCAGCCAGCTTGGATACCTCAATAGCTGACATGCCTGCTTTGACTTCCAAGGGCACAGCACCATAGCGCAAGCCAAACTGCACAGCGCCGTTTGTGCCAACTGTCCACCATTGGCGCAGCTTCACGCTGCGCTGAACCTTGCTGCGATTGCCTGCATCATCGGTGATCCACACGGTCTTGCTGCGCTGGTATGCTGTGCCACCCAGTGTGGCTTCCACAAGCTTCAGCTGTTCCGTCAGCTGCTCAACCAGTTTCACGCGGCGATCTTGCTCCACGCTGCGTTTCACCTTGGGCGCAAGCGCCACGATCTTCAATTTGTCCAACACGCCCATCATAGCCTCCAACTGCATCGCGTATGCCGTTAGCTATGTGCTCAAGTTATTGGAATGCCTACCGAAAAGACGGTGAAACCTGAGAGATTTCTGTCTGACCCATGTTCGCCATCGCAGCCAGTATCCGCAGATTAGCGCAAAATCAGTTAAGGATCTTAAGTGCGCTATTGCGCGAGATGCAGAGTTTCCAGCGATCAGTGCCTGCTTTTGCCTTCTTGCGCAGGCGTCCTATCCTTCAAACTGGGTATGCGCGGCTCTGCACAGCAACGGCCATCGTCTAGGAGCAAGGTATGATCGATAAACTCAAGACTGCGACGCTGCTGATCAACAGGATTTGTTTCGCCGTGCTTGCTTGCGTTGCCTTTGTCGCCGCCAATCCTGCGCAGGCCGAGGCGAGGTTTCAGGCAATTGATACACAATACATCGCTGCCCTTGGCGATCCTCAAAGGACTTCGGGTGATGATGCGCAGACTTGGGGACTATGGGCCACGGATCCCGGCCCTCGCAGCATTGGGATCGGCGATTATGCTGACCTCTTGGCGAACGCCAATCTTGCCCCTGCTGGCTGGACATTTGATCCCACGGCTTGGTGGCTGGAAGAGCATGGCCGCATTATGGAAACGCCCAGCTTTCCCATTCCTGCGGGTCAGTATGTCGTGACTGGTGGGCGGGCCATAACGTCTGTTCTTACTGTCCAAGCGCCTGATGCAACTGGCAAGCAGTCGTGGAGCCTTGCAGATGGGGCGAGCATTCACGATGTCACCCATTTTGGGTGCCGCGCCGCCCGCTATTCTAAGACCAGCACCGGCGAAGCCTGCACCCCAGACCATGCGCCCACGACTGCCTTTCCGATGAGCCCCGGAACC
>CANFSY010000072.1 GCA_947449875.1 Paracoccaceae bacterium
CACATCCCCGGGCTTGATCTGCGCCTTGGTGGCCGCATGCACGCCCACGGCCAAGGGTTCAACCATGGCCGCTTGGGCAAACGAAACATTGTCGGGCAGCTTGAAGGTGAACGCCGCCGGATGCACGACCGTGGGGCGCAATATCCCATGCACAGGGGGCGTTGCCCAAAACCGCACGGCCGGATCAATGTTGTACAGGCCCAAACGGGTGGTGCGGCTGTTGGGGTCTGGAATGCCCGGTTCCATACACACACGGTCGCCGACCTTGAGCGTGGTCACCAAACTCCCCGCCTCGATCACCGTGCCCGAGGCTTCGTGGCCAAGGATCATCGGCGCGCGCAAGATGAAATCGGCAATCCTGCCATGCGTGTAATAATGCACATCAGACCCGCAAATCCCCACGGTATGCATTTTGATGCGCACATCATGCGGGCCCATCACCTCGTCCCGCTCGATCGGAAAATCGCGCAAGGACAGGGTGAGACGTTCCTCAAGAACCAAAGCTTTCATCGACATCCTCCGAAAGACGGCTGAACCGCGCCACAGGTCGGGCTATGCCCGATATGACGCCGAATGCCCGCAAAGACAACGGGGGCAGGCTTGGCCTGCGGTTGTGGCTTTTCGCCCAAGCCCGCCCGTGATAGGGCCAAGGGATGAACCCTATGCCCACCAAAGACCAGATCCGCCAATGGATCGTTGATAACCCCACCCTTCTGGCCAAGCGCGACATCGCGCGGGCCTTCGGGATCAAGGGCGATGCCCGCATTGACCTGAAACGCCTGCTCAAAGAGCTGGAAGACGAAGGCACCGTCACCCGCACCGCGCGGCAGTATTACGATGCGCAAGCCCTGCCCCCCGTGGCCGTGCTGGAAGTACTGGCCCCCGATGCCAACGGCGATCTTTTCGCCATTCCGCTAGAGGCGGGTGTTCCCACCGCTGGGCCGCGCATTTTGATCATGCCGCAAAAGGGCGATGCCGCCTTGGGTGCGGGCAACCGCATTCTGGCCCGCCTGACCAAGGTTGACGCCGAAGATCACGGCTACGAAGCCCGCCTGATCCGCGCTTTGGGCGGCAATCCGGCCAAGGTGCTGGGCATTTTCCGCCTTGGGGCGGAAGGCGGGCGGATTGTGCCCATCGACAAGGGCGCCGACAAGGAATGGCGCGTGGCCCGTGATGCCACAGCCGATGCCCGCGACGGCGAGTTGGTCGAGGCGGAATTGGTCGGCAAGCGCCAGATGGGCCTGCCCCATGCCCGCATCACCGCGCGCTTGGGCGACCCTTCGGGCCCGCGCGCTGTCTCGCTGATTGCCATTCACCAGCACGGGATTCCCGATGCCTTCCCTGATGCCGTGGTGGCCGAGGCGGACGCCTGCCTGGCCGCCCCAATCGGTGCCCGCGAAGACCTGCGCGATCTGCCCCTGCTGACCATCGACCCGCCCGATGCCCGTGACCGCGACGATGCCGTCTGCGCCGAAGCCGACCGCGACCCGACCAATCCGGGCGGCTATGTGCTGTGGGTGGCCATCGCGGATGTGGCCCATTACGTCACCCCCAACTCTGCCCTTGACCGCGAAGCGCGCAAGCGGGGCAATTCCAGCTATTTCCCCGATCGCGTGGTGCCCATGTTGCCCGACATCCTGTCAGGCGATCTGTGCAGCCTGCACGAACATGTCGACCGCGCCTGTTTGGCTGTGCGCATGGTGATTGATGCTGACGGGCACAAGCTGCGCCATGCGTTCACGCGCGGGCTGATGCGCTCGAAAGGGGCGCTGTCTTACGGGCAGGTGCAAGCGGCGAAAGATGGGTTTGGCGATGCAACCACAGCCCCCCTTCTAGACGGTATCACTGCACTTTACGGCGCGTATGAGGCGCTAAAACGCGCCCGCACCGCGCGCCAGCCGCTGGAACTTGACCTGCCCGAACGCAAGATCGTGCTGGGCGAGGATGGCAAGGTCAGCTCTGTCTCTTTTGCCGAACGCTTTGACGCGCACCGGCTGATTGAGGAATTCATGGTTCTGGCCAATGTCGCCGCCGCCGAGGAACTGATCCGCCTCAAACGCCCGCTGCTGTTTCGCGTGCACGAAGAACCCAGCCCGCAAAAGCTGGATGCGCTGCGCGAGGTGGCCGAGGCGTCTGGCTTTACGCTGGCCAAAGGGCAGGTGCTGAAAACCGCGCATCTTAACCGGTTGCTGTCGCAGGCCGAGGGCAGCGAGTTTGCCGAACTGATGAACATCTCGACCCTGCGGTCGATGACGCAGGCCTATTACAGCCCCGACAACTTCGGCCATTTCGGGCTGGCGTTGCGCAACTATGCCCACTTCACCTCGCCGATCCGGCGCTATTCCGACCTGATCGTGCACCGCGCGCTGATCTCGGCCCATGGCTGGGGCAAGGATGGACTAGCGGTTTGGGATATGGAAAATCTAGGCGAGACGGGCAAGCTGATTTCCGACACCGAGCGCCGTTCGATGGCGGCAGAGCGTGACACGACCGACCGGTATCTGGCGGCCTATCTGTCCGACCGGGTGGGGGCAGAGTTCACAGGGCGAATTTCGGGCGTGCAGAAGTTTGGCCTGTTCGTAAAACTGGATGAAACCGGCGCGGATGGGTTGGTGCCGATCCGCAGCGTGGGGCGCGAGTATTACCGCTATGACGAGGCCAGCCAAACCCTGACGGGGGCTGACAGTGGCCAGATCATCGGCCTTGGCCAGCGCGTGCTGGTCCGCTTGGCCGAGGCGACGCCCGTGACGGGTGGCCTGACGCTGGATTTGCTGTCGATCGAGGGCGAAACCCTGCGCGTGCCGTCGTCAAAGGGCGGGCGCTACGGGGCGCGCAAGCCTGCGGCGTTCAAAGCCAAGCGCGATGCGATCAAACGCAAAGTCACCCGCAAGCCGCGCTAGCATCACCGCAATTTGTCTTGCCGCAAAGCCCCGCCCCGTGTATCGCCACGGGGCGGAAGCTAATTCCGTTTCACCCATGGACCTGATCCTCATGCCAACCCACAGTCGATTGACCGTGCCGTCAGGGCCGTGCTGACAAGGTGAAATCCTTGCTGGCCGCCCGTGATGGCCGGTCGCAAGGAGATAGAATGCAAGCTTTCCTCAAAAGCCGCTTTGACCGTTTGGCAGAGTGGATTTCCGCGGCCCTTGGCCGCCCTTTGGCCTTTCTGGCGGCATTGGCCCTTGTGGGCTTTTGGGCCATCAGCGGGCCGCTGTTTGGCTATTCTGACACATGGCAGCTGGTGATCAACACCGGCACCACCATTTCCACCTTCTTGATGGTGTTCTTGCTGCAAAACACCGGCAACCGCACGATTGCCGAGTTGCAAGACCACCTGCACCGGCTGGAACGGCAAAACGCCGACATTCTGGCCCTGTTGCAAGACCAACGCGGCGAGATGCGCCGCGCTGCGTGAGCTTGCCTTTGCCTGCGGGCGGCGCTTGAGTGTCTTGCGCCGCCCCACTCGCAGGAGAGGTTTGTGACCCGCGACATGATGCAAGATTGGATCGCCGCCTTTTCGCCCCGCGCTTTGGCGGCGGGGATTGGCCCTGCCACACTGGATCAGGCGCTGACGGGGGCGACCCTGCGCGAGGACGTGCTGGAAAAAGAGCGCACTCAGGCCGAATTCACCCGCACGATCTGGGATTATCTTGACCGCGCCGTCTCGGCCGAGCGGATCGCGGCGGGGCGGGCGGCGTTGGAAAAGCACGGCGACGTCTTGGGGCGAATTGCGGCACGCTACGGCGTTGACCCTCAGATCGTGGTGGCAATCTGGGGCTTGGAAAGCAACTTTGGCACGCGGCGCGGCGATGTGCCCACCATCGCCGCCTTGGCCACCTTGGCCGCCACCAACCGGCGCGGGGCCTATTTTGAAAGCGAGCTTCTGGCCGCGCTGCACATTTTGCAGGCGGGCGATGTGACGGCGGCAAAGATGACGGGCAGTTGGGCGGGGGCGATGGGGCATACGCAGTTCATGCCGTCGAACTACCTGACGCTTGCGGTGGATTTTGGCGGCGACGGGCGGCGCGATATCTGGGCCGACGACCCCGCAGACGCGCTGGCCTCCACCGCCGCCTATCTGGCGCGATGGGGCTGGCAGGCGGGGCAACCTTGGGGGGTGGAAATCACACTACCGCAGGGGTTTGACTATCATCTGGCGGGCGACAGGGTGCAAAAACCTGCCGCCGAATGGCAGGGATTGGGCGTGAGTGTGGCGGGCGGTGGCGACCTTCCCGAAGCTGGACCATCGCGCGTGCTGCTGCCGGCAGGGGCTTTGGGCGCGGCGTTTTTGATCTGCCCGAATTTCCATGTGATCGAACATTACAACCGTGCTGATGCCTATGTGCTGGCTGTCGGCCATTTGGGCGACCGGATCATGGGTGGCGGGCCCATCCTGACCCCTTGGCCGCGCGATCTGCGGGCCTTGACGCGGGACGAATGTGTTGCCTTGCAAAACCGCCTGACACAGGCAGGCTTTGACACCGGCAGGGCCGATGGCCGCATCGGCCCGCGCACCCAAAGCGCCCTGCGCGCGTTTCAAACCGCGTCGGGCTTGGTGCCAGACGGCTTTGCCAGTTTAGCTATTCTGCGCCGCTTGGGCGGCCAAGCCTAGCAGGGCGAAGGTCTGTGCGCCGCCCTCAAAGCCCCAAGAAAGCCTTGCCCCTTTCATATGTGCCCAAATATCCCCGCCGGAGGCTAAAACGCCGCAGCGCTTAGGCGAAAAGACCCTGACAGAACCACCCGCCCGACATATCGGCTCCATGGGCGTAGTACAGCCACAAACGCTCCCCCCCCTCCACCTCGACGCGCCAATAGTCGCGCGGGCCTGATCGCCAGTCGGGATCGTCCAGCCACCATTCGGGGCTGATGCGTTCGGGGCCGATGGCCACGCGGGTGACCAGATCGCGGCGGCGCCAGCGAAATTGCGCGGGGGGGATAGGGTCTTGCGGGGCAGTGACAGGTTCGGGGTGAAACAGGGTCAGCGGGCGGGGGGCGCGCGGGGGGGGCCACGGGGCGGGGTGGGGGTCAGACCACGCAGCCGTCAGGGTTTGCGCCGCCTTTTCGGGAATATGGCTTTCGCCCGGATGCAGGCGGGTGACGTTTTCCACCCCAAGCTTGGTGCCCAGTTTGCTGATCAGATCGGCCAGCGCATGATCGGCACTTTGCCGGGCTGTGGCGGCGGCCGAAGCCTCGCCGTGGCCGCGATGCTGGACGGGATGCAGCGGTTCGGTGTCCAGCGCCTCTAGCCGCAGGCAATCAATGCCAAAGCCTGGGTCAATGCTGTCAAGCTTTAGCAAGATCAGCGGGCGGATCGCCTCGACCCGATCGGCGGGGCGGGCAAGGCCAATCTCGATCCGCTCTACCGTGCTGTCGCTGCGATAGGCTTCCAGCCGCAGGCGTCGCAGGCCGCGGGCTGTGGCGCGCAGCTTGTCGCACAGGGGTGGCAGGATGCGGTCAAGGCCAGCGGTGATATCGGCGGTCAAGCCGATCGGGTCGGGAAAGGTCAGACGGGTGGCAAAGTGCAAGGGCGCGCGGGCGGGGGCCACTGGTTCAGGCTCTAGCCCCAGCGCCTGATCGACGCGGCGCAGCGTGTCGGTGCCAAAGCGCCGCGCAAGGGCGGCGCGCGGCAGATCAAGGATATCGCCCACCCGCCGCAGACCCAGACGGTTCAACCCCTCTACCGCCTCGGTCGACAGGCGCAGCGCGGGCAGGGGCAGGTCGGCCAGCACATGGCGCAAATGACCGGGCTGCGCGATCATGCCCTGTGGCAGCGCGGCAAAGGGCGTCGCAGCGGGCGCATCGCCGCCCCGCTCCCAGCCCCGCCGTTTGACCGCACGCGACCGGGTGGCCCGCGCCTCTTGGTCAATCGCATCGCCGTTGCGCAAAGGCTCTGCCACCCGCCCCGCATAGCGCGCCAAGGCCCAAGCCGCCCCGCGCGTATCGGCAATGCCTGCGCGCACGCTTAACCCCAGACCCGCGCAATCTTGTTCCACCTGTGCGAGCAAGGGCACCTCGCCGCCAAACAAATGCGCACAGCCCGTCAGGTCGATCACCAGCGCTGCGGGCGGTTCTTCGGCGACCCAAGGGCTGAACTTGCCCGCCCAGCGGCGCAGCACTGTCAGAAAAGCCGCCTCGGCCAAGGGATCGGCTGCTTGGGTCAAAAGGCCCGGACACATGGCCGAAGCATCGCGCAAAGGCTGGCCCAGCCGCAGCCCTGCCGCCACCCCCTCGCCGTTCAGCGAGGCAATCACCTGCGCGCCGTTCTGGTCAGCCACCACCGCGAAGGGCAACGGCAAGACATCGTGGCGCAGGCGCAAAGCGCGCTCTGCCGCCAGACGGGGAAACCAAAGAGACAGGATTCGGCGGTTTGACATGGGCAAATGTTCGCACATTGTTCACGTTTTGCCAAGCCAACATGGCGAACTTCGGGCGATATCCTGCGCCGCACGGCAGACCCCATAACAATCGCGTGAAGCGGGGGCTGCCGCGAAAAACTTTGCCCCCTCTGCCACAAATTGCCCCTAGACTGCCGACATTGCGCAACAAAGGATGATTGCCCATGAAACTTTCCAGCCAGATCGTGTTTCTTGCCCTGATCCTTGCCGGTGGGGTGGCGCTTGGCGAAGGGGCCTTGGACCCCGATGTCAGGGCGCGCCAAGAGCTGATGGCCGCCAACGGCGCTGCGCTGAAAACCTTGGGCGACATGGCCAGCGCCAAATCCGCCTTTGACGCCGCCCAAGCCCAAGCCGCCAAACAGGTGCTGGTGGCCAATGCCGCAGGGGTGTTGGGGGTCTTCAAGAACGAGGCAAGCGATCCTGCGGCCCATGCCAGCACGGCGATCTGGGGCGCATGGGATGACTTTACCGCCAAGGCCTCCGACATGGGCAAAGCGGCGCAGGCCCTGGACACCGCAAGTGCCCAAAGCCTCGCCGCAGGTCTTGGGGCGATTGGCGGCACCTGCAAGGCGTGCCACACGGCCTATAAAGCCTCATGACAGGTCGCAGGCCCCGCGGTCAGCGGGGCCTTTTGCCTTTACCCGCAGGTCAAAGACACGATCCTGCCCATCGGATCCACCCGTGCGTTCAAGCGGGTGGCGACATAATCCATCGTCACCATCGTACCGGGCCTGATCACGCGCAGATAAGACCACGTGCCCGAATCTGGCAGGCTGGTGGCCGGATGCCCCACCAGCGCATAAAGCCCGTTGCCGCCACATTGCCTAAGGTCAGCCACGGGGGCCACCACGGGCCCCGGGATCGGGGTTGGCACAACCGCCACACAGGCCGACAGGGTCAAGGCGGCGGGGATAAGATAGGTCAGAATGCGCATGGGCTGCTCCAATCACGATAAGGCATGCGCCAAGTTTGGCCCACCCTGCAGAGGGCTGCGATAAACTCCATCAGTTCGCGCCAAAAAACCGCCAGATTTTGCCGTGAACGGCGTTGCTATTTGGCACGCTCTGCCCCAGCCTTCGCCGAAGCAAAAAGACAGGAGACCCCGATGCGTACCCGTGCCGCCGTAGCCCTTGCCGCAGGCCAGCCTTTGCAGGTGATGGAAGTGAACCTAGCCGACCCCAAAGAGGGCGAGGTTCTGGTCGAGATCAAAGCCACCGGCATTTGCCACACCGACGAATTCACCCTGTCAGGGGCCGATCCAGAAGGCTTGTTTCCCGCCATTTTAGGCCATGAAGGCGCAGGCGTTGTGATTGCCGTGGGGCCGGGGGTGAAATCGCTCAAAGTGGGCGATCATGTCATTCCGCTCTACACGCCGGAATGCCGCGAATGCCCCTCGTGCCTGTCGCGCAAGACGAACCTTTGCACGGCCATCCGTTCTACCCAAGGCCAAGGGCTGATGCCCGACGGCACCAGCCGGTTTTCGATGCTGGATGGCACGCCGATCTATCACTACATGGGCTGCTCCACCTTTGCCAACCACACGGTCGTGCCGGAAATCGCACTGGCCAAGGTGCGCGACGATGCGCCGTTTGACAAGATTTGCTACATCGGCTGCGGGGTGACCACGGGCATTGGCGCAGTGCTGAACACGGCCAATGTCGAAGCCGGGGCCAAGGCTGTGGTCTTTGGCTTGGGCGGGATTGGCTTGAACGTCATTCAGGGCCTGCGGATGGCCGGGGCCGATATGATCATCGGCGTCGATCTGAACGACGACAAAGAGGACTGGGGCCGCCGCTTCGGGATGACCCATTTCATCAACCCCAAAAAGATCGAAGGCTCGGTCGTGCAGGCGGTGGTCGACCTGACCAAGACGCCGTTTGATAAGATCGGCGGGGCGGATTACTCGTTCGATTGCACCGGCAATGTCAAAGTGATGCGTGACGCGCTGGAATGCACCCATCGCGGGTGGGGCCAGTCGATCATCATCGGGGTCGCCCCCGCAGGAGCCGTGATCGAAACCCGCCCCTTCCAACTGGTAACGGGCCGCGTGTGGAAAGGCACAGCCTTTGGCGGCGCGCGCGGGCGCACGGATGTGCCCAAGATCGTCGACTGGTACATGGACGGCAAGATCGAGATCGACCCGATGATCACCCATGTGCTGCCGCTGGAACGGATCAACGAAGGGTTCGACCTGATGCACGCGGGCAAGTCGATCAGGGCTGTTGTGGTGTATTGAGAGGGTAAGGCGGGGCGGGGGTTGCAGGGTTGTGGCCCCCGTTGTTTGATTTGAGTGGCAACGAGTGGGAATTGCGCATACTATCTTTCGCGTAATGAGGTTGTCAAAGAAATCATCTTATTCGTTCTCTTGTTAGATCGATTCCAGCTTTGACTTTCTCTGACGAAGACTTTCCCAAGGAAGAATACTCCGCTGAAATTTCGTCGATTAATCGTGACGGACTAAGGTTAGAGTGCATTATCAATCCAAAGAACACTGTGAAAACAAACAAAAATCCATTAAATCCCATCGCGTCGGATATCGACAATGCGGACAACACTGCTGCGGCAAACGCTAGTATCCAACCAAAGCCTGCCACTGCACGCATTCCCAACCACGACAGCACGATTGAAGCGATTATCAGATAAACAGACACTTTACCGCCACCAATCAACGCTAGCTTTGCAAGAGCGGCATAAGCGGTAACGAACAAAAAGAACATTATCGAACCATATGTTGACGCAGACCAACGTAATATACCGCGCGCATAAAGTGGTATTATCAAAGACAATCCGACGACGCCGGAAATAAAGTCGGGCGCAATAGAATATCTGACATCAAAAAAAATGAAACTCTTACCTGCGTATGGTAGGAACGAAAGCAACGCAGAAAAGCATAAGAGTACGATTGAAAAAATCTTTTTGGTCGAAGATGAGAAATCCTTTTCATCAATCGCAGCGTTGACGATTCTACTAACAGGCAACTTAACCTCCTGAATTTTTCGTGCGGACTTCACTCCGCATACAGAATTTCAAACAATATGCAGACACTTGCTTTCAGGCAAGTATTTTCAAAGGTAAATTCGTTCGATGCTTCAAAAAGCTGTTTGACCAAAATTCGCCCATTTTAGATTCATGGGGTGCACAGCTAAACAAATTAGAAACGAACGGATTAGCCCTATCAACCCATCACCCCCTTCCCCCCGCCCCCCATTTGCGGCATGACTCCCCCAACCGGAGGGCCATATGAGCGACTTTTCCCCCATCGCAGGCCGTGCGCCGCGATTGGCTGTGCTGATTGATGCGGACAATGTCACGGCGCGCAATGCTTCGGCTATTCTGGACGAGATCGCCTCGTTCGGGGAACCCTCGGTGCGGCGGGTGTATGGGGATTGGTCTAGCTCGGCCTTGACCCAGTGGAAGGAACAGGCCCGTGATCTGGGGCTGGTGATGCATCAGCAATCGGCCAATACCAAGGGCAAGAACGCCTCTGACATTGGCCTTGTGATTGACGCGATGGATATTCTGCATGCGGGCAAAGTGGACGGCTTTGTGCTGGTCTCATCCGACAGCGATTTCACCCGCCTTGCCAGCCGCATCCGCGAAGACGGCTTGCAGGTAATCGGCATTGGCGAGGCGAAGACGCCCGAAAGCCTGCGCAAGGTCTGCAACCGCTTTGTGCTGATTGAAAACATCGTGAGCGGTTCTGACAGCCCCGCGCAGCCCAAGTCAGGCCGCACGCCCGAAGCGCAGCCCGTGAAAGAGCCGCCGATCAAGGCCATTCCCTTCATTCTGGATGCGATGAAAAAGATCGACCCCGATCAAGACGATTACTCGCTGGGCCATCTGGGCCAAGCCATCACCCAGCTTCACCCCGATTTTGACCCGCGCACTTATGGGTCATCGCGCCTGTCGGACCTGCTTCGCAAAATCGGGCGGTTTGAAGTTTTTAGCCAAGGATCCTCGGTGAAAGTGCGCGACAAGGCCTAATCGCGCAGTTCGACCGTGGCCCATGTTTCAAAACACACGCCCCCCGCCAGCGCCATCACGCCAATCGTCGCACGCCCGCCAAGGCCCACTTCGCGGCCAAAGACCTCGACAAATAGGTCCGACAGGCCAGAGGACACTTTGTGCACATCCTCATACTCCGGCGTGCAGACAACAAAATTCAACGAGCGGACGATGCTTTTCACCCGCTCTAACGAACCCACCGCCTGCTTGATCCCGCCGAGCACGTTCAACCCTGTCTGGCGGGCGGCGGCATAGCCCTGCTCGGTGGTCAGGGTCTGGCCAAGGCGGCCCTTATGGGTGATCTGGGTGCCGATCTGGGCGACATGGCCAGATAGGAACAGCAGGTTGCCGATTTTATGATAGGGTTTCATCGTGCCATAATCGGCCCCGTAATAGCCGATCTTGTCAAAATCCGGAATGTCTAGGCCCATGTGATGGGCGATCAGGTCAGGGGACATGGCTGCTCCTATAGCATCTTGATGACGTCTTTGCCGACCGCCAGCATATAGCCGCGACGGGCCACGGTTTTGACCAAAAGTTCGCTGACCAACTGGTTGCCCAAGGTGTCGCGCAGGCGTTTGATACGGGTGGCGCCAGCGGCTTCGTCACAGTCGGCCTCGTTTCGGCCAGAGATGACGGCTTCGATCTGGGCACCGGTCAGCACTTCATCGTCAAGGCGCGCTTCGGCCAGAACGGCGATGGTTTCAAGGGCGGCCTCGGTCAGCTGAAATTCCAGATCGTTGATATAAACGGCCCGCGCCTCGCGGCTGATGACCATTTTGGCGACCTGAATGCCCGATTTCTGAATGGCCGAAATGCGGCGGTTCAGCGTGATGATCGTCGCCAAAAACACCACGGTGGCAATCAACAGCGCGGTTGAAAAGGCCAAAAGCACAAAGATCACAAAGCGGTAAGTTTGCAGCACTTGGGCAAAAGACGTGCCCGATTGCGCCAGAATCTCCAGCAGTTTGATTTCCGCGCCCGAGGTCAGGTCGTTGTTGTCGACAAACAACTGCTCGACCGAGCGGTTAAAGGCCCCCGCATCGGGCAGGTTGGCAAACAAGAACACCGCTGCGGCCAGCAGAATAACCACCACCGCCGCGATGCCAAAGGCCACCACACGGTTGCCCGCGCGCAGGCTGTCAGTAACGGAGGAAGAACTCTCCGGCACTTGCTTTCCTTTCATCCAAACCTTCGGGGCCAAAACTTGACAGAACTTTAAGCAATGTCCATCCGTCGGTTTCCAGCCTTGGGGCCAGCTCGGCGGCTTCGGCCCCTGTGTCGCCGCAGATATCATCGCTGACTTGCGACACACCATAGGCCAGTTGCAAAGGGTTGTCCTGCTTGGCTTTGTAATCGACATAGCAGTCCGCCTGTGCAGGCAAGGCCAGCAGGGCAAGGGCAAGGCCAGCCAAGATCGGGCCGGATCGGGGGTTGGGGCGCATGGGTAATCTCCGCTGCTTTGGGGGCAGTTTGCGGGGAAAGGCGTTGCTATACAATATCAATGGGGCCTTGGGGCTTTCGCAAAGCCCAAAACTGCGCTTTGATAGCGTGATGATCGCGCCCGACTTCACCTTTGAAACCGCAAGCTTCGCCCGTGGCCTGATGCGCGTGGCGGGGATTGACGAGGTTGGCCGCGGCCCCCTTGCAGGCCCTGTCACCGCCGCCGCCGTGGTGCTGGACCCTGCGCGCATCCCACACGGCTTGGCCGATAGCAAAGTGCTGAACGCCGCGCGGCGCGAGGCTTTGGCGGCAGAGTTGGCGGCCGTGGCCGAGGTGTCTATTGCCCATGCCAGCGTGGAAGAAATCGACCGTTTGAACATCTTGCAGGCCAGTCTTTTGGCGATGGAACGCGCCGTGGCGGGCCTATCGCGGCCGCCCGACCATTGCCTGATCGACGGCAACAAAATCCCCGCAGGCCTGCGCGGACGGGCCGAGGCGATCGTGAAAGGCGATGCGCGCAGCTTGTCGATTGCCGCTGCTTCGATCGTGGCCAAGGTGGCGCGCGATGCGATCATGACCGATTTGGCCCGTCAGTTTCCCGGTTACGGCTGGGAAAAGAACGCCGGATACCCCGCACCTGCGCACCTCAAAGCCCTTCTAAATTTAGGGGTAACCCCATGGCATAGGCGTTCGTTCAAACCTGTCCACAACATCTTGTATCAAGACAATTCTATAACCCCTTGATTCAAATAGATATTGACTGCGAATCACCTTTGACTCACAATTGCACTCAACAAGGGGCGATCAACGCCGCTGGATTTGAGGCAGACATGGCAACGAAAACCAAACCCGCAGAGGCGGTGGCGCTTCCGCGCAACCAGATATTGGCGGGCGATTGCATCGAAGTGATGCGCGCCCTTCCGGCAGGCTCGGTCGATCTGATCTTCGCCGACCCCCCCTATAACTTGCAGCTGAAAGGCGATCTGCATCGCCCTGACAACAGCTTGGTCGATGCGGTGGATGACCACTGGGACCAGTTTTCCAGCTTTGCAAGCTATGACAGCTTTACCCGCGACTGGCTGGCCGCAGCGCGGCGGCTGTTAAAGCCGAACGGGGCGATTTGGGTGATCGGGTCGTATCACAACATCTTCCGCGTCGGGGCAGAGTTGCAAAACCAAGGCTTTTGGCTGCTGAACGACGTGGTCTGGCGCAAGTCAAACCCCATGCCCAACTTTCGCGGCAAACGCCTGACCAATGCCCATGAAACCCTGATCTGGGCGGGTCGCGAAGAAGCCAGCAAATACACCTTCAATTACGAGGCCCTTAAAGCCCTGAATGACGGGGTGCAGATGCGCTCTGACTGGGTGCTGCCGATTTGCACGGGGCACGAACGCCTGAAAGACGAAAACGGCGACAAGGCGCATCCGACGCAAAAGCCCGAAAGCCTGCTGCACCGCATTATCGTGGCCACCACCAACCCCGGCGATGTGATTTTGGACCCGTTCTTTGGCACGGGCACCACAGGGGCTGTGGCGAAAATGCTGGGCCGTGATTACATCGGGCTTGAGCGGGAAGAGGCGTACCGCAAAGCCGCACAGGCACGGATTGATCGCGTGCGGCGCTTGGATGCGTCATCCTTGGAAACCACGGGGTCCAAACGGGCCGAACCGCGCGTGCCCTTTGGCCAAGTGGTCGAACGTGGCATGCTGCGGGCGGGCGAAGAGCTGTTTTCCATCGGCTCACGCCACATCGCCAAGGTGCGCCCTGACGGCACGCTGGTGGGCAACGATGTCAAAGGCTCCATCCACCAAGTCGGCGCCCATCTGGAAGGTGCGCCCAGTTGCAACGGCTGGACCTATTGGCACTTCAAGCGCGATGGCAAGATGATCCCGATCGACATCTTACGCCAACAAATCCGCGCCGAGATGGAAGCCGACGACGGGCGCAAGCACTAACCAAGCGCCCATATTTATACCCATGCCTGCCTGCGGCGCGCCCGCAATGCCTCCTCCCCGCCACGCCTTGCGCTGGCGGGGATTTTTGTTGGGTTCTGCCGCAAAGCGGTGTTCGTCTTGCATCAGACCGCGACGCGGTAGCCCAGTTCCACCACCCTGTCGCGGGGCAAGTGGTAATAGTCGGTCGGATCAGCGCTGAGCCTGCTGAAGATCGCGAAAATCTTGTCCATCACCTGCCCCAAGCCAAAGCCCGGCCGCACCACCGGCCTGCGACGACCCAGAAAAAAGGTGGTCGTCATGGTGTTGAATTTCAGCCCCGCTTTGCGCGCTGCGGCCAGGCCCAAAACCACATTGGGTGTTTCCATAAAGCCATAGCGCAGGGTCAGCGCGGTGAACTGCTCGTCCAGCGGTGTGATTGCCACCCGCTCGTCCGCCGAGGCCACGGGCACGCGCAGTGTTTCGACCGTCAGCAGAACGACCTTTTCATGCAGCACCCGAAAGTGTTTCAGGCTGTGCAGCAGGGCTGAGGGCACAATGTCACGGTCCGGTGTCAGAAAGAACGCCGTGCCCGCGACCCGCTCGACCGAGCTTTTCGCCATCGACTGCACAAAAGACCCCAAGCCGATCGCCAACTTGTCGTTCTTGGCCTGAATAAGCTGCGTGCCGCGCCACCACGACGCCATGACCAGCCCGACGGCTGCGGCCAACAAGACCGGAACGTAACCACCGTCAAACAGCTTTGACAGGTTGGATAGCATAAATGCCGTCTCGATCAGCAAGAGGGGCGCGGCCAGCGCGCCGATCGCCCAGCGGGGCATCAACCGCGCCTGGGCGGCATAGATCACAGCCAGCGTGGTTGTCACCAGCATCGTCCCCGTCACCGCGATGCCGTAAGCCGCAGCCAGCGCCGCCGAGGATTTGAACACCACCACCAACCAAACCACGCCGATCAACAACAGGGCATTGACGCTGGCGATGTATATCTGCCCGCTTTGATTGGCCGAGGTGTGGCTGATGCGCATGCGCGGCAACAGACCCAGTTGTACGGCGGCCAGCACCATCGAAAAGGCCCCTGTAATCACGGCTTGGGCGGCGATGACCGTGGCCACTGTCGCCAGCACAACAAGGAAAGGCAGGGCCGCTTCGGGCACCGACCGAAAGAACGGGTCAGCAATCGCCGACGGGTCGGCCAGAACCAAAGCCCCTTGCCCCAGATAGTTCAACACAAGCGCGGGGAAAACCAAGAAGACCCACGCCAAGACAATCGGCTTACGGCCAAAATGGCCCAGATCGGCATAAAGCGCCTCGGCCCCCGTCACGGCCAGAAACACCGCGCCCAGAACGACCGAGGTGATGGCAAGATGGTTTGACACGAAGCTTGCCGCCCAGATCGGGTTGAACGATTCCAGCACAACCGGATTGGCCCAGATATGGCTGATCCCCGTCACAGCCAACACCCCAAACCAAACGGCGGTGATCGGGCCAAAGCCAATCGCAATCGCCGCAGTTCCGTGTTTTTGCACGGCAAACAGCGCGATCAAAATCCCCAGCGTGACAGGAATGATCCAATGGGTCAGCGAGGGAAAGACCAACCCCGCACCTTCGACCGCCGACAACACCGAAATGGCGGGCGTGATAACTGCATCACCCACAAACAGCGCCGCCCCCGCGATGCCCAAGGCCAGCACCGGCACAGACCGTTTGCCAATGGCAAGCCGCGCCAGCGTGTACAAAGACAAAACCCCACCCTCGCCCCGGTTATCGGCGCGCAGCAGGATCAGCACGTATTTGAACGTCACAATCAGCATCAGCGTCCAGATCAGCAGCGACAACAGCCCCAGCACATCGGCTTGGGCAAGACTGGTTCCCGCCACAGGGCGGATGGCTTCGCGAAAAGCATAGATCGGGCTGGTGCCGATATCGCCGTAAACCACCCCGACAGCCCCCAAAACCAAAGCCGGCAAGCCTTGATGCGGGCGCGTCGGGGGATCGGGGACGTCGTCGTCCAGATGATCCAGAAATGTCGACAGGTCTTCTTCCGCCTGATCTTGGGGGACATGCCCCATAGATGGCGCTGGGCTGTGACGGCCCGGCAAGCTTGACATGAGTGTGTGCCTTTTTGCGCCCCCGTGTTAGGGCTGGGCGCTGTTGAGTTTTTTCAGACCTCGCAGGGTCTGGTTCTTCTCCATCGTAGGCCTCGTCGGCTACAAATAACACAATACACCTGAACACGGCCCATCACAAGACTTTCTGCAACGCAGCAAATGTCTCAAAGGGTGCGTGTCGGAATTTGGCTTATGTCGGTTTGCTAAGTCACCAAAGCCAATCTCTTGGAATTATCCTTTGGAAAGCTGCGAAGTGTCGGGCCAAGCCAAGTCATGCGCTTTGCGCATCAAGGTGGTCAGATCCTCGGCGCGAAAGGCGTTAGCGCCGTGAAATTCTCCGCGTTGGGCGGGGGTGTCTTGGGGGAGGTGCGCGGTCAGCACAGTCAACTCAAGATGGAAATGGGTGAAGGTGTGGCGCACCGTGCCCGCCTGCACCCATGCGCCTTGGGCCGGCGCTTCGGCAGCAGACCCGTCCCACCCGCTGCCCGGAAAGCCCAAGGTGCCACCCAGCAGGCCCTTATCCGCCCGCCTTTCCAACAAAATCGCCCCATCCGCGCGGCGGCCCAGCCAGACGCGGCCTGTACGGGTGGGTTTGGCGGGTTTGGCCAGTTTGCGCGGCAATGCGGCCGCGATTCCCTGCGCGCGGGCTTGGCATCCGGCCATCCACGGGCAAATCCCGCAAGCGGGTTGGCGCGGGGTGCAGATCGTGGCACCAAGGTCCATCACGGCTTGGGCGTAATCTCCGGCCCGTGTCTTGGGGGTGAGATGAGCTGCGGCCTGTACC
>CANFSY010000073.1 GCA_947449875.1 Paracoccaceae bacterium
AAATCTGAACCGGGCGTGCAGGTGGTGATGGTGGGCGCAGGCCAAGCCATTCCGGGCGATTGTGCCTTGGTCATCATACCGGGCAGCAAATCAACCCGCGGTGATCTGGCCTATCTGCGCGCCCAAGGCTGGGACATCGACCTTGCCGCCCACCATCGGCGCGGCGGGCGGATTTTGGGCATTTGCGGCGGGTATCAGATGCTGGGCCAAACCGTCGCCGACCCTGACGGGATCGAAGGGCCTGCCGGTGTGACCCAAGGCTTGGGCCTGCTGGATATAGACACCACCATGACGCCGGACAAACGCCTGACGCGCACGCAAGCGGTGCATGCAGCTACTGGCCAAGCGATCGAGGCTTATGAAATCCACATCGGCCGCTCTGACGGCGCGGCCCGTGCGCGCCCCTTTGCGACGGTTCAAGGCCAAAGCGAAGGCGCCGTCTCGGCCGATGGTTTGGTGATGGGCAGCTATCTGCACGGTATGTTTGCCAGCGATGCCTTTCGCGCAGCCTTTCTGCAAAGCTTGGGCGTGGCCAGTTCACCGCGCAATCACGGTGCGGAAGTTGAGGAAACTTTGAACCACCTCGCTGCCCATATCGAAGCGCATCTGGATGTGGCAGAGCTTTTGGCGCTACGCGCGCGCTAAAGCCGCCATCCGCGCCCATTCCGCTTCGTCCCCCGGCAGGCCCAGCCTGATCCAGCTTTGGGAATAGGGGAAAATCCGGCTCCAGATATGGGCGCGGGCGAGGTGGTCTTGCGCCTGTTGCGCATCGGGCGTGTCATACAGGCGAAACAGCGGTGTGCCGCCAAGGGGGGTCCAGCCGAGTTTGGTGCAAATGGCATCCATCCGCGCCACCTCGCCCGCAAGGCGAGAGGAGGTGGTTTCAGCCCAAGCCCTGTCTTGCAGGGCAAGGGTCGCGACCTCGATCGCGGGGCCGGATACGGGCCATGGGCCGGACAGGTCTTTAAGGCGGGCAATATCCTCGCCGGCGCCCAAGGCAAAGCCCAAACGCAGCCCCGCCAAGCCGTAAAACTTGCCAAACGAGCGCAGCACCAACAGCCCCGCTTGCCCTGCGGCATCGCCAAGCGATTGGTCAGGCATCGGGTCGGCAAAGCTTTCGTCCACCACCAACAGCCCAACCTGACCGACCAGATCCAGCAGCGCCTTGCGCGTCCAATGCCGCCCGTCGGGGTTGTTGGGGTTCACCACAATGCCGATATCAGCCCCGCGCAAAGCGCCCAGATCGCCGACCTCTTGCACCTGCCACCCGCAGGCCCGCAGGGTGGCGGCATGTTCGTTATAGGTCGGCCCGACCACGCGCGCCAAACCCGTGGGCCTCAGCAGCGGCACGAGTTGGATTGCCGCCTGTGCCCCCGACAGCGCCACGATGGGGGCCGATGTGCCATAGGCAATGGCCGCAGCCTTTACCAAGCCAGCCATCGCCACTTGGGTCGGAAGGGCAGCAAACGCCGCCGCCGAAATCCACGGCACGGGGTAAGGTGCGCGGTTGATGCCGGTGGACAGATCAATCCAATCTGTCCCGCCATAGGCGCTGCGCGCTGCTTCCAGATTGCCGCCGTGATCGCGCGCGCCCTGTGTCATAGCGCGGCCCCTGCCAGCATCCCCGCCATGGCCAGCATCGCCAGCACATAAAGCCGCAGGCCCTGTTGCATCTCGACTGCGCCCGCATCGCGGCCTGTGGGGTTCACCCATGGCTCGTCCGTCACCTCGCCGTCATAGACCCTTGGGCCTGACAGCCGAATGCCCAAGGCCCCTGCCAAAGCGGCCTCTGGCCAACCGGCGTTGGGCGAGCGGTGATGGTGCGCATCGGCCCATGTCACAGCCAGTGCTTTGCGCCAGTTGCGGCCCGCGGCGATAACAAATAGCCCAGCGGTCAACCGTGCGGGAATAAGATTGACCAGATCATCCAACCGCGCCGCGGCCCAGCCAAAGGCTTTGTGACGCGCGCTCAGATGGCCGATCATCGAATCCATCGTGTTGATGGCCTTATAGGCCGCGATCCCCGGCAGACCGAACACCAGCCCCCAAAACACCGGTGCCACCACCCCGTCCGAGGCACTTTCGGCCAAGCTTTCCAACCCCGCCCGCGCCACGCCCGAGGCATCCAGCGTCGCCGGATCGCGCCCGACAATCATCGCCACCGCCCCCCGCGCACCGTCCAGATCGCCCCGCGCCAAGGGCCGCATCACCCGTGCGACATGGTCATAAAGCGAGCGTGTCGCAACCAGTGGCCACGCCAGCAGCCCCGTCAAACAGGCCCCCAAGGCCCCATGTGGCAGCAAAGACACCACCACCACCGCCAAACCCCATGCAAGACCCGTCACCCCAAGGCATACCAGCAGGCCCATCGCCCGCCGCCACCAGAACGGATGCGCTGCCTTGTTCAGGGCCTGATCCGCCCAACGGATCAACGCCCCCGCCCATGTCACCGGATGCCCGATGCGCCGGTAAAGCCCGTCGGGCCAGCCCAAGGCCCCCTCTACCGCCAAGGCCACCAGCATTGATCCTGCAAACATCACAGCCCCCCGCACCCAAACTGCGTGATCCGCGAAAACCCCGCCGCGCGCAAGTCTGCCGCCGCCGCTTGGGGCACGCTTCGCGGCGCAAAGATCAGACCGCGCGCCGCACCGGTATGGGCGATGCAAAAGCCCAAAGCGCCGTGGCGGCGGGCCAAGGCTTCGGTCGGGTCGTTAGCAGGGCCGCGCAGGGCCAAAGTGCGGCGGGCCGATTGGCTGGCAAGATCGGCCATTGTTGCCAAATCCGGCCCCGGCCAAGCGGCGACCAGATCGCTGATATCGGGAAAATCATGGTCTTTTGGATCAGTGCGCTGCCCCGGACCCCAAAAGCCGCCCACGACCTCAAACCTTGGCAAGGCGGGCAGATCGGCCAAGACGATCCCATGACGAGAGGCCCAAAGCACGCGCTCTGGTGCGCCAAAAAGCAAAGGGTCCGAGGCACCTTCCACCCCCAACACCGCTGCCACCAGATCAGGCCCCCGCGCCGCCCCCGCCGCCATCGCCAATGCCAGCAAAGCTGCCGTCGACGCCCCTGCCCCGCCCCCCGCTGGCATCGAAAGGTGCAAGCCAAAGCGCCCGCGCACGGCCAAGCCCAAATCGCCCAACAAGCGGCGCAGGGCCGCGCGCGGTGGGGCGTTCTGCGCCGGATATACAGAAAAGTTGCGACTGGGGGACATAGTCGCCTGCGCCCACAGGGTCGGGCAAGGCAAGGTCACGAGGCCTACCGGCCCAAAGGGACCGATCCTGCCTTGCAGCAACTCGCCAAAATGGCCAAAAACCCGTGTCATCGCGATGCCCCTATGTGCGCGGCAGATGTGCCAAGCGCCACGCTTGGGCACAAGGCCCCTTGCACGGGGCGGTCACGAAAGCGCTTCGACGCAAACCAGCGATGACAGGGCCCTGCGCGGTGTGAACCTTTGCCGTTGGTGCTGACAACATCACCGATTTTGTACATCGTGGTGCGGTTTATGATGTGCCCAAGGTCTGAATAAACCGCGAAAACAACTCTCCTTGGGAATTGATGCGCAGTTTGGCGTAGATATTGCGCCGGTGGATGCGCACGGTGCCCGACGCGATGCCAAGAAGGCCGCCGATGGCATCAGGCGAATGGCCTTTCAACGTAAACTCGACAATTTCGCGCTCGCGCGGGGTCAACAGACCCAGACCGAAGCTTTGGAAAGATTTCTCAAGCCCGCTGTCAGGCAAGGCGCCCGCTTTGGGTTGGCCGGTTGCAAATCTTTCACTGACCCCCCGCCAGTGGCGGCGCACACAAGCCTCGATCACGGGGCGGATGTCGTCAAGGGCGCGCAAGTCTTTGGCCGAAAAGGGTTTGTCATCGCGCATCAGCGATAACACCACAGTGGCCTGCCCGGGTAAGTCGACAAAAAAGCCGATCTCTTCGGCCAATCCGGTTTGCACGTAGTAATTTCGAAAATACTCGCCCTGATAAAACCTGTCAGGGGCCAGATCGCGCAAGCGGTACAGGCCGGCGGCAACGGGGCTTGTGGCGGCCAGAAAGAAAGGGTCCAGCAGATAGGGGCCGTCTTGATATTCGCTTACAAAGATTTTGCGCTTTTGGGCTGGAAAATCATCATATAAATCAAGGGGTCGGGCATTGCCGCAATAGCCAAAGATCACGCTAAAGGCATAAGGGGTCACCGCGCGCAGCATCTGGGTTAAGGCCAAAGGCAACTGCGGCGTGCCGCCCGCGCGGATCGCCTCGGCGATTTTGGCCATCAGCGCGGGGTCAGACATGGGGCCTGCCAGACCGCGCGGCATATGCAATTTGTGATATATACAAGTGCCGCGCCCTTTTCTAAGCTTTTGTCAGAAAACAAGCATATGTGTTGGTGAATGAAAAGCAACCCGACCGAGGCCGACCTGCCGATTGCAGAGCTGCGCAAAGCCTCTAAGCACTTTGGCGGCGTTGTGGCGGCGGATGATCTGGACCTGACAATCCGCAGGGGCGAGTTTTTGTCGTTTCTGGGGCCGTCTGGGTGCGGCAAGACCACAGCGTTGCGGATGCTGGCGGGGTTTGAAACACCCTCGCACGGCGATGTGCTGCTAGACGGCAAGCGCGTCAACGATCTGCCGCCGCACCGCAGGCCGGTGAACATGGTGTTTCAGCATTACGCGCTGTTTCCCCATCTGACGGTGGCCGACAACATCGCCTACGGCCTGCGCCAACTGCGGCCAAAGCTTCCCGCCGCGGATATCGCCAAAGCCGTTGACCACACGCTGGAAACAGTGCGCCTGCCCGGTTTTGGCAAACGGCGGATATGGGAGATGTCGGGCGGCCAGCAACAGCGCGTGGCCTTGGCCCGCGCCATCATCAATCAGCCCAAGCTTTTGCTGTTGGATGAACCCATGGCCGCCTTGGACAAAAAACTGCGCCGCGATATGCAAATCGAATTGCAAAGCCTGCAGCGCAGCCTTGGCATCACCTTTGTTCTGGTCACCCATGATCAGGAAGAGGCGTTGTCGATGTCGGACCGCATCTGCATCATGCGCAGCGGGCGCATCGTGCAGGTGGGCAGCCCGCGCGATTTGTATGATCGCCCCAAAAACCGATATGTCGCGGATTTCGTGGGCAAATCGAACTTTTTCAGCGGCACGGTTGACAGCGTGTCCAGCACCACCTGCCGCATCAGCACGGCCACTGGCCAAATGTTTTCCGGCATCTCGACACAAAGCCTGACCGCGGGCCAAGCCGCCACCGCCAGTTTGCGCCCCGAACAAATCAGCCTGACGCGCCAGTCTGGCCACGGCGTTAAGGTGCGCATTGTCGCTTTGATCTTCTTAGGCGAACACACCGAATATCTGGTGCGGCATGACACGTTGGGCGATTTTCTGGTGCTGGTGCCGCGCCAGTCGGAAGCCAGCGAAGGCCGGTTTGATCTGGGGGCTGACGCCTATGCCACATGGGCCGACGGCGCAGCCTTGATCCTTGCAGACGACTAAAACCAATAAACCAACTGGGAGACTGACCATGACCGATAAGATCGACTACATATCTCGCGAGAAATTTCTGGCCGAACTGATGCGCTACAAGAAAGGCTCGGTCTCGCGGCGGCATTTTCTGGGCGTGACGGGGCTTGGGCTTGCGACCTCGGTCTTAGGGGCAGCGTTGCCGGGGCTGCGCGGGGCGGCACGGGCCGAAGGTAGCATAGGGGACCGCGTTGTGCTGGCCAGCTGGCCCAACTACCACGATCCGGCGAATTTCGATGCCTTCACCGCCAAGACCGGCGCTTTGGTTGATCTGAACGTTTTCGGGTCGAATGAAGAGATGCTGGCCAAGTTGCAGGCGGGCGGCACGGGCTGGGATGTGTTCGTGCCCACCAACTACACGATTTCAACTTATGTCGAGCTGGGCCTGATCGAGCCCTTGGATATGTCCAAGATCCCCAACTATGACGCCGCCGCCTTCGATCCGCGCTTTGCCGGACCGGGCACGATCGACGGCAAGATCTACGCCGTGTCCAAAGACTGGGGCACCACCGGCATGGGCACCAACACCAGCCACACCAACGGCGCGCCCCTGACCAGCTGGAAAGAGTTCTGGGATATCACCCGCGCAGAGTTTTCCGGCCGCACCACGGTGCATGACTATCAGCTGACCACCATTGGCAATGCGTTGAAATACTACGGTTATTCCTTCAACTCGGTAGATCCCAAAGAATTGGCCGATGCCGAAAAGCTGCTATTGGATGTCAAACCCCATCTTTTCGCCATCACCTCTGATTATCAGCCCGCGATGCGCAACGGCGATGCATGGCTGTGCATGTGCTGGACAGGCGACGGCAAGCAGTTGAACCGCGATATGCCCGAGATCCAGTATACCCTTGGCAAAGAGGGCGGCGAGATCTGGAGCGATTTTTACGCCGTGCCCGTCGGCGCCCCCCACCGTGATGCAGGCTATGCGTTGATCAACGACCTGCTCGACCCGATGGTGAACATGGCCGAGACGCTGTTTCACGGCCAACCCGTGGCCGATTCCCGCGTGAACGCCATGCTGTCTGCCGAACGCTTGGCCGACCCGATCCTGTATCCGGCGGCAGAGCTGCTCAACGCGCTGGAGTTTGGCGCGGCGCAAACCCTGACCAACCCTGACCGCGCCGAGCTGATGGCGCGTTTCAAATCGGCCTAAGATCGTGACACCACGGTACCGCACAGCCCTGTTCCTGCTTCCGGCGACAGCATGGTTTATCACCATGCTGGTGCTGCCGCTTATCGTGGTGTTCGTCTTCAGCTTCGGCGCGCGGGGGCCTGCGGGCGGCTATGCCCCCGGCTTCAGCCTTGAGAACTTTATGAACCTTGGCGCGCGCTGGGCGGCCTTTAAAAACACCATGGTGCTGGCCCCGGTTGGCACTTTGGCTTGTGCGGTGATCGCCTATCCCTTGGCCTACTTTCTGGCGCTGCGCGTCAGTGCCAAGCGGCGGACCTTGCTTTTGATTTTGGTGATCGTGCCGTTTTGGACATCCATCTTAATCCGCAGCTATGCGTGGATTTTTATTTTGGGCGGCAAGGGCATTCCGGCGCTGATCGCTTGGATGGGTTTCGGGTCGATCCAGTTGATCAACACGCCCTTTGCGGTGCTGGTGGGGATTGTGTACGGCTATCTGCCGCTGATGGTCTTTCCGATCTATGTCAGTCTAGAGCAGTTGGACAAGCGCCTGCTGGAAGCCTCTGCCGATTTGGGCTGCCCGCCGGGGCGAACGTTTCTCAGCGTCACGCTGCCTTTGTCGATGCCGGGGGTGGCGACGGGGTCAATGCTGGTCTTTATCTTGTTGATGGGCGAATTTCTTATTCCCGCCATGCTGGGGGGCGGTAAAGTGTTCTTTGTGGGCAATGCTTTGGTCGATCTGTTCTTGCAATCGCGCAACTGGGCCTTTGGCTCTGCGGTGGCCGTGGCTTTGGTGCTGATTATGCTGGTCACCGTGACAGCCTATATGCGCGCCACGCGGCGATGGGCCGGTGGCCGCGCCGATGTGTCGTTGATGTGAGGGTGTGATGCGAATTTATGCGCTGGCCGTTTACCTGTTTTTATACATCCCCATCGCCATCATCGCGCTGTTTTCGTTCAATGCGGGCAAAGCGGCGACGCAATTCACCGGATTTTCGGTGCAATGGTACGGCAAAGCCCTGTCCAACCGCTTTGTGGTTGAAGCCTTTCAAAACAGCCTGACCGTGGCGCTGTCTTCGGCCCTGCTTGCCACGCTATTTGGCACGCTGGCCGCCTTGGCGCTGCAATCGGTCACGGGCAAATGGCGCGCTGTGTTTGACGCGCTGATTTATATTGCCGTGATGGTGCCCGGAATTGTGATCGGCATCGCCACGCTGATTGCTTTGGTCACCGTGTTTAATTGGCTGAACCCGATCTTGGCCGCCCTGTGGCCCTTGGCCGAAACAGCCCCGCAATTGCAACTGGGCTACGGGTCTTTGATTGCAGCCCATGGGTTGTTTTCGCTCGCCCTCGTGATCATCATCGTGCGCGCGCGCATATCAGGCATGGACCGCAGCCTGATTGAAGCCTCGGCCGATCTTGGTGCCACCCCGTTTGGCACCTTTGTCCAAGTGACCTTGCCGCAAATCTTCCCCGCCATCCTTGCGGGGTTTCTTTTGGCTGTCACCTTCAGCTTTGATGATTTCATCATCGCTTTTTTCGTCGCCGGATCAAAAACCACGCTGCCAATTTATATCTTTTCCTCGATCCGCCGCGGTGTAACGCCCGAGGTGAACGCGATCGGCAGCATGGTTTTAACGCTGTCGCTCACCCTTTTAATCACCGCGCAGGCCATTTTGCAGCGGGGACGCAAATCTGACAAAGCCTGACAGAGGGGGCCCCCATGCTGCTTGAGAATCGTGTCGTCTTTGTCACCGGCGGCGGCTCTGGCATTGGTCGGGCCGGAGCGATGGCGATGGCGGCACAGGGGGCTGTCGTTGTGGTCAGCGACCTGTCCGGCGCGCGGGCCGATCAGGTCGCGGCCGAGATCACCCAGCTTGGCGGGCGCGCCCAAGCCCTTGCGCTGGATGTGACCGACGATGCCGCCCTGCAAGCCGCCTTGCGCCACACCTGCGCGCGGCACGGGCGGCTGGATGTGCTGCATTCGCACGCCGGCATCCAGATTCCGGGCGCGTTGGAAGAGGTGAGTGCCGACCAAATGGACGCCTCATGGCGGCTGAACGTGCGCGCGCATTTTGTCGCAGCCCAAGCCGCCATGCCCCTGATGCGCGCCCAAGGCAAAGGGTCGATCATCATCACCGCCTCGAACTCCGGCGTTCAATACGACCGTCAGATGATTGCCTATGCCACCACCAAACACGCCGTAATCGCCATGACCCGCCAAATCGCGGTGGATTACGCGCACTATAACGTGCGCTGCAACGCGCTGTGCCCGGGATTTATCGACACCGCTTTTAACGCAGGGTTCGAGCAGCAAATGGGCGGCCGCGCCGCATTAGAACAGTATGTCGCGCACTCCATTCCGATGCGCCGCTTTGGTACAGCACAAGAAATCGCCGACAGCATCGTCTTTCTGGCCTCGGACCAGTCGTCGTTTATGAGCGGACATGCCCTTGTGATTGACGGTGCGGAATGTCTTTGACGGGTAATTGGGGGGTTTGTTTTTTTCAATAATAGAATGGGGTTTAAGGCCGGTATGATCCTGCGATTTACCATTGCGCGACGGGCTGTCGGCGGCGCAGGTCAAAAAGACGAACTCTTGACCAATCGCTTGACTCTTTCACCGGAGCGACCCTAATTTGACCTTAGAGATCATCTAAATTCCACAAGGATTGCCCCCCATGCCCCGCCCATTTTCAGCAATTCTTTTGGCAGCAGCACTCGCCATCGCCTCAAGCGAAGCGCGAGCGGCCGTGACGGTCGCCTGCACTGGTGGCAAACAAATTTCAAATGCAATTGCAACCGCCCTCACAACCGCCAAGCCCGGAGCCTCGTTGGAGTTTCGGGTGACCGGAAACTGCGTGGATGATGTCGTTTTGCCGCTAGGGGTTCAGGTTTATCTAATCGGCGTCGGCAGCGCAGCAACTGGGGGCTACGGTGCATCATTGGAACCAGCAACATTGGATGCAAGTGCGCTCTTGCTGCGCGGAGGTTGGGCGTCAGTTGATAACTTTTACATAAAAGGAAAATCAGGGACGACAGCCTATGATGCAGTAGAGGTCAACAGTTCAGGCTTCCTGCGAATTAAAAATAGTAAAGTGGTCGCGAATGGTGCTTTGGAGGCCGTTGGGTCATGGTCCAGCGCGTTAGCAATAAACAACTCTGTGATTACCGGTGACCAAGAAAGTGCTATCATGGTTGCAACAAATGGTTATCTCACGATTTCCGCTGATGATGGCAAATCGACCAACATAACCTACACCGGCAACCAATACGGTCAAGCGATTGGTTGCTATTCGGGAACAATCAGCGGCTGGACCACTGGATCTGGAACAATCACGATTGGGCCTTCCACCGATACGGGCATTGGTGCGCGAGGCTGTCAGGCGCAAATTGGACTAGGATCGCCAAAAGGGTCTGTGCGCATTACGCAAACCAAAATCGGGGTCATGGCGAAAGGTGGCGATAGTATAAACCTTGCCGGAGTTGCGATTTCCAATAATTCTAATGTGGCTATGGAGGTGAGTGCAGGCGTTATCGAACTGGACAATACCACAATCAGCAAACCGTCTGCGGCGGCGATCGGCCTTTCGGCACGACGCGGCGGGGTCATCTATTTCAACAATATATACGGAACCAGCAGCGTATCTTGGACAGGATCGGACACCAATTTCTACAATTGTCGTCAAGGCGGGCACATTTACGGCGTCTCAGGAAACCCGACAGGCGGCGCGGCAACCTCTGGGTGCCTTGACACGTCCGATACGATTTTGAAGTGAATCCGGTAACAGATCGCGGGCCGCCGCTGTGGTTGAAAACGCGGCGATCCTGACGCGGCGGTTACAGCAGATAGCCTATGCTCTATAAATCTGGTGCACCCAGCACGATTCGAACGTGCGACCTTTGCCTTCGGAGGGCTACTTCACCATATCAAACTGTTGATTTTAATGGATTTTTTCCGAACGAACCTGCCCAAAATGTACCGATTTGACCCCCAAACAGGGGCGAAACAGGGGCGCAAAATATGAAGTGGTGCGATAGGTGCCAGAGGGCAGTTAGCGGTCATCATACGCATTGGGGATTGGTTGATTTCTACCAGATGCCCGATGGGCAGATAGGCTGCATTCATTGCCGCACACTGGTCAAAAACAATAATGTGACGTGCGGGTGTAAGAAATGATCGAAGAACTGGCACGCCAAGGGCTGACAATCCGCGAGATTGCCGAGCACGTCGGGATGAACCGACACACAGTCGGAGGCCACATAAGCAAGATGGTGCTGGATGGCACCCTGCCCCCAGCTTCAGACCGCAAGTTTGCATCTCGAACTACCAAGCGCGGCCCTGGAGTCATCGTGAACCATATGGCGCAGCGGTACGGGCTGAAGGTCGGAAACCTCGGTCAGATCCTCACAGCATTGACGACTGATCAAATTGAATGGCTTGGACGGACGGTGCCAGAGGGTCTGACGCTTGCTCAGTTCTGCGCCGCAGTGCTGCGCGATCTGCATGACGAGGAAACCGCATGACACCGACCGGACTGCCCCCGCGCTTCCTGAACTGGCGCATTGAAGATGGTCGCAAGGTGCCATGCACCCGTGATGGTCGCAAGTGCGATGCCCATGACCCGACTAATCATATCACATATGCGGAAGCGGTGGCGTCTGGATATGGCGTGGCATTTGATCTGCGGGCAGAGGACGGTTGGTTTTTTCTGGACCTAGACAAGTGCCTTGGCACTGATGGCACATGGTCGCCCGAGGCTGTGGCGATCTTTACCAGCTTCGCCGGGGCTTGGGGTGAAGTCTCGCAGTCGGGCAAAGGGCTTCACATCCTTGGGCGCTGCGATCCGGCGCGGCTGGCCGACCGACGCAACAAATGGTCGGGGTGGCTTGAGTTTTACACTGATGGGCGGTTCATCGCTTTTGGGCCGACTGGTTGGCAAGTCGTCGGTGGCGGGACAGCCACAGGTCAGGACTGGACCGACCAACTGCTCCGACTGGTTCCACAACGCGAACACCTCGGGGAACTGCCCGAGGGTGTGGATCCGGCATACACCGGCCCGACCGATGATGACGCCCTGGTGCAGATGATGCTTCGGTCTGGTGGTGGTGCCGGTGCTGCGTTCGGGATGAAAGCGACCGTGGGTCAACTTTGGAACGCTGACCCGATGGTGCTGCCCCGGCTGTATCCGGCGTTCGATGGCGGCGGCGGGTTCGATCACTCGTCAGCCGACGCGGCGCTGATGTCGCACCTCGCGTTCTGGACCGGCAAGGATATGCCCCGGATGGACCGGCTGTTCCGCAGATCAGCACTGATGCGCGAAAAGTATGAGACGCGGGCAGACTATCGGCGAGATACCGTCCAAAATGCCGCGAGGCTGTGCAAGACAGTCTATGATAGGCCAGTGACAGCAATTGAGGCTGGGAGCGGTGAGGTTTATCTAACTGTGGCCGAGATGCAGGCGCATTTTGAAGGCTGTATTTACATACGTGACATGCACCGTGTCATGGTGCCGGACGGTACAATGCTGCGATCTGAGCAATTCAATGCAGCATATGGTGGTCATATCTTTCAGATGATGCCAGATAGTACCAAGCCGACCGATGAAGCATTCAAAGCGTTGACCCAATGTAAAGCCGCAACCTTTCCGCAAGCCATTCGACCGTGCTTCCGGCCTGATCTGCCACCTCGAATTATTATGCCGGATGGATCTGTAAATACCTATATTCCGCCCAATGTGAAAATGAGCAAAGGAGATGTAGGGCCATTTCTTGATCTTTTGGGGCGGCTATTACCGGATTCCGGTGATCGGGCTATTATGCTTGCCTATATGGCGGCTGTTGTGCAACATCCGGGTGTCAAGTTCCAATGGGCACCGGTGCTGCAAGGCTGTGAAGGAAACGGTAAGACTGCACTGCTATCTTGCGTGGTTTATGCTGTCGGTCGGCGCTATACGCACCAGCCAAAGGCAAAGCAAATTGGCGGGCAATTTAACGCATATCTCGAATGCAAAGTGTTCATCCTTGTTGAAGAAATTCATATGCAGGGACGGCGCGAGATACTCGATGACCTAAAGCCGCTCATCACTAACATCGAGATCGAGATCGAAGGTAAGGGCGTCGATCAGCGAATGATTGAAAACAGGGCGAATTGGGCGTTCTGCACCAATTATCAGGATGCTGTCCTAAAGTCACGCAATGATCGGCGCTACGCGATTTTTTTCACAGCACAGCAAAGTAGAAATGACATTATCCGAGATGGAATGAGCGGTCAGTATTTCCCTCGATTTTATGATTGGCTTCGAGCCGATGGTTACGCACATGTTGCACACTATCTGAAGCATTATCCGATTCCGGCACATTTAGATCCATCCGGTGCGTGCCACCGTGCCCCCGACACCACGAGCACTGATGCGGCAGTTGAGCGGTCCCTCGGTGGGCTTGAGGTTGAGATCAAGGAAGCCTCGGAAAACAACACCCGTGGGTTCCGAGGCGGGTGGGTTTCATCTTGGGCACTCGACAAATTGGTTCGAGATCGCGGCATTCGCGTTGGACGTAACAAATATGCAGAGATTCTCGAGTCGCTCGGCTATGAACGGACAGGACGCGCCAGTGCGCCAATCATAGCAGAAGATGGACAGCGCCCGACGCTCTATAAGCTACCCAGTGTTGTCGATGGGTTCGGCGCTTACGAAAAGGCGCAGAGTTATCCAAGCCCGAGTAGTGTCTAAGACCACCGGTACAGCGTCAGACCTGTCGTACTGCGCTCAGTAAACACCTTCCAGTCATTCGGGACGATCTGTGCTACAGCAATTTGCAAGCTGCGGGCAGCGACAGGTTTACCTTGCGGATCAAGCGCACCAGTAATTACCAGAGATACGCCGGGGACAGCGAGGTGAGCAGATATGGCTTCCCAGAGGGCAGCGCGTATCGTGTAAGGTCGGTATTTTCCATGAATATTTAGCGCTGTGCGGGCGTCTACGATCATGTGTTCATCCTACGTAATGCAGCGGCGACTTCAGGACGAGTTGCTGCAAGTTCATCAGCCATGAGTTCACGCAGGATAGCATAGAGATCGCTATTTACTGAGCGTACCGGAAACTTCACTATTTTCATTTTAATCCTCATTTTGTATGAAACACTTAGCATGCTATGTCATTTATGTCCACAGTAAAATAACGCTCTGACGTGGCGTCGAGTCGCGTCGTCGAAAAATGTAATGATTTCAATCTACTGTCGCCACGTCACCACGTCACTACTTTTTTAAGTTAAGTAGTAACTATAGGATAGGGTGGCCTACACCTATGCGCGGCGCTGGCTGCGCGACCTGAAAAAGTGGTGACGTGGCGACACGGCGGCAAGTCATTGAAAAATATGAACTTTCGCCGACACCACGGACACGACTCGCATAAGTATCTGATATTAAACAATAAAGTGGCGTCCGTTGACCGCTACCACAAAGCATGATAGTGAACGACAAACAACTGGAAACAACAACATGGTTAACATCGACGTATCAAGTGACATAGATGAAGCGATTAGCAGTGTCGGTGATTTTTTCCGGTCACAAATACCGTATGCTACATCAGTCGCGCTAAATAATTCCATCTTTGACGTTCGCACCGAGATCGTGGACACAACATGGCCGAAGGCGTTCAAGGTGCGCAACCCGCGCATCGCAAGTTTGCTATTCAACGTCAAACCGCTGTCCACTAAGCGCACGCTGATGACGATGCTAACACAAAACCAGAGCCTCAGAGGCGGAAGCCGTGACTGGATTGAGAACCAAGCACACGGTGGAACCAAGCGAGGCCATACAGGCGGTCGTGTGGCTATCCCCGCCAACGCGGAAAAGATGCGAACACCAACGGGACGTATCCGTGCTTCGCTAAAGCCTACACGCTTGAAGGGAACCAAAGGTGTTTTTTCAATCCAGAGCGGTGCGAAAACACTTGTAATGAAGCGAACGAGTAAACACATTGTTAAAGTGATGTATGCCATTGTTCCGCAAGCGGACATTCGTAAGCGCTTCAGGTTCGATGAGGACACGATTTCGACAGCCATCAGGGTTTTTCCCGGATACTGGCGACTGGCAATGAACACGGTAATAGCAAAATCGAGGTTTGAGACGAAATGAACAACCATGACATCCCAGTTGCCTTTGTGACGGGACGCTTGCCTTATGCAAGCAATGGCAGGAATAACTTCCGGTTCAAAGGAAACGTACTGTATTCCTATGATGACGTTATCGCCGTCAAGGACCGTCGCGGATTGCTAGTCAATAGCGACACATTTACTGCCACTTCATCGCGTCATCAGTCAGCAATGAAGAAGCTGGTGCCCGATCACATCCCTGTACCCGATCTGACAGCACTGCTCCACATCATGCTCAAGAAAGATCATACCGAGTGCAAATCGTACATCATGCGCCGCCGTCTGGCAGTGAGTGATATCGAGCGTCGGATCGAGGCGTCAAAGTCACCCGATATGATTGAGGTGCTAAAGCGTCGGATTGAGATCGAACAGGATGCGATCAAGATTGCAGTGACGTATCTCCCATTCGATCAAGCGATCAGGGTTTTTTCCGCGAACATGGAACTTGCTGCGAGAGCGATGACCTGATAGCGCATGATGATCGAGGGTAGCGCAAAGCCCTTAAATCGGTAGATCCCCGCGACAGCCGCAAGGCCCTCGCGGGGTTTCGCTTTGTCGGGTTTTTTTCCGGTCCAGTCGGGTTTTTTTCCGGTTGCGCTGTGATTTCAGCAGTTATGCCGCAATGCAGCACTGAAATGCCGCAATGCAGCGTTGTTAACTATTCGTTAACTCTTGTAACACGACCTTTCGAGTCGTCATTCCGACTGCAACACGACATGTTAAGTCGAAATTAACACCCTGGCCTTGCCGGTGTCTGACAGCTTGGCCTTGCCGGTGTCGGGCATTTTGTCGCATTATTTGCTTGTTTGTTATTTTGTAGCACGCTAAGAAATGACCTATCGCACGCTTGGAGGTTACAAAATGCGAATCAATACGACGTATCTTGATATTGCTATGAATACCCGGCCCGCCCGCCGCGCCTATTTCAGCACCCGCAAAGTTGGCGGGATCCGTTTCTTTGCGCTTGGTCGGGTGCGCTTGTCGTTTTGCGTGTCGGGACGCTGATCATGCGACACACTTTCATTCTGCCTGTAAATTCAAATTACGGCGCCCCGCTAGGGCGTCATACCGGCCCCGACTATCTGGACGCCGCCGCCGGGAAAGTATGTTTGCGCCGCGTCACCCTCAATTCAGGTGGGTATGATAAGGGTGGTGCATATTGGGGAATTGGTGCGCCCTTATGGGAATGCCTGGACCGTGACGGGAACGGGCGGATATTTCGCGCCGTAAGCCGTAACGCGGCAAAACTCTTAATTTTAGCAGACTTTCCCGAAGTCAAGTTTTATAGATAGGGTTTAGCTATGTTCCCCAAGTTTCAGAAATACGCTTGCGAAGGTGACTCCGTCACTGTGGCAATTGACGGTTTCACCCTGACCGCCAAGATTTACCGCGACGACAATCCCGACAATCCCGACGAAAGGCAAGATGGTTTCTATCCTTCCCTTGATCCGAAGTCGGCGGGATATATCGGCCCCAAGTCCAAACGGACCCTTGCCCGCCATATGGCAAAGGCGGAACGCGTCATGCAGGCGTGGAAAAATGACGAATGGTTCTATTGCGGAATCGCCGTCACTGTTGAGCGGAATGGCGTGCAACTGACTCACGAGTTCGCCAACGCCCTTTGGGGCGTAGCATGCAACTACCCCGACTCCGACAATTCTTATCTGTGCGAAGTCGCCAACGAATTGACCGCCGACGCCTTGATTGAGGCGCGGAATGTCCTTGAAACCCTTTTGGAGTCGGTAGCATGACCCACGCGGCAATGATCAGCAAAATTCGGGACGCGTTCCCC